>JBDHHZ010000156.1:0-6643 GCA_039589115.1 Gemmatimonadota bacterium | reverse complement strand
GACCTCCCAAGTGCAGGAACTGCTCGATGCTGCATCGGCGGCTACGGGGATTCGAATCGGGATTCGAAAGATGGAGATTGATATTGAAGGGCTCCTCGGCGGCGAGCCGGCTGATCCACCGCGCGAGCCGGCACCGAGCCGCAGGGCCAAAGAGAAAGAGAAACCGCCGCGCAGCGAAGCGCCGTCGAAGGCGGCTTCTAAGGAGCGGGAAAAGCACCAGGCGGGCCGTCCGTCTGCACCGCCGGCGTCGCTCGATCGACTGATGTCTGACACTGGACTGGACTGCGTAGAGATCGACAGCAATACGCTGGCGGTGCCGTTGGAGGGGGAGCGAGTCGATCAGATCGTAATACAGGCCCAGCAGCTGGATGAAGAGTTGGCGATGTTCGCAGTGCTCATTCCGGAGCCAAGCCAGTCCGAAAGGGAGGCGGCTCTCGAGAGCATTCTGCGTACCACTTTCAGCGCCAACTATGTGAAGGCGCTATCCAGTGGGGCCGGGCAGTTGCTGTGGGCCGTGGAGCTACCCACCGCACTGCTCACGCCGGCTGTCGCGGAAGGCGTTGTGAAAGGCTTGGGCCGTTTGGCCGACGCCACCGAAGAAGATCTCGCTGACAGCGACGCCAGTCAGGCGCGCGCACTCGAGTGCAGGATGGCGCAAGCCGCCCACATCACCGTTGATGTTGTGTCGGCGGAACGCGAAATAAGAGCGGAGCTCGAGGCCGCCGGTCTTGCGACGAAACGGGAGTTCGAGGACGCCGTCGTCACCCATTTCGCAAAGGTCGGAGATGCCGAGATCGACCTGCTCGCCCGCTTCCACGAACGCGCCGTCTCGTTCATCGTCTACCTGCCGGGCTTGCAGCCGAGAGGTGACAAGGAGGCATACCTGGAGCGTGTGCTTAAGCTCAACGCGGATGCCAACGTCGCTAAGATCGGCATAGATGACGACGGCGACCTGGCAATCCTATACGAGATCCCCGGGTTTTCTAAGGGGATGTTCAGAGAGGTGGCGACTCAACTTCAGATGCTGTTCAAGGGCGTTTTGGAGGTGCATGCGGGTCAATAGAATTGACGCCGCAGCTTCGCGACCTTTGGGCGATGTCTGGAAAGTGATGTAGGAGCCTCATATTCATCCAGGAGACTTGTGATGCCTTCCGGCAAAGTAGTGTGGAATCGGGGACTGCAGTTCGTGGGAACGTCGGGGAGCGGTCATGCAATCGTGGTCGACACCAAGCCGGAACACGGCGGCCTGGGCTCGGCGCCGTCCAACACCGAGCTCGTGATGATCGCGCTGGCCGGCTGCACCGGCATGGACGTCGTGTCGATACTCAAGAAGAAGCGGGTCAGCTTCGACGACTTCGAGGTGGAGGCGGAGGCGGAGGTATCATCCGAGCCGGTCAGGCATATGAGCAAGATCCAGCTCGTCTACAAGATCTGGGGCGATGTGCCGGAGGAGGCGCTGAAGCGGTCGATCGAATTGTCGAAGGACAAGTATTGCGTCGTCTCGAACACCCTGAACGGGCGGGCGGAGATCTCGTATCGTTACGAGATCAATCCATCACGCTGACTATTGTAGTGAACGCTGAACATCGTACATGGAACATCCCACATCGAGGTCTGCGCGCTGACGCGCTTTGAACTTTGAACGTTGTACATCGGACGTCGAACGTGGAAACAGATCAATGTTCAACGTAAGACGTTCAGAGTTCGGCCTGCTTGGAAGTTCGATGTCCGATGTAGGATGTTCGATGTTCGTTTGGACATTTACTCCCCGACGCAGACGATCCACCAGATTCTCCCGCCCCTGTTCGAGACGTAGAGGGCGCCGTCGGGTCCCTGGGCCAGCCGGCGCGCATTCCTCTGCTACTGGTGGACCGGATATTCGGGCTTCACCACCTCGAGGGGTGGTCTGTCGACGATAGTCTGGAGCGCGATGTTGATCGCCATCTGTAACTGCGAGTCGCGTCCTTGTCGCCAGTCGACCGGGTACCAGGCGACCTCGATGTCAGGTTCGATCCCCTGGTTCTCGATGCCCCATTCGCCGCTAGGGTCGTAGGCGGCGCGATTCGGTATGCTGATCCGGCCGCCGTCGATCAGCGTCGGGATGAATACGTAGGGGCCGATGCCGGAACCTCCGGTGCGTGTGCCGATAGTACTGCCGAGGTTGCCTAGCTTGAACATCAGAGCGAAAGTCTCGGCGGCCGAGCCGTTCACATCGTTGATCAGCAGCACCTTGGCCTCAGGCATCGCGTTGGCGGGGACACTCAGGTCATCGCCCTGACGAAACGTATAGTAGTAGAGCGCGGTCCGGCGGAGCAGCTCGATCAGGTAGTCGGCCGTGATGCCGCCGCCGCCGAATCTCTGATCGATCACCAGCCCGCGTTTGTCCGTGCTCTCCAGCAGTTGCCGCAGGATCAGCTCGATCGACCCGGACCCGAAGTTGGGCACCCAGATGTAGCCGAGCACTCCCTGCGACTCCTCCTCGACGACCAGGCGATTGCGCTCCGCCCAGTTCATTCGCCGCAGCGTGTTCTCTCCGACTGTTGGAACGATCGTGAAGGTGCGAGAGCCCCTGCCGTTGGCATCCGGGCCCACCGTCAACTTCACCGGCTTCAAGGCCGTCCCAGCGAAGTAGGAATAGAGGTTTCTGTCCGCGGTGATCTCCTCGTCGTCGACGGCCAGCAGGTAGTCCCCCGGCGACACGTAGAAACCCGGCTCGTCGAACGGTGACCGGTGCAGCGGGTTGCCAGAGTTGAAATGGCCCGATGGATAGATGCGAACGATTCGATAGCGGCCCTCGGCGATCTCGTAGTCCCCGCCCAGCAGGCCGATGCGGCTGCGGTCGCCCGGTGGCCTCGGGATGTCGCCTCCCCGCACGCCCAGGTGGCTGACCGAGATATGACCCAGCGCCTTGCCGAGCAACACGTTCAGGTCGCTGCGCCGGGTCACTGCCGGCAGGTACGTCTGGTAGTGACGTTCCAATTCGGACAAGTTCTGCCCATGGTGGTCTGGGTCATAGAAGTAATCGCGCATCAATCCCCAGGCCTCGTGGTAGATCTGCTGCCACTCGGCGGCCGGATCGACGTCGATCTGGATCGCCTGGAGGTCGAGACGTCCCTCCTCGGGCGCCGGCGGTTCGGCCCCAGAGACCATCGCCCAGTCGCGGCCCTGGCGGTACAGAATCCTCCTTCCGTCCTCCGTGACCATGAACTCGCTTACGTCCTCGATCAGCTGGGTCAGTTCGCGGGGCTTGGACAGCTCATAGCGATAGAGCGATTGCCTCGCCGACCGGCCGGGTTGTCCGGCTTGCGACCAGTCTCGCACGAGCACGTAGAGTACTCCTGGTTCGCCGGCCGCCAGCCCAGCGATATCCCTGGGCGGCAAGGGCAGGGGGACGATCCTGCGCACTAGCCCCTGCGTGGAAACCACGGTTTGTGGTACAGCCTGTCCCTGCATCCCCGGCGGGCCCCCGGAAGGAGGCCGGCCTTGGCGGCCAGCTCCGGGCGGCCCCCCGCCGGCGGGCTGTTGCCCCGGGATGATGACGGCGGAATCGACTTCCGGGTTCGGCTCACCGGTGAGCGGTATTATGGGAGAGGCTATATCGGGGCGCAGAAGAACCACCTGCAGCCTCCGCGAGACTAGCGGCTTGGACATCTCTCCCGACAGAACGCTCCAGCCGAAATCGGCGAGCGGCGCTGTATTGCTCGCCACGAAGTAGAGGTAGCGGCCGGACTTGTCGAACACCGGGTACTCGGCGTGCACGCGCCCGGCGGTGACTCTACGCTTTCGTGCCCGGTCGGTGTCGTAGATATAGACGGTGCGCAGACGGTTGGATTCGTATTCCGAGAATGCGAGCCACCTGCCGTCCGGTGACCACGCGGGGTAGTAGCGGTCCTGGTCCGAGTATTCCGATGTGCCGACCCGGTTCGCGCCGCCCGTTTCCACGTCGGCGACCCACAGAGTCAACCGCTTGTCGATGAAGGCGAGATGCTTCGAGTCGGGCGACCAGGTGAGCTCGCGATAGTAGCTCGGTCGCAATTCCACCGGCAGCTGCCTCACCGGCCCTTCTCCGCTCGCCGGACGAATTCGCAGCTCGTATTGGCCGGACTCGTCCGAGAGATAGGCGACCCAGCGGCCGTCCGGCGAGACGGCGGGATAGCGTTCCGCTGCGCCCGGTGTCTGCGACAGATTCTCGGCCGCTCCGGACTCTAAGTCGAAGCTCACGATCTCACCGCGTGCTCCGAAGACCACCTTATCGCCCGAGGCCGTAGTCGAGGCGCTCTGAATAAAGCGGGCGCCGGCAACGGTTCGCGGCTCCATCTCCGAGCGGTCCGGATCCACCTGGACGTTCACGGTCTGAACCGCACCACTCTGCCGATCGAAAATCTTGATTCCGCCGTCCTGAACGAACGCGATCGCACCGCCGCCCGCCGATGCCGATTCCACACCGTAAGTCTGATAGTCGGTCAGCTGCGTGACGCGGCGCGAGGTTGGAACATAAGAGTGGAGATTGAACGTCCCGGAGCGATCCGAGACGAAGTAGATCGTGCCGTCCACCCACATCGGATGGCGGTCGTTGACGTTCTCACGGGGCAGTTCCTCGATCCGGCTGGTCTCGATATCCGCCAGCCAGATCCGCGACGTCATGCCGCCCCGGTAGTAGCGCCACTCTCCTCCAAACAGATCGAGCGGCATCGAGATGGGGACGTAGGCGATGCGATCGCCGGCCGGCGCATACGACCCCTCCCAGGCCCGGGGAAGCGGCAGCGCCTCTGGAAAGACGCCGTCGACCGCGATCGTGTAGAGACGGAAGACGGCCTCTTCGTCGCGGTGTGACATGAACAGGATATCGCCGCCGTCCGGGCTCCAGCCGCGCACTATGTCCATTTCCGGGTGGTACGTCACCTGGCGGGTCTCACCGCCGCTGACCCCGATCACGTAGACGTCCCAGTCGTCGGCTCCGCGGCGCGAGAAGGCGATGCTGGCGCCATCCGGCGCGAACACCGGATAGTCGTCCTCGGCCGGGCCTTCCGTAAGGCGAAGAGCCGTTCCGCCGGCTCGTTCTACGCGCCATAGGTCCCCCGCGTAAGAGAAGGCGATGTATTCGCCGCTCACGCTCACATTGCGGATGAGGAGGCGTTCCTCTTGGCTTTGTGTGACCGGCGAGGAGTTGCCGGCCAAAAGGACGGATACGGCAAGGATTGCCAGGCGGTTGATCATATCGCTTCTCCCATGAGTGTCCGTGTGCTGGGCAACGCGACTAGTTTCGGTGAGTTTGACGTTTCACGCCAGACCCGAGTCGTTTGGAGACGAGGCCCCGAGCCGGCCTCTCCTTCGGTTGTAGCAACGGGCCAGCGTCGAAACGGGTTCCGGTGCGCTCTTAGCAGAGCCGACATGCGGTCTTTGTGGTTCCTTCAGATAGGACAAGAGATGTGCTGGATTCGTTAAGCAGCGGTGGGCGATCCAGAGCCCGTCGCCGACAGCTACAGTCCTTCCCGCTTGCTGGTCTGGGCCTCTGCCGAGCCCTCCTTCTGAGCGGTCAACAGCCGCTCGGCGAATTCTTGTCGCGTCTCGAGGCTCTCGATCCGGTCGGTTAGACGGCCGACCACCTGGGTGAGGCGTTCGAAGTCGTTCCCACCCACCTGGGCCCGCCGGTCACGCCCGGTGATCTCGATCAGGTCGCCGAGCCGCTTGACCAGCGGCCGCAGGATCAAGACCCCTGCAACCGACAGGGTGAGCGTGACGAAAACGATCATCGGTGCTATGGCGTCCCAGTCCATAGTGCTCTCTCTACTATCTGACGCTGGTGCTGCGCCGGGGTCACACCCCGTTAGCTAGCGATCTGTGGGCTCGGCTAGCCGGGCCTTATCTCGCGGCTCCTGAAGCGCAGTCAGAATGCTCTCGCTGAAGTCCTGCCGCTCCTCCAGGCTCTCCATTCGATCGGCGAGCCGGCCGACAACGTCGGTGAGCTTTGCGACATCTTCCGAGCTCAGCGGAGCCTGCTTGTTGCGACTTGTAGTCTCGATCAACTCGCCGAGACGTTTGGTGAGCGGGCGCAGGATGAAGACCGCGGCTGTGGACAGAACGAGAGTCATGCCGAAGATCACCGGCGCCAAAATCTCCCAGTCTATCCCTTGCACACCTTGAGCCAAGTACATCTCCGGCGCTCCTTATTCCGCCGCCGCTACAGGTCGTCCCTCTGCGAGCGGCTCTCTCTCCGCTGGCGCTCCGGCTCCGGCTTCGGCTGCCCCTCGGTTAGCGCGGCCTGCGCCCGCTGGCGCTCCAGCATGTTCTCCGTGAAATCGACACGGTCCTCGAGGCGATCCATCCGATCGACCAGTCGTTCCATCAGCTGCATCATCCGCTGGATCTGCGGATCGAGGCCGGCCGATTTCTTATCGTGAGAATGCTCGATGACTTTGCCGATTCGGGTCGATAGCGGCCGTAAGATGGCCACCGCAGCGATGCTGATGAACAATACGATAGGAATTAACTCACCTGGCATGAGACTCCCCGAATGCTATGTGAGCTTGGCCCCCGATTGAGGACTACGATCCACCGGTTCGGCCGGACCGCTCGGCGTTGAGGCGCCGGGTCCAAAGGTCCCATTCTCTGCGCTCCTCGCTCAAGTTGCCTCCTCACCCCT
>JBDHHZ010000155.1:0-7782 GCA_039589115.1 Gemmatimonadota bacterium | reverse complement strand
AAGCGGCTGCCGTCGGCGCCCGAGTGGACGAATATGCGACCGGTCGAGGGACCGATGGCCGCGTTTGACCAGTCGGAGGCGTAAACGTCGGGCACGTCATCGCCATCGATGTCGCCGAGGACGGAGACGAACATAGCGCCCAGTTCAGCGCCGGTTTCGTCGGACTCGATGATGAACGCCGGCTCGCCGGAAAGGTCCCGATAGACGTAGGCTCGGCCGCGCTGCTCGGCGCCCGCATCGGGCGCGCCGACGACCAGGAAGGTGTGAACGCCGTCATGAAAACCCGCCACGGCGTTCCCGAAGCGGTCGCCGGCTCGCTCGCCGTTCAGGGCCAGCAGCATCGAACCGTTCGCACCTGAGAACACATAAGCCCGTCCGGCGTCCTCGCCGCCGGCGTCGTTCAACGGCGCACCCACTATGACGTCATCGTGGCCGTCTTCATCGATGTCTCCGATACCTGCGACCTTTCTTCCGAACAGCTCATCGACCTGCGAACCGTATAGGGTCAGGATCATCCGGCCGGTTCGCCCGTTGTAGACGTGTACGTTTTCCCCGCCGGGCGCTCCCACGATGACGTCCGGGATGCCGTCGGCGTTGACGTCGCCTGCCGCCTCGATGCCGAGCCCGAAGCGGTCGCCCGGCCGGCCGTCGCGCCACCAGAGCCGCTCGCCGGTGCCGCCCGAGAACGCGTAGATCCTTCCGGCGTGTTGGCCGCCGACGTACTTGGATGGTGCGGAGGTGGCCACATCGTTGACGCCGTCACCATCGACATCGCCGATGTTCCTGGCGATCCAACCGAACTGGTCACCGATCGCCTCGCCGGTCCATTCCCGGAGGATCTCGACGTCTTCGACGAATGGGTCGGCGTATTGTTCTTCGCTGGGGAAGAGCTCCGCAAAACGGGGGTCATGATAGATATTCTCGGCATCGGCGGAGAGGCCGATCCTGGTGACGTCCAACCTGCCCGTATCTCTTGCGCGGAACAGCCACTCGAAGGCCTGGTCGGCGTCGCCCTTCAGCGAGTAGGTAAGCCCGATGTTGTACATGGCGGTCGGGGCTGTCTCCTCGAACGCGGCGGCCTTGAAGTGCGCGTCGAGTGCACGGGGACCAGCGCCCGGGCCTCGTCCAGTGTGCCCGCCACCTGGTCCTGGGCCTCGAGCGGGCCGCCTGAAGCGCCGAGCAGCAGCGCCACGAGGAGCGTCGTCCGGCCGACTGCGCGAGATACCGACATAATCCCTCCGCTATGCGGGCGCGTCGCCGCGGCGCTTGTCCGGGCGGGGCAATAGTACCCCTGCCCGACGGGAGGATCTGGCTCTAGCCTCCCTGCTTGCTGGAATGGATGGCGAAGGCCGCGCCCTGGGGGTCCATGCACTGGGCGATCATATCGCCGCCCGGCACTTCCGTTGGGCCGTTGAGGACCTGGCCTCCCAATCCCTTGACCTTCTCGACCGCCTTGTGGATGTCATCGACCTTGGTGTAGAACAGCCAGCAGGGCGGTCCCGGCATCTCGGGCGTCTTGTTGAACATGCCGCCCAGCGATGCGCCTCCTATGCCGTACATCTGATATACGCCCGCCTCGCCCATATCGGCGGCATCCGTCTTCTCCCAGCCGAAGAGAGTGGCGTAGAAGTCGAAGGCGGCTTCGTGGTCCGTCGTCGCCAGCTCGTGCCAGGAGAACTCGCCGACTTGCAGGGGACCCTCGGTGCCCGGCGTCTCCTCGGTCGAGTGGTACACGGCGAATGCCGCGCCCTGTGGATCGGTGAGCACGGCAAAAGCCCCGGCGTTGGGAATATCGGTGGGCGGAACGAGCACGCTGCCACCCAGGCCAGTGACCTTGGCTACCGTGGCATTCACATCCTCAACGGCGATGTAGGCCATCCAGTGGGGTGGTGCACCGGCAGCTTTCGCCTCCTCCGGCAGCGTCATGACGCCGCCGATGGGCTTCTCGCGGTTGGTCCACATGGTGTAGGGCATCGGACCGCCCTCCCACTCGGAGGTGCCCCAGCCGATCAGCTGGGTGTAGAAGGCGGTGGCGGATTTCGGGTCCGACGTCATCAGGTCGTACCAAACGAAGCGTCCGCGGGGCATCTCGGACATAGCGGGCCTCCTTTTTCTGCTGCTTGCCATAGACTGCACGACACGAGGAAAAGCCAATATGCAGGACCTTCGCTCAGGAGTCCAGAATCGGGCCGGCGCACAGCTCTTTGCGGTTCTGCGGATCGAGCGGCTATGCTCAATGGTGCGGTGGTAGTTAAGCCTGGTGTTCGTGCCGCATAATTGGGTCGACAGGAGAGGGTATCATGACCGGCTTTGGCGAAGCTGTCACCGACTTCCTCGCCCAGAAGCGAATCGCGGTGGCCGGCGTATCGCGGAGTAAGAATGAGGCCGCCAACATCATCTATCGGAAGCTGCGCGACGCGGGATACCAGGTGTTCCCGGTGAATCCGAACGCGGCGGAAGTCGAAGGAGAGTCCTGCTATCCCGATCTCACATCCATCCCTGGTGGCGTGGACGGCGTCGTGATCGCTACGCATCCGAGCGTCACCCGCGACATCACCAGCGAGTGCGCCAGGCTCGGAATCCAGCGGGTATGGATGCATCGGTCTTTCGGGCCCGGGAGCTGGTCCGAAGACGCGGTCGAGTTTTGCCGCGAGAAGGGGATCAGCGTAATTCCAGGTGGCTGCCCGATGATGTACTGTGAGCCGGTCGACGTGCCTCATAAGTGCATGCGCTGGGTCCTGAGCATGACGAGAGGTTTGCCGAGGAAGCTTCATGGATGACCGGCATTCCAAACTGCGGATTGTCGTTGCACCACCCGGTTCGCCGCCGTTCCTGGCGGACGCTCTGGTGGCCGAAGAGGATACGTACCTCGTTCTGAGCCCCGACTACGAGGCGACGCAGACGCTAGAGCCGCCCCAGAAGCTGCTGGAGCGCGCGACCGCTGCCGGGTCCAGGTCACCGGGCACCGTGGTAGTGAGAAAGGGCATCCCGACCCGCATCCTGGCGATCGTCCACGACCTGAATGAGGAGCCGTCCTGGAGGGAAGATTGGGTGGCGCGGGCGCTCGGGGAGATGCTGCGCGAAGCCGAGGAGCGGCGCTTCGAGTCGATCGCCCTTCCGATGCTCGGGACGCTTTACGGATCGCTGGATGAGGGGCGCTTCGTAGAACTGCTGCGCGCGGCGCTTCGAGAAGCGCCTCTGACCCACTTGAGGGACATCTGGCTGATGGTCCATCCGGGCGTCTCTCGGGCCCTGTTCGCGGGCCTGGACGACTTCGATGTCGACCTGGGAGCGCTGGAGGGAATTTGCTAGCAGCGCCCTTAGACATCGGCCCGATGGGGCAGTAGATTGAAGACGGTAGGGCGCTCTCAGCGCCGCTGCCGCCCTCAACTATCGCCATATCAAGCTCTTAGCGGGGCAAGATTGTTGTCCGATCCGAAGCGAACGCCTCTCGGTGACCTAGCGAGGTCCACGCCTCCCATGATGCTCCTTCCGGAGGAGGCGCGCCCCGGCATATTCGCCCCACCCAACGGGACGCGATCCTAGCGCGGCAGTACGCTGCCGGAGGCCCTGGCGAGCCCTTTTCGGCTACGCTGGGCCGAGCGGTTTCCAGCTACGAAATCACTAGAAAAAGCCGAATGGAGAATAGAGATGGCTGAGATCACCGTACCCGCCGACGCCGTATTCCCCATCCTCAAGGAGAACATCCTGGTCGATGGCTTCCACATCGTGATCGATCTGCAGAAATCGTGCGGCTCGGTCATCGTGGATGCGCTGGAGGGGAAGGAATACCTCGATTGCTATGGCTACTTCGCGACGCTGCCCATCGGGCACAACCACCCGAAGATGCAGGACAAGGGCTTTCTCGCCTCCCTGATGACTGGGGCTTTGGCCAATCCCGCCAACAGCGACATCTATTGCCGAGAGTTCGCCGCATTCGTGAAGACGTTTCGCGAGATCGCGGTGCCCGATGAGTTCCGCTACCTGTTCTTCATAGCCGGTGGCGCGCTGGCGGTCGAGAACGCCATGAAGGTGGCGTTCGACTGGAAGGCGCAGAAGAACCGGGCCAAGGGCATCGATGCTGGGGGCGACAAGATCATGCATTTCGTGGATGCATTCCACGGGCGGAGCGGTTATACGCTGTCCGTCACCAACACCGATCCGGCGAAGACCAGAGACTTCCCAACGTTCGACTGGCCGCGGATATCGACACCCAAGACCCACTTCCCGATAGACGAGGCGGAGTTGAGCGCGGCGGAGGAGAAAGCCTACAAAGAGATCGAAGCGGCCTTCACGAAGGACCCGCACGGCATCGCTGCCATCCTCATCGAGCCGATCCAGGGCGAGGGCGGCGACAATCATTTCCGCGCCGGGTTCCTGCAGCGCCTGCGCGAGTATGCGGACGAATACGAGGCGCTGTTGATCTTCGACGAAGTTCAGACCGGCATGGGCGTGACCGGCGCGATGTGGGCGTTCCAGGCGCTCGGGGTGACGCCCGACATCGTGTCGTTCGGCAAGAAGACCCAAGTGTGCGGCATCATGAGCACCCGGAGAGTCGATGATGTGGAGAGCAACGTCTTCCATGTCTCCTCGCGCATCAACTCCACCTGGGGTGGCAACCTGGTAGATATGGTCCGCTGTGCCCGCTACCTGGAGATCATGCAGGAGGATCGCCTGATCGAGTACGCGGCAAAGGTGGGCGCGATGTTCAAAGCGGGCCTCGACGCGTTGCAGGCGGACTTTCCGGCGATCACCAACGTGCGCGGTCGCGGACTGATGCTGGCGTTCGATCTGCCGGACGGCGCGATGCGTGACAGAGTACGCCAGGAATGTTGGGACAAGGGACTTGCTACACTGCCTTGCGGGCCGCGCTCGCTGCGCTTCCGTCCTCCGCTGGTCTTCAGTGAGGCGGACGCCGAAAGGTCCCTGACGACTCTGCGAGAGGTGCTGGCGTAGTATCAATAGGAGGCGGCCTGCCGTTCCTCGAGCGGTGGGCCGTCGACCGATTATGGAGGGAGCGGCGAAGATGACTCGACAGGTGTTGCTCGTGGTGCTGGCGCTGACCGTTGCAGCGCCGGCGGCGCTGGCGCAGGACTACGCTCCGCTGCTCGACGGCACGAGACGAGACTTGCTGCACGAGGCGTTGAGCGGCGAGGTCGCCAAGGATCACGTCATTCAGATCACGCGCCACCATCGCATCCAGGGCTCGCGCGGCTACCGGGACGCGGCGCAGTACGTGCTCGCCCAGTTGCGGGCCTACGGGTACGGCGAAGACGAGGCGTGGATCGAGTCGTATCCCTCGAACGGGAAGAACCACTATCAGACCTGGCAGGCGCCGTCGGGCTGGGACGTGGACTTCGCCGAACTGCGGATGGTGGAGCCCAACGATGAGCGCATCGTCGGTTATCCCGAAGTCGCGATGAGCCTGATCACCTACTCGAACCCCGGCGACGTGACCGCCGAGCTGGTCTGGGTGGGCTCCGGGACGCGCGACTCCGATTACGAAGGTAAGGACGTACGGGGCAAGTTCGTGCTCGCCACCGGCTACGGCGGCTCCGTCCATCGACTGGCGGTGATCAAGTACGGTGCGGCGGCTGTGGTATGCTACCTGGACGATAACCGCGCCAAGCAACATCCCGACATGCTCCAGTATACGGGGATGTGGCCGCTGCCGGAGGAAGTGGACCACGTCACCTTCGGATTCAACTTGACGAACCGTCAAGGCGAGCGGCTGCGGGGTATGCTGGAGTCAGGGCGGCGCGTGGTGATGCACGGCCGCGTCGCCGGCATCGGGCTGGAGCCCTTTTTCATGGACGTGGTCGTCGCACGCATAGCCGGCTCGGAGCGGCCGGACGAGGAGATGGTGTTCGCCGCGCACCTCGATCACCCGAAGGAGTCGGCCAACGACAACGCCAGCGGCTCGGCGGCGATCCTCGACATGGCCGGCGCGATGATGGGACTCGTCGATGATGGGCGGCTGGCGAGGCCGAAGCGCTCGATGCGTTTCCTCTGGGTGCCCGAATGGCACGGCACGATGGCGTACATCGAGGAGCACCCGGAGATGGTCGGCCCAACGCTGGGCGGCGGCTACTTGGCGCACATCAACATGGACATGGTCGGCGAGCATCTGGAGCTGCTGCACTCGCGGATGAATATCACGCGCACGCCGGCCTCTATCCCCTCCGCGCTGAACGATGTAGTGGAGAATATGGCGCAGATGGTGTCGCGGATGAACGTGCGCTCGCCGCGAGGCAGCCTCTCGCAGATGAACTTCCGGATCGCGCCTTACGGCGGCGGCAGCGATCACATGATGTTCATCGATCGCGATATACCGGGGATGATGATCGGCCACTCCGATTACACACATCACACCTCCGAGGACACGCCAGACAAGGTCGATCCGGTGGAGCTGGAACGGAGCGAGATCATCGGGACGGCCGCGTTGCTTTACCTATCCGATCTGACGGAGGGCGAGGCTGTGGATCTGGCGTATCTGGTCGGGGCGAACGGGGCGGGCCGGCTCGGCGCAGCGGCGCGGCGCGCGCGGCTCCTCCTGCTCGATGCGGCCGAGACGGACCCCGGCGTCGCCTGGTTCGAGGCACGGGGCACCGTGCAGCATGCCTCAGATACAGAGCGCGAGGCCGTGAGCTCGATTCTCCACTTCAACAACGCGGAATCGGTGCGGTCCGTCGTGCTGACGATCCAGGAACAGATCGACGAGCGCGAGGCGGCGCTGCTCGCGGCGCTGGACCATGAGGCCATCGCCCTCGGCGCCGAGAGCCCGGAGCACGGCGACGAAATGGACGGCCGTGTGCCGGTGCGACTGACGCGTGGACCGCTGGCGTTCGCTCTGCCGGCGAGCGAGCTGTCGGAGGAGGACGCGGCCTGGTACTCGTCGCGCGAGTTCACACTCTCAGGTAACGCGCGCTTCGAGTTGGTGAACTTCATCGATGGCACGCGCTCGGTGACCGCGATCCGCGACGCGCTGAGCGCCGAGTTCCGGCCGGTGTCGACCGCGGTAGTGGCGCGCTACCTGGAGGATCTGGTGAAGATCGGCGTCGTCGACTGGAAGTAGCTGATGAGCCATTCGTTCTTCGTAGCGACTTCCGGAGATGTCAGCTACGACCACGTGGTCGGCGAGCTCGATACGCCGGACGTGGTCGCCACCGATGAGGTCGAGCTGCCCGGCGATGGTAGTTGGCCGGCGGGTACCATCTACCTGTATATCGACAACCTATCTGCAAGGCCGCTGGAAGTTACGTATGAGAACGGGAATATGCAGGTCAGGATATTCCAGGGCTCATCATATGACGACTATCGGTTCGCACTGAACCTGACGAAGGCCTTTGCCCGCCACTATGGCGACAGGATCCGACCCGAAGACAACGAAGCCATGGATGTCGAGGCGTTCGAGGAACACTACGATGAGAAGTGGGCCTCCGATCATTGCCGGACCATGGTGGACATGATGATCGACATGCAGAAAGGCGAGTCGATCATGAAGATGATGGGCGCTCGAGCCGAGCTGCAGGTGGGCCCTCGTTTCATGGCGCAGCTTCTGGAGGACAGGGAGCACCTGTACGACAACTTCTTCGAGCGCTTCAGAAGGCTGAACTATATAGACAGAGAGGACGTATTCGCCGCGTCGAAGCTCCTGATCAGGAACGAAGAAGGCACGAGTAGACTGTCTATAGTCGCGTTCGGCGAAGATGTCCCGACCCTGCTGCCCGCCGATGCGGACGTCGTCGCGATGAGGAGGGAGAAAGGGGATATGATCCAGGT
>JBDHHZ010000154.1:0-8335 GCA_039589115.1 Gemmatimonadota bacterium | reverse complement strand
GAGGAGATCGCGGTACCGGGTGTCGTCGAGCGTGGCCGGCTGCTGACGCTGTCGGCGGAAGAGGCGCTCGATGTAGGCTACGCCAAGGGCATGCACGACACGCTCGAGGAGTTGCTGGCCGAGCTCGGCGAGCGGAACACGGCGGTGGTCACGATGAGCCCCAATTGGGCGGAGCTCATCGTCCGCTTCCTGACCAATCCTGTGGTGGCGCCGTTGTTGCTGACGCTCGGCTTCATCGGCCTGCTGTTCGAGGTCAAGACGGCCGGCTTCGGTTTCGGAGGGCTCGCCGGGCTCATCGGCTTAACTCTCTTCTTCGGCGCGCACCTGATCGTCGGACTGGCGGGTTGGGAGGAGCTGATGTTGATCGGCGCCGGCCTCGTCCTGATCGGGCTGGAAGTGTTCGTCATACCTGGTTTCGGCGTGGCGGGCGCGCTCGGCATCCTCGCTCTGGGCGGCGGTGTCATCATGTCGATGCTGGGGCGGTTCCCAACGTTTATGGATCTCGGCACAGCATTCACAGTGGTGGTCGCGGCGATGGCCCTGACGGGCGCCTCCGCGTACGCGTTCTTGCGGCATCTTCGATGGAGTCGCCGGCTGGGTGGCATATTCCTGCGGGCGTCGACAGATAAGGAGAGGGGTTACATCTCCGGCGATGTACGTGCCGACCTCATGGGTCAAGTTGGCACGGCGGCGACAACGCTGCGGCCTGCTGGAGTCGGGATCTTCGGAGACGAGAGGATCGACGTCGTAAGCGAAGGCCCGTGGATCGAGGAGGGCAGCCCGATAGAGATCATCCAGTCGGAGGGCTACCGGCACGTCGTCCGCGAGGTGAAGGCGGAAGAGTCCGACTGAATCGCGAGCAGTAGGGAAACATCCTCACTGGAATAGAGAAGGAAGAGTAAAATGGAAGAGCTGATCTTCGGTGTCCCCCTGTTTCTGTTGGTCGCCGGTTTCCTGCTGATCGCGTTCATACTGTGGATGGTGCCGGTCAGGCTCTGGATCACCGCGTTGGCGTCCGGTGCCTACGTCCAACTCACCACCCTGATCGGGATGCGGCTCAGAAAGGTCAGTCCGGCGACGATCATCTGGCCGCTAATCTCATCCACCAAAGCTGGCTTGAAGCTCAGCATCAGAGACCTGGAGGCGCACTACCTGGCGGGAGGCAACGTCGGGAACGTGGTGAACGCTCTGATCAGTGCTGACAAGGCCAACATCGACCTCGATTTCAAGCGGGCGGCGGCCATCGACCTGGCCGGCCGAAACGTGCTCGAGGCCGTCCACGTGTCAGTGAACCCGAAGGTGATCCAGACGCCGAAGGTGGCAGCGATGGCCAAGGACGGCATCCAGCTCATCGCCCTGGCACGGGTCACCGTCCGAGCCAACATCCACCGCCTGGTCGGTGGAGCGGGGGAGGAGACGATCCTCGCCCGGGTGGGAGAGGGCATCGTTTCGACCATCGGCTCGGCGGACACCCATAAAGCGGTGCTCGAGAACCCGGACTCTATCTCTAAGACTGTCTTGGAGAAAGGGCTCGACTCAGGAACGGCTTTCGAGATCCTGTCGATCGACATCGCCGACGTCGATGTGGGCAAGAACATCGGCGCCGAGCTGCAGGCGGATCAGGCGGAGGCGGATAAGCGGGTGCGCTGGTCGAGGAGATGCGGGCCCGGGTGGTGGAGGCGGAAGCGCAGGTGCCGCTGGCGATGGCCGAGGCGTTCAAGTCCGGGAACCTGGGTATCATGGACTACGCCCGCTTCCAGAACATCGTGAGCGATACGGCGATGCGTGAGTCGATCGCCGAGGGCGGCAAAGAGTTGCCTCCGGGCCATGGCAGCGAGCCAGACTGATCGGGCACGGCGAGGGGAATAGCAGTGGACGAGTTCATCACGATCATCATCTTCTTCATCGTCGTCGGCGTACTGGAGAGGGTGCTGAAGGGGGCCAAAAAAGCTAAGGCGGAGGCGCCGAAGCAGGCGGAAGGCGAGTGGGAGGTGGAGGGCGAGGAGACGAGCGAGGGGATTCCCGCCAGCCTGCAGGAGCTGATCGCCGAGGAGTTGGGCGTCAACCTCGAGCGGCGACCGAAGGTGCGGAAGCTGCCGGGACAGGCGCCCTCTTCGCGCCCGGCTCTACCTTCGGTGGAGGATCCGGCCCGCAGACGGCATCCGGCGGCCGCCGCGCCGCCGGCGACGACGCGGACCGTCGTCCATCCGGGACCTCGGGAGATCCTGCCCAGCAAGGTGCCCGAGGGCGCCCGCCAACGAGCGCTGACCGAGGTTCGGGAACAGCGGGAGGCCGTCGGACGCGAGCGTGAGGACGACGCCGAGCGGCGCCGGGTTGAATCTGAGAGCTATCATGATCCGGGTCGTTCGCTGGAGCGGCCGCGCCGTCCGGAAGACCACGGCCGCTTCCACGAGCGGTACGGTGTGCCGGAGCAGGTGAAATCGCACACCGAATTCCATGAGCGTTACATGCAGAAAGAGGTGCGTTCGTCCGCTCGTCGTACACGGCTGCTGCTGCCGGACCAGCCCGAATGGAGCGCAGTGAAGCGGGCGATCGTCTGGGCGGAGATTCTGGGTACGCCCAAGGGCCTCGAGCCCTAGGGCTCTGACGGTCGCCGTTTTGTCCGGAGCGGTGCGCTGGGAGATGAGCGAGGCGCTGGCGGCGCTGCGCCGGGACCGGGCGCTTCGCCGCATCGTCGATAAAGTCGGCCCCATCGAGCTGCGCGGCCACCGCCCCTACTTCTGGACCCTCTGCAGTGCCATCCTCGCCCAGCAGGTTTCGGGCGCCGCCGCCCGCACCATCATCGGCCGCGTTCGCGCGCTCTACCCCGACAGGCGATTCCCCGACCCTCGTTCGGTGCTGGCCACGCCGACGGCGAAGCTCCGGGCGGCTGGCGTCTCGCGCCAGAAAGCGCGCTACCTGCACGCGCTGGCGGAGGCGTTCGACAGCGGCGGCTTGAAGGGCGTCCGTTTCTCGCGCTTGAGTGACGAGGAGATCCTGGAGAGCCTGACGGCGATCGTCGGCATCGGACGCTGGACGGCCGAGATGTTCCTCATGTTCTCCATGCGCCGGCGCGACATCTTCCCAGTGGACGACCTGGGGGTTCGCAAGGGCATGGAGCGGTTCTTCGGGATCGCCGATGTGCCCGCGATGATAGAGCGGGCCGAGCGCTGGCGGCCCTATCGCACGGTCGCATCTCTTTACCTCTGGCGCGGACTCGCCGAGCCGCCGGTCTAGCGGGGCGGCCGCCCAACCTAGATCTTGTAGGCCGCGCGTGCCTGCCATCTTCAGCCTGAAATAGCGAGCGTTGCGGCTCTGCCTCGCGGCGCCGAGCGAACTCGATCAAGGGAGGAGCCGATGCGTTGGATCCTTTTACTCCTAGCTATCAGCGTCCCCGCCTGCCTCAGCACGGCCTTGGTCAGCGACGCCAGGTCGCAGGAGCCGGAGAGAGAGACCGTCCAGCACGCCCCTGACCGTGGTCCCGACGAAGGCGAGGGCCCGTTCGAGCGGTTGATCATCCGGGGAGCCACGGTGATCGACGGGACCGGCGGGCCGCCCCGTGGACCCATGGACATCGTGATCGAGGGGAACCGGATCGTAGAGGTGAAGAGCGTCGGCGTACCAGGCCTGCCGATCAACGAGGAGGGCCGGCCAAAGGACGCGACCCGGGAGATAGACGCCCACGGCATGTACGTGCTGCCGGGCTTCGTGGACACCCACGCCCACACGGGCGGCCGGTCGCAAGGCACACCCGCCGAGTACGTCTACAAGCTGTGGATGGCGCACGGGGTGACGACGATCCGCGATCCCGGCTCCGGGAACGGGGTCGACTGGACGTTGGAGGCGCGAGAGCGCAGCGCACGCAACGAGATAGTTGCGCCCCGCATCTTCGTCTACGTGCGGCCCGGCATGGGTTGGGAGGACGGGCCGATCAACGGTGCGCAGGCGGCCCGCGACTGGGTGCGCTGGGCGGCCAGGCGCGGAGTCGACGGCCTCAAGCTGGTCTCTCACGATCCTGACGTGATGGAGGCGTTGATCGACGAGGCGAAGGCCCAGGGGCTCGGGACCATGGCGCACCTGGGCCAGATGGGTGTGGCACGTATGGATGCCCTCGACGCGGCCCGCATCGGGCTGGGCTCGCTGGAGCACTGGTACGGGCTCCCCGAGGCCCTATTCGACGATCGCACCGTCCAGGACTTCCGCTACGACTACAACTACAACAACGAGTATCATCGCTTCGGCCAGGCTGGGCGTCTTTGGAAGCAGGCGGCGGAGCGGGGCAGCGAGCGGTGGAACGCGGTGATCGAGGAGTTCATCGAGCTGGGCTTCGTCATCACCCCTACCATGACGATCTACGAGGCGAACCGGGATGTGCAGCGCGCTCGAGAGGCGAACTGGCATGACGTCTACACCCTCCCGTCGCTCTGGGAGTTTTACCAGCCCAGCCGCGAGAGCCACGGCTCCTACTGGTTCAGCTGGACGACACAGGACGAGATCGAGTGGAGGAGGAACTTCCGGATCTGGATGAGCTTCCTGGACGACTACAAGAACCGGGGCGGCCGAGTGTCCACTGGCTCCGATTCCGGCTTCATCTATAAGCTCTACGGGTTCGACTATATCCGCGAGCTCGAACTGCTGCAGGAAGCGGGCTTCCACCCGCTGGAGGTGATCCGCTCGGCAACCCTGATCGGCGCCCAGACGATTCACGAACCGAAGGACGAACCCATCCAGTTCGGCATAGTCCGTCCGGGACTGTTGGCCGACCTGGTTGTGGTGGAGGCGAGCCCGATTCAGGACCTGAAGGTGCTGTATGGTATGGGCACGGTTCGGCTCGATGAAGAGACGGGTGAGGTCGAGGAGGTCGGCGGCGTCCGGTATACGATCAAGGACGGCATAGTCTACAACGCGCGTCAGCTGCTGGCCGATGTTGCCCGGATGGTGGAGGAAGCCAAGGCGGCGGAGCAGGAGGATGCGACCGGCGGGAGCTAGCAGAGCACGTTCCGGGCTCTCTCCTGGGGGGTCTTGACGCGGGGCATCCTGGGTGGGATTATGTACCTGTCCTACAGCGGGATACACCCCAACTGGTTTGTGACAAGAAGAAGGCCCCGGCTTTTGACCGAGGCCTCGACATAGATAGCCTGCTCTATATGTGTTTGTGTGGCGGCTGACACGGCACCGGGAGTAGGCGGCCGAGCCGGATGGAGGGACTGTTCCTACCTGCTGCCCAAGCAGGCGCCGCCACACGTCTTTTTTTTTGCCTTTTTCTTGGCTCTTCTTCAGGTCTCCTTACATAAGACGCTCGAAGTGCCCAAAAGGTTGCCGCCGGCTGAAACCCGCTTCAGGTGGCGCCGATCGGCCGTTTCGCCGACATAACCGCGCCCGGACCCTTCGAGTTCCCACATCCCCCGGTCGTGCTTTCGTCGCCAGGCCTTTCAGCCTGCGGGGGTCATCGATGTTTGAGAGAAGCGTTGTGCCCGCCGCCCCCCGGGGCGCTGCGAGCCCTCAGGACTCCTTACGGCGATCCTGTCCTGGCGGTTTCAAGTGGCAGGCCGGCTGGGTTGCCGCCCTCCGGGGACCGGCGCGCGGTCACCGCTCGAGCTTCTCTATGGCTTCCCGAACCTGCTCTGGTATGGGGACGATGCGACGATCGGTGTAAACGAAGGAGACCACGATGCCGTCACCTTCGGCGACGACCGCGTTCTGCTCCTTGGACACCATCTCGTAGGCCATGGTGAAGCGGTCGTCGTTCACCGCGATCGCGCGCGCGCCGACCAGCGCTGTGTCGGGGTAGAAGAGCGACCGGCGGAAGCGGCAACCGGTGGAGTGAAGGATGGCGCCGATCTTGTCCCGGTCGTACGACTCGATGAAACCGCAGAGGTCGAGATACAAGATCCGCGCCGACTCGAAGTAGCGGAAGAACAGGGCGAAGGATTTCAGGGTGACGACGACATAGACGTGAGGCGGGTTATGAGGCGACAACGACGACACTGGCGACGACGTGGCAGCGTCTTCTGCTACCCGTTAGTTACCGGGTGGGCACCTGCAAACGGTTCACGGACATCGGCTGCCTAACTGGTTGGCCCTACTGGGACCATTGGCTCCGGAACCGGAAGGCGAAGATAGATGAAGCGAATCGAAGCCGCCGCCATAAGCTTCTTCCATGCCCAGCTACACGCGTACGGCGTCAGGCCCTACTTGCGAAACACCAACGTATCAGAGTCCACATGGATGGTGAGAGTGTTCCCGCTGACGGTGGCGGTGGCGGTGGCAAAGAGGCCTTCAATTAAATCAATGGTCGACCCGGTAACGGTAAATGTCCCAGTATCGGTCTCTGTTACAGGCCCACTGCCAATATCGGCCGTCAACGATACGGTGTACGTGCTATCGCTGTTGAGTCGGATCCACCCGGCGATGAGCTCGAACCCCGGTTCTGGCTCCCACGGCAGGCCCTCACCGTTGACAGATACGAGGGTGTACGTGCCGAAGATCGAGCTTGGCCCTGTACTGTCGTCGCCGCAGGCTGTGAGTAGCCCGCTCAGTAGGAGGGCCGTCGTCAATATGAGGAATCGTCGCATGACATACCTCCAGCGTTTAACCATGTCACTGCCAACGGGGCCAGACATCGGTGACGTGCCGGTGCCAGCCCAGCAACTCGCAGGAATAGACGCGCCGAGCTCTTGGGGAAACGACGGTGTGGTGCCGCGGCTAGATGTAACGGAAAAGCAGCTTGGGGTGATCCTAGACTACTGCCAATTGACACGGCCCGGACTCCCTGGAGTTGGGGCACTCCACACGGCCGCCCAGCCAATCGCACTCGGCAACGTAGGGCACCGGCCAAGCCGTGGCAACAGATGGGGGTTGATTGCGCCCCGACAACAAGGGCTCGCCGCGCATGTGCATGTACCCCCAACCGCCACCCCGGAGGGCCTCGTTATCGAGTCCGTACTTGCCGGGGCGCGCACACATGATGCGAGACATGCCCGCAGGGGGAAGGCGCAGGCTCCCCCTCCGAGCCCGGAGGCCGAATCTGTCGGGACCGTTGTTGTCTCAGAACACCGCGTTGTTCACATGCCCGTATGCGTCCATCTCTCCCCACTGGACGGGGATACGGACTACCGCCGGGTAGCCGGCGAGCAGTTCTTCGGCCAACGGTCTAGCTCCCCCCTGGGATTGTACGGTTGTGCGGGAGTGGGCTGGTAGAGCCTGAGAAGCGGCCCCGTAGGGGCCCGGGCGCTGCCGGTGGGCGGCAGCGCCTACTTCTTGCGCTTGCGGCGCTTGTGGAGCTCTTTGCGCTTCTTGCGCCCGATCTTCCTGCGACCCGATTTCTTGAGCTTCGGTCTCTTTCGACCCATGTACCGTCACGATAAAAGGATTATTAGGCATCGCAGCGCAGATACGCGCCGCGGCTGCGAATATACACGCAACTGCAACGGTGGCAACGTCACCCGGGGTCAAGAGATAGGGGCGGGCAAAACTGCCCCCCCTGCCTCCAGATCCTCACCGTGCCGGTTGGATGCGATAGACGATGTTCCGGACGTCCCCGGTGACGTAGATCGCTCCGGACGGTCCAATCGCCACGCCGTTGAATATCCAAGTCGGCGGCATGCCCGGAATACCCGGCGCACCCAAAGCCAGATCATCTGCCACGGGACTCACTTCGCCCGTCGCGACGTCCACTCTCGACAGCCGTCCGACGCCCGCCTCGACCACATACAACACACCTTCGTTTGCAGCGGCGAGACCTTCGGGGCCCTGGAGGTTCGTCGCTACCGGACGCGGATCTGACAACACCTCACCGCCCGAGACCACCTGGAGAATGGTTCCGGCACTCTGGTCGGCCACCCAGAGGTTCCCGTTCGACGCCGCGAGCCCGGCCGGCACGCCCAGGCCCGATGCCAGTGTTACTCGGTCGGTCTCGTTGGGGCCGGTGATGCGAACGACACTCGCTGTTTGGAGTTCCGCGACGACGAGGTCCCCTTCGAACCGGATAGCATTGAGTGGGCTTGCCGCGATCGGATGGGCCTCAACGACCTCACTAGAGCGCGGATTCCACACCTGCACTATCGATCCGAACCAGGATGAGAGAATCAGGTTGTCGCCGTCGGCGGCAACGGTGAAGGGGCTCTCAATACCGGGAAGACCAATCATACTCGGCGCGACGCTCCTGATTTCGCCTGTCGTGCCGTCGATCTCCTTGAGTGACAGAAGGTCGGCGACGAAGACCGACTCACCCGAACCTGAGGGAAGCACGGCGATACCGCCCGGCACCATCACACCTCCCGGGCTCACCGTGCGGGTCGAACCATCGGAAAGCACCTCCACAATCGAGCCGTCC
>JBDHHZ010000153.1:0-6703 GCA_039589115.1 Gemmatimonadota bacterium | reverse complement strand
GTTCCTGGAGGCAGATCTACGACGAGGTGCTGGGTGGAGATGCGCCCTCATACTCCCAATCGATGATCACTGGCAATGTGCTGGCGCCGGGCGAAAGGGTGACGCCCTTTCAGTTCTCTCCCGAAAGCGAGCCGGCGATTCTTTGGAGAGGGAGTGAGCGGGTCAGCCTGAGGATCTGTTTCTGTTCGGTCTTCGATCAGTGTTGGGAACATCGTCTCGACAATTTGCGATCCGGTGTACCGCGGACCGAGGAGATCGAGGAGTGCCGGGTCGATCGCGAGAGCCATTTCTGACGGCTGGCCCGTTGGCGGGCCGCTCACAACCCTGGCGACTCCTCAGCTGTCAAACATCACTGAGCCCTAGCCTCAGAAACCTCCGCTTTGACAGGCGCGAGGACTGACCTAGGATAGCGCTTGCGGGGCTTCGTGCTGACCGGTCAGAACGTCCTCGCCATCCAGCTTGGCCACGATCACCGCGCCGCAGGAATCGCTGAGCACGTTTACAGTGGTGCGGAACATGTCGAGTATGCGGTCCACGGCCAGGATGATCGCGACTCCCTCGAGAGGTAGCCCCACCGCGGCCAGTATGATCGACATCATTACCATGCCTGACATCGGAACGCTCGCCGCACCGATGGACGCGAGCAGCGCCGTGACGACGATGATCAGCTGTTGATCGAACGAGAGCGCGAAGCCATAGACCTGGGCGATGAAGATCACGGCGACACACTCGTAGAGTGCCGTGCCGTCCATATTGACCGTCGCCCCGATCGGCAGCACGAACGACGAGATCTTCTCTGACACTTTCGAGTTGTCCATGACGGCCTCCATGGTGAGCGGAAGCGTCACGATGGTGGAGCAGGTCGAGAAGGCGGTGACCAGAGCAGGGGGCATCCCCTTGTAGTGCCGCCACGGATTCTTTCGCGTCACCAGGTAGACGAGCAGCGGCAGCGTGACCGTGGCGTGGATGAACAGCCCGATCAGCACGACCACGAAGTAGAAGCCAAGAGACCTGAAGGCCTCGAATCCCGTCGTGGCAACGATCGTTGCGTTGATCCCGAAGACTCCGATCGGCGCCGACCAGACGACCAGTCGCGTCATCTTCATCATCGCCTGAAACGCCGCCTGGAAGAAATCGCCCAGCTGGGTTTTGTACGGGTCTTTCAGCTGGGTGATGAAGTAACCGAACAGGATGCAGAAGAAGATGACCGGGAGTACATCGCCTTCGGCCAGCGACTGGAACGGGTTCTCCGGAATGATTCGCAGTAGCAGATCTTTGATGCTCTGCTGCGCGGCCGGAATCTGAGTGACCGTCTCTTCGAGCTGGATGGCGGAGCCGACGCCGGGCCTGAAGATGTTGACCAGGATCTGGCCCGTCAGTATCGCCATCAAGCTGCTGACGATGTAGTATGCAAACGTACGGGCGCCGAGGATGCCGAGGTTCTTCCGTTCGCCGACGCTGACGACAGCCGCGGTGAGGGAAGTGATGATCAGCGGCATGATCGCCATGCGGAGCAGCCTGAGGAAGATGTCGGACAGCGGCTCCGCGATCGGCACGATCGACTCGCCGAATATCGCTCCGGCGAGCATTCCGGCGAATAGGCCGACGAAAATCCAGAAGGTCAGTGACCTGTAAGGAATTCTCATAGGCGGACAATCTGCACAATGACGCCGCGAGGCGCGAGTGCCGGAGGATCAGCCATGTCGGCAAACAAGCTAGAGGACATCTCCTGGTACGTGGATCCGCGAGCCCAAGAAAGAGGCGAGCCTGGCATCTATCACTCCTATATGGCCTGCCTTGCCACCGCGCTCAACTACCTTGAGGGCGAAGTCGATCCCGCCTGGCTGATGGGGGGCAGCGGCTTCGCGTTCCGGATCTTCATGAACGAAACGATGTGCCCGAGCGCGATGAGCATCTTCAACTGGTCGTCGATTCTGCCCGAGGCGGTGGAGCAGGCGGGTTACGATTGCGTCTACGTGACGCGCCTGTGGGACGAGGACGAGGTGGAGGAAGAGAGGAGGGTGGAGGCGCACGTCGCGATCGTTGAAGGTATAGACAGGGGAGCGCCCGCCATCGTCTGGGATCTGGCCGGCGTGGAGTGGGGCCTCATCATCGGCTACGATGAGAGAAGGGTGACCTACGCAACGCTGACCAGCGAGGGTGAGCCATCTTCTCTGCCTTACACCAAGTTGGGGCGGAACGGGATTGACATCCTCTCGGTGGCGATCCCGGGAAAGCCAAGTGGGAGGGCCCGCGGGGACGTCGTGCTCAACTCGTTGAAGGCGGCGGTGGCACACGCCGAAGGCTGGGAGTGGGCCGACCGGCCCAAGTACCAGAACGGACTCGCCGGTCTCGATCTCTATGCGACGCTGTACGATCGCTGGACGTTGTTGGCCGAGGCCGGAAAGACCGTCAACCTTCCCAAAGATGTTCTCATCAGTGCTGAGTACTACGCCGGGCATCACTACTCGGCCCGTTGCTATGCACGGGACTACCTGAGGTCGATCGCCGGTGATGATCGAGCGCTACGGGGCGCGGCGTCGTGCTATGAAGAAGTCGCTGACAAGATGAAGCCCGTTTGGCAGGAAGCCCACTCGCGGACGATGCCCGATGCCGAGACGGCGGGTTCTTTGGCGCGGTGCCTAAGGGACGCCAAGGCCGCGGAGGCGAAGGGGATCGATCGAATTGGCGAGTATCTGTCGTCGCTCAAGTAGGAGCGACGCTAGTACGGCCGCCAAGCCGCTTGGATATCGCGGGCGGGGCGCTATTCTCGTCCGACCGGCCTTAGACCCTCGATCACCGTGGCATCGATCCAGTAGTTATCAGCGTTGCCGCTCTTAAAGCTGTTGAAGAAGAAATACTCGCCGTCGTGGGTGACCATCGGGCAAATCTCACTCGACGTCGTGTTCACCGGCTCGCCCAGGTTGATCGGCGTCTCCCAGCTACCGTCTCGATCTCGGAAGCTGATGTACAGATCCGGTCCCCCGATGCCATCGTCGCGCCCGTAGGACACGAACATCACGTAGCTCTCATCGGGCGCGATGTAAGGAGCAAACTCCGGCGTATCGCCGTTGACGACTCCGCCCAGGTTCTCCGGCGCGACATACTCGCCATCAACGAAGCGCGAGACGTAGATGTCGCCCATACCGAAGCCGCCGGCGTCGCCGGACCCGAAGTAGAGGTTGCCGTTGGCGGCGACGGTGAACTGCCAGTGCAGGTTCAGCGTGTTGGGACCCCCGTCGATCGGTTTCGCTTCAGACCAACCGCTTTCGGTCTTGTCCATATACCAGATTCGTTCTTGACTTCCGTTAGGTTCTAGTGGGCGGCTGGAGATGAAGAACAGTCTGTTGCCGTCGGGCGCGAAGAAGGGGACGTCGTCGCCGTTGCCGAGCTCCGAGAAGGCGGCCTTCCGCGGTGGCGTCCAGCGACCGTTCTCCAGCTTCGAGGTCATCATCATCCCCCTGCCGTACCCCGTGGTCGTGATCGGGTAGCTCGAGGCCCAGAACGCCTCGCTGCCGTCGGGCGAAAACGCCACCGTACCATGCTCGAACCGGTGTGAGGAGACGATCTCCGCGGCGAAAAGCGCGGGCTCAGCGCCGGGCGGTGCCTGGCCGAGGTACGGACCCTCGAGCACCGGGAAGGCCGGCGCCGCACCGTCCGCTCCGTGGGCGAGCAGAAGATCGCTCACTTCGTCGCGTTCGTAGGCTTCGGCGAAGTTGAGCGGGGTGAATCCCGAGACGCTGCGCACGTCGAGGTCCGCGCCACCGGCGATCAGCGACTCGACGGCCTCCTTCCGCCCCTTCTCGGCGGCGTAATGAAGCGGCGTCAAACCGTATCTGTCCCGCTCATCGCAATCGAGTCCGCTCTCGAGCAGGATCTCGACGATCTGCTTCGAGCCGCCTTCGCTTGCCGAGTGCAGGAGGCTGCCGCCGTTGTCGTTCCTGAGCCCCAAGTCAGCGCCGCCCTCGGCCAGCACCGCGAACAGCCGCTTGAGCCCCTGCTCGGCCGCGAACATGGTCAGCTCCCGAGCATCCTCGCCGGTCGTCGGTACCTCGGCGCCCTCATCGATCAGTAGATCGATGACGTCACCAAAGCCGCGCCAGGCGGCCAGGTTCAGTGGAGTGGCTCCGTATCTGTCCTGGCCGTTTACGTCGGCGCCGCCCTCGATCAGCACGGCGGCTACGTCGGCGTCGCCCGTCTCGCGTGCCACCAGGAGCAGCGGGGTCCTGCCGTAGTTTTCCCTGGCTTCGGTGTCTGCTTCGTATTGTAGGAGAAGTACTACGACTTCCCGGTGGCTTTGCACCGCCGCCCAGTGCAGCGGTGTCTCGTTCGCATGGTTGCGCGGGTCCACTTCGGCCCCGGCCTCCAGGAACAAGCCAGCCAGCTCGGCGTGCCCGTATCGGGCGGCGAGGTGAAGCGGCGTGCTGCTGCGATCGTCTGTGCTGTTCGCGAGGCTCGGGTCCTCCGCCAAGAGGTCCCTGACTGTCTGGATGTCACCTTGCTGGGCGGCTTCGTGGATACTCTGTGCCGATACAGACAGCGGTGCAACGGCGAGCGCTAAGAGAAGGGCGGCGCAGGTTCGCATGGCTTGGCTCCGTGGTAGCGGCTGGGGTCAACCGATTAGACGTCCGGCCAGCGATCAGGGTTGCCGTGAATCGGCGGGGGCCCCATGCTCGTATGGAATTGAAGAACATACGTCACGCGTGATAATCGGGGAGCGCCTCGACGACCCGGTCGTCGAGTGGGACCAGGCTGTTCTCAGGAATCAGCCCGGCGTTTGCCCGTTCGGCGCGCCGGCCTGCGCAGAACAACATCATCGGAAGATTCGGAGGCACGCATGATTCGCACGTCGCGTTCGCTACTTCTTCTGGGTATCACGCTCGGCCCGCTGCTGGCCTGCGATGCCCGGGCCCAGGATGAGACGCCGGAGTTCAGCATTCCGGAACACTACAGCAAGTTCGAGCACCGCATCGCGATGCGCGACGGCATTACGCTCTATACGGCCGTCTACGTGCCGAAAGACCTGACCCGGTCATATCCCATCCTTCTCATGCGGACGCCATACAGCTGCGGGCCGTACGGGCCGGACAGCTACACGCAGCGGCTGGGTCCGTCGCGCTACGTAGCGGAGGAGGGCTACATCGTTGCATGTCAGGACGTGCGTGGGCGGTTCATGTCGGAGGGTCTGTACGACAACATGCGACCGCACGTGCCCGGGGACTCTGACATCGACGAGAGCTCTGACACGTACGACACGATCGAGTGGTTGATCGACAACGTAGAGGGCAACAACGGCAAAGTCGGGATGTGGGGCATCTCCTACCCGGGCTTCTACGCGGCTGCGGCGCTGCCCGAGGCGCACCCGGCGTTGGTGGCCTCATCGCCGCAGGCGCCGATCTCCGACTTCTTCTTCGACGATTTCCATCACCACGGCGCCTACCTGCAAAGCTACTGGCTGATCACGCCGCTGTTTGGGTATCAGAAGGACACTCTGACGACGCAGATATGGTTTCCCTTCACTCGACCGCCAACGCCAGACGGCTACAAGTTCTACATGGACCTGGGCCCGCTGAAGAACTCCAGCGAATATTTCGGCGAAGACAACTTCTTCTGGCAGCAGCTGGTCGAGCACCCGAACTACGACGAGTTCTGGCAGGCGCGCAACATCCTGCCGCACCTGAAGGACGTCAAGCACGCCGTGATGACGGTGGGCGGCTGGTTCGACGCCGAGGATCTGTATGGGCCGCTCAATATCTACAGGGCGCTGGAGCGTGAGAACCCAGGCATCCACAACGTGCTGGTGATGGGTCCGTGGAGCCACGGGGGCTGGGCCTCGGATCGCGCGCCCCACATGGTCGGCGACATCTACTTCGGTGACAACATCTCCGGCTGGTACCAGCGCGAGGTCGAAGCGCCGTTCTTCCGTTACTACCTGAAGGGGGAAGGTGAGCCGCCCAGCTTCGAGGCCCTGACCTTCGACACCGGTCGCAAGGAATGGCAGGAGTTCCAGGAGTGGCCGCCGGTGGGGGTCGAAACGACGCGATTGTACTTTCAGGGCGGTAGGGTCCTATCCGAGGACGCGCCGGCCCGCGGCACAGCAGAGTACACGGGGTACGTCAGCGATCCGAACGAGCCGGTGCCGTACACGGATCAAATTCGCGTCGTCTTCACGCCGCGCAGGTACATGAGCGAGGACCAGCGCTTCGCTGGGCGGCGGCCGGATGTGATCGAGTTCCAGACCGAGATCCTGGAGGAAGACGTTACCCTCGCCGGGGATATCATCGCGAACCTGAAGGTGTCGACGACAGGCACATCCGCCGACTGGGTAGTGAAATTGATCGACGTTTACCCGGATAACGAGCCGAACAGCGAGCACACGCCCGAGCACATCCGGTTGGGCGGCTACCAGCAGATGGTGCGGAGCGAAGTGATCCGCGGGCGATTCCGCAACAGTTACGAGCACCCGGAGCCGTTCGTGCCCGGCGAGGTGACGGACGTGACGCTGCCGCTACAGGACGTGCTGCACACGTTCAAGGCGGGTCACCGGATCATGGTTCAGGTACAGAGCACGTGGTTCCCACTGATCGACCGCAACCCGCAAAAGTACGTGGACAACATCTTCGAGGCGGATGAAGAAGATTTCATCAAGGCCACGCACCGGGTGTATCACTCGCCGGAGCACGCCAGCTACATAGAAGTGAAG
>JBDHHZ010000152.1:0-6707 GCA_039589115.1 Gemmatimonadota bacterium | reverse complement strand
TCCTATCGTCCGCCGCAGCCGACGGGCGTCCCCTCGCGACGACTCTGTTCAAGGCACTCCAACTCGTCCACAGTCGCGGTTTCGGAGATGTACTGCGCGACTACGTGGCCTTCGACCTCGAGACCACCGACCTGAATCCGGCGACCTGCGAGATCATCGAACTGGGCGCAGCGAAGGTACGCGACGGCGAAGTCGTGGACACCTTCCATTCGCTCGTGCGCTGCCAGGGATCGATATCCGCCGGGGCGACCGAGGTCCACGGCTACAGCGATGCCGACCTGCGCGATGCCCCGGAACTGGAGGATGTGTGGCCTCGCTTCCTCGAGTTCGCCGAGGGCGGCGTGCTGATGGCCCACAACGGTCACCGCTTCGACGTCCCGGTGCTGCGCCGGTCGGTGGGCGCCTTCGCCGATGTCCGTGATCTCGTCTTCTTCGATACCCTACCACTGGCCAGGTCGCTCTTCCGAGAGAGCGCCAGGCTGGCCGACCTGGCGGAACGCTTCGGCGTCAAGTTGGAGCGCGCCCATCACGCGCTCGACGATGCCGTCGCGCTCGCCCACGTGTTCCGCGGGCTGAACGAACACAAGCGGCTGCGGGCGCGCAAAGCTGCTTTGATCAACCTGCTGGATCACCTGGGGCTGGGATTAGCCCTCGAAGCGAAGAAGAAGCTGGGCGATGAGGACAAGCTGCTGCTGGAGTTGGCCGCGCCCTACGCGCTGGGCCGCTACTCCGATTGCCTCGAGTTCTATGTCGCCGAGTGCGAGCGCGCAGCACTCGAAGCACCGGGGCTCGAGGAGGTGATCAAGCGACTGGGCGGTCGGACAGCGATGGAGCGCATCCGCGCGGAGCGCAGCCCGGCCGAGCGCTACCCGACCGCCGTTGCCCGACTGGGTGCGCTGATAGAGGTGAGTCAGGCGGAGACGCTGGAGGATGGCGTTCATCGCCTCTTGGAGCGCGTCGCCCTCTCGACATCAGAAGGTGTGGAAGCGGACCCTCACCGGGTGAACCTGCTCACCCTCCACTCGACGAAAGGTCTCGAGTTCTCTCGCGTCTATATAGTAGGCGTGGAGGATTACCAGATGCCCGGCTACTACGCCGCCGTACAGAACCGAAAGGACGAGATCGAGGAAGCTCGCCGTCTGCTTTACGTCGGCATGACCCGGGCGAAAGACCGCCTGATACTCACTCGCACCGACCGACGCACGCGCAAGGATTCCGGCGGCAGTCTATTCCTCAACGATATCGGAGTGACCGCAACTCGGGTCTAGATCTCTCCATCTCCATCTCCATCTCCATCCTCATCATCATATTGACCAGTATCGTCCGCGGGCGCGGGCGCGGGCGCGGGCGCGGACGCGGGCGATGCGATGACGATGACGATGAAGAGGGAGACGCTCAGCGGGCGACGGGCAAGGGTTCATCTCCGAGCACGAACGAGTCGATGAACAGCTCCGCGACATCGGAGCGCAGAACGTTGCTGTCGCCGCCCAAGCCGTAGCGACGGCTGAGCATGTTCGTGTTGGCCAGTACAACGAAGGTCATCTCTCGTTCCGGCACCCGGACGATCAGCGATGAATTGCTGGTCCAATGCCCGTAGTGCCACTCCAGCTTCACGCCCTCGTGATAGTGGATGAACCAGCCGAACCCGTAGGGCAGCGTCGCGCCGTCGTTCGAGACCGCCGGGGTGAACACCGAGTCCCAGGTCTCGGGCTCGAGGAACTGGCCCTGATCGATGGCGATGGAGAACCTGGCCATGTCCTCGGCCGAAGCTACGAGCCCGGCCGCCGTCCCGAAGTAGGTCGGATGCGCGATGGGAACCAAGCCGGAACCCTGGAGGTCGTACCCAGCGGCCATCTCGGCGATGAACTCGTCACGGTCGAGACCCGTCCGGTAGAATTCACCGTGACTGGGGCTCGGGGCGGTGTGCCGCAACTGCAGTGGTTGGAGAATTCTCTCTACCAGAAGGTCTCCGAACGAGCGGCCCGAAGCGCTCTCGATCACCCCGTCCAGACGGCCGAACCGATCCCCGGCGTAGCGATAGTGTGAACCGGGCACCCCTTCCGATGTGTGTGTCAGGATATGCCTGACGCGGACGACTCCGTCGCTCGACACGCTAACCCCGTACTGGCTGATCGGGTCGTCCAGGTCCACCGCGCCCTCCTCGACCAGCTGCATGACGATCGTCGCGGCGAACGGTTTGGTCAGCGAAGCCAGGTGGAACGGGGTCGACGGGGTGGCGGGTCGCCCCTCCTCCGCGTCCGCGTAGCCGAAGCCCTTGGACCAGACGATCTGCCCCTCCCGGGCGATGGCCGCTGACATGCCGGGGATCTGAAGATCAACGCGCAGGCTGTCCAGCTGGGCCTCGAATCCCACCAGCCCCTGCATCGGAACGACCTCGATTTCGGTCGGCCCCGCAGGATCTGAGTCGCCGCAGGCGAATATGAGAGGCGCGATACCGGCGCAGGCAAAGGCGCGCAGCAGATGCATAAAGCACGACATCGTGGGATCCTCGTCAGATTCGGTAGCCGGTAGCCGGTAGTCGATAGCCGGTGGACATTCTACCCTACTCGGGGATACACCGGCCACGGCTAACGATACGAGGCGTTGCGTCGCCATGTTTCGGTCGCCTTAGCGATCCACCGGTAGAGGATCGTCGCCGAGCACGAATGAGTTCACGAAGAGTTGGGCCAGGCCCGACTCCATCACATCGCCGATGCCCATCAGGTACGCACCGCTCATCCGTCGCGTGTTCGCCGCCGCGACGAAGGTCAATCCTCTTTCCGGTACGCGAAGCAAGAGAGCCGACTGGGCGTTCCACTCCCCACCGTGCCACTCCAGCCGCACACCCTCGTGGTATTGGACGTACCAGCCCAGTGCATAGTAGCTGGTCGTGCCGTCGTTCAGAACGGTCGGCGTCAACATCAGCTGCTTCGTCTCCGGCGTCATGAACGAATCCTGGTCGAGTGCGATGGAGAAGCTGGCTACGTCTCGTACGGAAGAGACCAAACCAGCGGCCGGCGAAAAATGGCTCTGGTGGTAGGACGGAAGGACGACGCCGTTCTCCAGCTCGTAGGGCGACGCCATGTTGGCGGTGAACGCGCCGCGATCCAGACCTGTCCGCCTGAATTCCAGGTCGCCGGGGTCGGGCGCGGTGTGCCGCAGTCCAAGAGGTCGTATGACCCGCTCGAGTAGCAGGTCTCCGAACGTCCGGCCGCTAGCGCCGGATATGACGGTATGCAGTTCGGCATAGCGACCGCCGTTGTAGTCGTGGCGTGATCCGGGGATCCCCTCGGACGTGTGGTTCAGCAGGTGCCGGACGCGAATGACTCCATCGGCTTCCAGGTCCACCCCGTACATGCTGACCGGGTCATCCAGGCTCAGGACCCCCTCCTCCACCAGCTGCATCACGATCACGCCGCCATATGGCTTGGTCACCGATGCCATGTAGAAAGAAGTCGTGTCGGCCGCCGGCCTGCCCTGCTCAACGTCGGCGTACCCGAATCCCATCGACCACACGATCTCGTCGTCCTGGGCGATGGCGGCCGCCATGCCGGGGATCCGAAGCGCTACGCGAATGCTGTCCAGCTGAGCTTCGAACCCAGTTAGGCCCTCCATCGGGACGACGTCGACCGGCGCCGCCGGCGCAGTCGGGTCGGTGCCACAAGCGCCGCAAGCCGCAATCAGGCCAACGACGACCACCCGGATGACGACACCCGCAGTGAGCACCGCTTGAATCGGTTTTGTGTTCATCGTTCCACCTCCGGGCGGCGCCGTCGCCTGAACGGCGCCGCCTTGTTGCTCCCGTCTACTTGCTCCAAACCGGGATCGAGTAGCCGCCCGAGATCATCCATGCTCTGGTCTTGACGTCTTCGTCGGGCGCGTCCGCAGCATCGGCGAGGTTCTTCAAGCCGAGGTCGTACAGGGCGTCCAGGATTATCGCTCCCGGTCCCGCCTGGATCTCGAGGCCGGCCCCGAAGACCAGGCTGAAATCCGTCTTCTTCCTGTCGATGCCGATATCGGGCGCATCACAGTCGTCCTCGACCGGGATGCCCGACACAAACGCCGACAGTGTGCAACTCAGCTCGAAGGCGACGGCGGGACCCGCGAGGACGTGCGGCGTCACTATTCCGCCGGTCGGGATCGTCAACTTGGCCAGCAGGGGGATCTCCAAGTACGGCACCTTCACATCGCCCTCGCCTTCCGGATCGCTGAGCCCTGATCCCTTCTGCGAGTACCACACCTCGAGCTGGACGGCGAAGTAGTCATGCAACTGCATATTCGCCAAGCCGCCGAAGTGGAACTTCGAGGTCCAGTCCGTTCCCAGAGCATCAGCTCCTTCCCAGTCGATCGTCGCGCTGGTATAGCCGGCTCTCGCGCCGACCGATATCTGCTGTGCCTGCGCCGGTTTCGTGGCAGCTGCCACCAGTAGCAGCGCCACCATGGTTGTCGCGCTATTCCTCATCAACCCCTCCTTGCTGTCCTGCTCGTAGTGTCCGAAGGGCCGGCAGACCTTTGCCGGCAACACGGCGAGCCGGTAGTTTTGTCGCATCCTAGGGAAGCCGCGTTTTCTCAGCGTTTTCTGTCCGTTATCTGGCGGGTGGGATGGAAGAACCCAGATCTGACAGCCTCATGATCCAGTTCCGGGCGCTCGGGACCGCCGAGCTCAAGGGCCCAGAGGGCAACGAGCTGCTCTCCGTCCTGGCCCGTCCCAAGTTGCTGGCGCTGCTTTCTTATCTGGCGGCCGGTGCTCGCCGCGGCTTCATCCGGCGCGATACGCTGATCAGCCTCTTCTGGGGCGACGTCGACCAGGAGCGGGCCCGGAACAACCTGCGGCAGTCACTCCACCACCTCCGACGCGCGCTCGGCGAGGACGTGCTGGCGAGCCGCGGAGACGACGAGGTCGGCCTGGCCGAAGGTCAGTTCTGGTGCGACGTGAGGGCTTTCGAGGAGGCGCTGGACGCCGGCCGGCAGGAAGAGGCTCTTGCGCTCTATCGCGGTGAGCTGCTGGAGGGTTTCTTCGTCTCCGATGCGCCAGAGTTCGAGCGCTGGGTCGACGAGCGCCGCGCAGAGCTCCGCGGCAAGGCCGCGACGGCAGCCTGGTCACTGGCCGAGACGGCCGAAGCAGAGCGGGCTGCAGCGGCCGGTCAGTGGGCGCGGCGGGCTCTGAGCCTCGCTCCCCTGGATGAAGATCTCGTGAGACGCGTCGTCGCGCTCCTCGACCGCCGGGGCGGTCGCTCCGGGGCCGGCCAGGAGTATGAGTCGTGCGCCCGCAGGCTCAGCGATGAGTTGGAGCTCGAGCCGGCGCCGGAGACCCGGGAGCTGATCGAGGCGGTCCGTGGCAGGACGACGGCCAACGGCAGAGCGGTTCAACCTGAGGGCATGGCGGCGCGAGCGCTCCACCCGCTACCGGCGGATGCGCGGCCCGAGCCGCGACGCCCACGCTGGGGATTCCGGCTGGGACTGGTGGCCGGCGCCGCTATCGTCATCGGCGTCGTCGCGGTCTGGGCTTTCTCCGGTGACAGCCCTCCCGGGCTCGATCCGCGACTCGTGCTGGTTAGGACGTTCGACAACCAGACGGGCGAGCCCGACCTGGACCCGCTAGGGCAGATGACGGCGGATTGGATCACTCAGGGCGTCCAGCAAACGGGGCTTCTCAAGGCCGTCCCGCCCGAAGCGGTGCTTCTGCTGGTGATTCCGCTAGCCGAGCAACGAGATGATCAGCAAGCGCGCACGCTCGCCGAGGCGACCGGTGCCGGCACGGTCATCACGGGCGTTGTATACCAGTTCGACGACTCCATCCAGATCCAGGCACATGTGACCGACGCTCGCAGTCAGACGCTCCTGTTCAGCGTCGAATCGCCACGCGTCGGCCTGGCCAACCCCGGCCGAGCGGCCGAGGAACTGCGCCAGCGAGTCGTGGGTGGCCTGGCCACCACTCTGGACGGAAGGATCACGGTCTACGGCAACGTGGCGCTCCAACCGCCGACGCTCGAAGCGTACCGCGCCTTCTCTGAGGGAGAGTCGCTTTATACGCGCGCGTGGACGCCGGGGAACGTCTATCTGCGAGAGGAGGCGTTGCAGGCCTTTCTCCGCGCGTTCGAGCTCGACTCGACGTTCAGCGTGGCGCTGATGAAGGCGGCAGCGACGCTTTGGGCTCTCCGCCGACCCTTCGAAGCGGACTCGCTCGCCCAGCTCGCCGCTACGCACCGCGACGAGCTCTCGCCTTTCGCCGAGTCCGAACTGGACATGTTGCTCGCGGAACTGGCGGGAGACAGGATCCGGGCGTTGGAGGCGGCGCGCCTGCAGCCAAACACGCCGATCGACCCCGCGATCCATGCGCAATGGGCAAACCAACCCCGCGAAGCAATCGAACATCTGAAGAGGGCCGACTGGTACCCGGAAGCTGTCCGCTCGGGTGGGCTCTTCGGCGTCGAGCAGATCTACTGGCAGGTGCTGGCAGCGAGCTACCACATGCTCGGCGAGTACGAGACTGAACTGGAGGTCGCAGAAGAGGCCCGTGATGGTTACCCGAACTTGCTCTCCCTGCTCGATGCCGAGGTACGAGCGCTAGCCGCACTAGGTAGGATCGATGAGGTAGAAGAACGCCTGGATGAGAGCCTCACCCTGCCGCCCCAGGAGGGCTGGCTGCACGGCGGCGTCATGGCGGTCGCCGCCATCGAGCTGTGGACGCACGGGCACGAGGAAGC
>JBDHHZ010000151.1:0-6771 GCA_039589115.1 Gemmatimonadota bacterium | reverse complement strand
GGCTGTCGTCCCGGGGGAAGCTCGTCGAGCACCGAGATGTCGAGATCGCCGTAGAAGGTCAGAGCGAGCGAGCGAGGTATCGGCGTCGCCGACATGACGAGTACGTCGGGCTCGTCGCCGGCGCGACGAAGCTGCATGCGCTGCCGCACACCGAATCGGTGCTGCTCGTCGATGACGACCAGCCCCAGACGCCGGAACTCTACATCCTCCTGAATGAGGGCATGCGTGCCAACGGCAAGCTGGGCGTCACCGGAAGCGATCCGCTCCAATCCGCTCCTGCGCTCAGCCGCACGCAGACCGCCGCGCAGCAAGGCGATCTCGACGGGCAGATCGGCGAGCAGCCGAGTGACCGTGTTGTAGTGCTGTTCCGCCAGCAACTCGGTGGGCGCCATGAGCGCCGCCTGGTAATCGTTCTCCACGGCTCGCAGCATCGCGAACAGCGCGACGACCGTCTTACCGCTTCCGACATCGCCCTGTAGCAAGCGGTTCATCGGTCGAGGCGCGGTCATGTCGCCGGAGATCTCGGAGAGGACCTTCTTCTGCGCGCCCGTTAGCTCGAAGGGTAACGAGTCGGCGAACGGGCGAACCAGCGTGTTCTTGCGCTCGAACGGGATTCCCGGCTTCTGCTCGCGATTCTCGTAGCGGGCCCGGGCGTAGAGCACCTGGAGAACGAACAACTCATCGAAGGCAAGCCGGCGCCGCGCCTCCTCCGTGCGTGAGATCGAGGGCGGCCGGTGAATCCACTCGAGCGCCTGGCGCTGGTCGACGAGACTCAACCGGCGGCGCAGAGGCTCAGGAACTACTTCCTCTTCCTCCTCGAGCTCGGCGAGCAGGCCGTCCAGATTGCTCTCGACAATACGCCTTATCTGACGGTGTGTGAGGTTCGCCGTCGCAGGGTAAACCGGGAACACGGTCCCCTCTTCCTCCACCTCGTCGCCGGCCCTTGCCAGAATGGTGAACTCGCGTGGTTGGATCTGGCGACCGTGGAAGAAGCGAACCGGACCCGAGACTAGGAGCGTGTCGCCTTTCCGTATGGCACGGTCGAGAAACGGCTGGCCCGGCCAGGAGCACTCGATCAGACCGCTGGGGTCGCGGATGACGGCCTGGAAGATGCGAAGGCGGCGCGTCGGGATCACTCCCTTGGAGACGACCTCGCCGATGGCGGTGGCATCGGCCCCGGGAGCCAACTTCGCGATCGGCGTCACGCTGGTGGCATCCAGGTACCGGTGGGGCGCATGACGCAGCAGATCCCGCGCCGTCCTGACGCCCAGCTTGGCCAGCGCCTCGGCGCGCCGCGGGCCGACGCCCTTGAGGAACTGAACGGGTCTATCCAAACGGGAGCTGCTCACCAGTCGCCTCGGTGCATGCTAGCGCAATCCAATGAAGCGCCGCACCGCCCACTCGGCGCAAAAGAGCGCGATGAGGAGAAGATACGGCCAGCCGCGGGTCGCCATGCGGCGATGGCCGACGGCGCCAGGCTCACGATCCGTCATGTCGCCGCCACTAAGCTCGGCGAGCAGAGCAGACGAGCCCGGCAGCAGCTCGCGAGTGAATTCCTCCACCTCGATAGGCCCTTCAGCCGACGCGGCGACCCGGTCTGCACGGTAGGCACGGGCGCGGTACTGATACTGCTCCGGAGGGAGCACCGTGCCCAGTGAGTCGCCAGCCGGCGCTACACCGCGCCAGAGGGCGGACGAGTCACGGTTCATGACCTCCACCGACAACGAATCGACCCCGGGTGGCACGATCCAAAGCAGCGGCTCTCCGCGCTCCACGACCCGGCGGTCCGGATCCAGCCTGAGATCGCCCCCGCTGCGGTCGGCCAGCAGCCAGCCGGCGACACCCGTCCAGAGTGCGCGGTACAGCTGGCGGCCGGCTCCAGGGCGAAAGGCCCAACGCCAGTAGCCCTCCGCACTGGCGATCGCCCAGCGGCGCGTTCCCGCTACGCCGGCTACCAGCGCTGGGGACGGCTCCCCTCTTCTCAGGCGCTTCAGTTCCAGCGCCGTCCAGGCAGAGCCTACCTCGATCTCGCGCACTCGCAATAGCGGCGACAGCTCTTCCACCCCATAACCACTCAGATCAAGGGCCAGCGGTGAGCGGGGGGTCTCCCGCGACAAGTACCATTCTCCATCAGCCGGCGGGCCCACCTGAATCTCCGAGCCCGGGATCCTGAAGATGTTCTCCCCGGCCGGCAGGATCAGAAGTCGCGTCGCGTCGCGTGCCAGCTGCTGGGCCCAACCGGGTGCATCGGCGCCGTACCCGTGAAGCACCAAAAGCGGTGCCGTACGAGCCTGACTTCGCACCGCGGCAAGCGAGGTGGAGCGGTAGCCGTCAAGGCTCACCAAGCTATCCGCCAACCAAAGAAACACGACCGTCGGCGCATCGGTTAGGCGATCGAGGTTCGGGACCAGGAACGAGGGCTCCCAGTCGGGAACCAGCGAGATCAGCACGGGCCCCACCGGCCGATCGGTGACTCGGATGGACAGCGCCCGTCGGTCGTCGCGGCTTTCCAGCTCCTCCGAATCGAGGGCCAGACGAACATTGTAGCGTCTGGCTCCGGTGCGTCCCTGGACCTGAAAGGCGAGGCGCACCGGCGAGAAGCGACCAGGTTCCGGCACCAGAGCCCATCCACTGGCCTGAACGCGCTCGCGCTCATCTATGACATCGACCGCGACGCTGTCGAGCCCAGTGGGTGAGGCCATGATCTCGACCCGCACTTCAACCGTATCTCCGACCTGCACCCAGGACGGGGCAGCGACTCCCGATATCCCAATCTCCGTGTACGGTGTGCCCAGAAACTTGAAGGAGGTGGAGAGGCCCAGCCGTCGGGCCTCCTCCATGGAGAGCGCCGCGTCAGCGATCCTGCCGTCGCTCGCGACTACCACCTGCCGGAAGCCGGCTGCGGCCACCGCGCGCAATGCCGGCGCAAGTCGCGACTCCCTGTAGAGCGGCTCCTCTGGCAGGGAGTCGGCGCTCACGTAGCGCGGCACATCCCCGCCGAACAGCCATACATGGCCGCCGGACCCGCCCAGTGAGTCCACCACCGCCGCCCAGAGACTCGCTGAATCGACGCCACCCGGTCGCGACATGCTGTACGAAGCGTCGAGCAGTATCGCAGCGCTTGCGTCGCCAGCGCGCCGCGCCACCGGGATGACCGGATTCAGCAGCAGGAGCCAAGCGAGCAGCAGCGCCGCCGCCCGTAACCCAGCGGCCCAGGCACGGCCGGTCACCTGTTCCTCACGGCTGCGATACCACCAGACGACGTACGCGACTACTGCCGCGGCGCCGACCGCCAGGAGAAGCCACCTAAGCAGATCCACAGCGGATTCGAGCTGGATCGTTGGAAATTGAATGTCTCAACACGCCCTGAGGATGAGAACGGGCGTAGTACGGCGCAAGCGGTTGCCCTGCTGGCAAGGAGGATGGCAAGGCGAGTTGTCGGGGGTCGGCTAGTCGACGAACCTCGTCCCGGAAAGCGCCGCCCGATCGAGCAGGCGGATGAGGCGATCCCGCATGCGTCGATAATCTGCAAGCTCTTCCTGGGCGACGGGCACTCCGGACGGTAGGTTCACACCGCGCGCATTGATTGCCTTGCCGTTCTGCAGCAGTTCGTAGTGCAGGTGTGGGCCGGTCGCCAGCCCAGACGATCCCACATTACCGATCAGCTGCCCCTGGCTGACTCTGGTCCCCCGTCGAATGCCCTTCGCGATGAAACTGAGGTGAGCATAACGCGTGCGGTACCCGTTAGTGTGGCGGACCTCGACGATACGACCGTAGCCGCCCCACCATCCGGCTCGTGTGACCGTGCCATCGGCGGTGGAGTAGACGCGCGTACCCGAGGCGGCGGCGTAGTCGGTTCCGAGGTGAGCCCGATAAATCCCCAGCTTCGGGTGGTAACGGCGCCGGGTGAAGCGTGAGGAAATACGGCGGAAGTCGACCGGCGCCTTGAGGAACACCATCTTCATCGACTTCCCATCCCCGTCGAAATACTCACGGCGCGAATCCAGCCAGAACGCCTGATGGGTCTTCCCGCGGTTGGTGAACTCAGCCGCCAGTATGCGGCCGTGCCGAACCGAACCATCCGGTCGGGTGTGCCGTTCGTACACCGCCCGATAGCTGTCACCCCTTCGCAGATCGATGCCGAAATCGATCGCCCATTGGAAGGGGCGATAGATCCCCCACATCAGCCGCTCGATTCGCTCCTGGGCCCCGATCGACCCCACTGGCAGCGCCATGACCGAGTTGTAGAGGCTGCTCTCGATAGTGCCGGCAATCATTATGGTATCGACTCGAACCGAGAGCTCGCTGAACTCCGCCGACCAGCCGAGCCGGTCTCGGGCCAATCGCACCTCGTGGTCCGAGTCGACTTGAACTGTGATATCGATCAGGCTGTCCCAGGCGGTCCACTCCGAGTGAACCGCGAGGCCGGCTCGGAGCCTACGCGGGTTCGCATAGGTGCTCAGAGCCTCGACAGCATTGGCAACATCGGAAGGGGGCAGGGAGTGCCGTGCCAGGACCTGAGACAGGACCTCGCCCCGTCGCAGTGTGTCCGTCCTGACCAGCGACTCGGCTTCCTCAGCCGAGATAACGACCGGCTGAAGTTCGGGAAGCCGCCGCTGCGAGCTGGCAGGACGCCCTAGAATAAGCGTCAGGCCACCCGTGACCAAAAAGGCGAAGATGAGTAGCCCTCTACCCATTCGTCGACTGGGGAGGGGGTACCACGCCACACGGGGTCCGGTCTTCTCTCACCCGGCACGGCTCCTGGTTTCAGTCCATCTGGCGGCGAATGAAGGTCGGGATCTCGAGCTCCCGAGGGTCCGCCAGCTCCATGGGGACGGCCTTCCGCTGGGCCACCTGCGTGGCCACCTGAGTATTATTCACCTTACGAGGCGAAAAGTTCGGCCGGGCCAACTTCGGAGTCCCGTGGATCTCGGACGTCGGCTCGAATCCGGTGGCGATGACCGTGACGCGGATCTCGTGCTCGAGCGTCGGATCATGCACGGTGCCGAAGATGATCTCCGCATCATCACCTGCGGCCTCGCCGATGATGTTGCTTACCGTGGTGACCTCATCGATCGTCAGGTCGCCACCACCCGTGATGTTGAGCAGCACGGCCTTTGCCCCGTTGATCGATATATCGTCCAGCAGAGGTGAAGAGATCGCTTCCAGCGCCGCCTCCTGCGCGCGGTTGTCCCCCTGCGCGCGGCCGGTCCCCATCAGAGCGGGCCCGCGATTGGCCATGACCGTCCGAACATCGGCGAAATCGACGTTCACGTCTCCAGTGACGCTGATCAGATCGGATATGCCGCGCGTCGCCTGCAGCAGCACCTCATCCGCCTTCTTCAGCGCCTCACGGAAGCTGGTTCCCTTCCCGACCACGGACAATAGGCGCTGGTTGGGAACGACTATCACGGTGTCCACCGCCTTGCGGATCTCGGCCAGGCCGATCTCGGCCTGGTGCATGCGCTTCTTGCCCTCGAAATCGAACGGCTTCGTCACGATCGCAATGCTCAGCGCACCGAGCTCGCGCGCCAGCTGGCCAACGATCGGCGCGGCACCGGTGCCCGTCCCACCGCCGAGACCGGCGGTGACGAACACCAGGTCGGAGCCGTGCAGAACTTGAATGACTTCTTCCTTGTTCTCGTCGATAGCCTGACGCCCGATTTCGGGCCGCGCGCCGGCACCGAGCCCGCGTGTGAGCTTCTTGCCGATCTGAATCTTCACCGAGGCCCGGCAGGTGCCCAGCGCTTGGGAATCGGTGTTGACCGCGACAAACTCGCAGCCCGGTAAGTCTTCCTCGATCATGCGATCGACGGCGTTGTTCCCGCCACCACCGACACCGATGACGCGCATCCTCGCGCATCGCGCGCCCGTCTCTGCAAGCTCGAATCGTATCATCCTCGTCCCCTCCCCCTTACCACTGCGGTGATCAGTAACCAGTAACCGGTTCTAGAAGAACTCCTTCAGCCAGCCCCCGACTTTGGACAGAGCTCGCAGCGTCGAGCCGCTCCCGTTGCCGAGGTCCTCACGAATCCTCTCCACACCGAACAACATCAAGCCGGCGGCCGTCGCGAACTTCGGGCGACGGACCGAGTCGGCCAGACCGGTCAGTTCGGCGCCCGGCGCGCCGCAACGAACCGGCATCGTGAATATTGACTGCCCTACATTGAGCGTACCCTCGAGGCTCGCACCGCCTCCCGTGAGAATCACACCACCGCCCAGTCTATGAGCGTAACCGGCGCGGTCGATCTCATGCAGCGCCAGAGTGAGAACCTCGTCCATCCGCTGCTCGATTATGTGCGCCAGCAATTCCCTGGGCATGTGCTTGCTGGATCCCGGAGCGGGGCCAGGCACCTCGATCGACTGCTCCGGATCGACCATTTCGGTCGTCGCTACGCCATGCCGTTCCTTCACCCGCTCGGCCTCGGCGTACGGTATGCCAAGGCCCTTCACCAGATCGTTCGTGAAGCTGACGCCGCCGCAGGGCACGACCGCGACGTGGCGAATCTTGCCCTCATGGAAGATCGCGATCTCTGTGGTCCGGCCACCGATCGCGACCACAGCAGCACCTACTTCGCGCTCCTCCCGAGTCAGCGTGCTGAGCCCCGCCGCCAGTGGGTTGAGCACCAACTGCGCGACCTCGTAGCCGGCCCGCGAGACCGCTTTGCGGACGTTGCGGGCCGCCGCACCCGACCCGAGCACCATGAAGACCTCCGCCTCCAGACGGGTACCCAACATGCCGACTGGATGCTGGATTCCGCCCCGGTGATC
>JBDHHZ010000150.1:0-6772 GCA_039589115.1 Gemmatimonadota bacterium | reverse complement strand
TTGGATCGAGTGGGCCCGGGCCAGGAAGCTGACCATGAAGTCACGCGTGCGCAGTCCATCGTACGAGCCGGGCAGGTTCACGGCGGCGATCAAGCGATTCTCCGACTGGAACCCTCGCTCGACGCGCGACAGTTCGGAGAAGCTGCGGACCAGCAGGCCAGCGCCGACGAGGAGCATGAGGGACAGGGCTACCTCGGCCGCGACCAGCAGACCGCGCAGCCGTTTCTGAGCCCGGTTGCCCACCATGCTGCGGTCACCTTCGCGCAGCGCCGAGACGAAGTCGGTGCGTGGCATGTTGAGCGCGGGGAGCAGACCCGCGGCGACCCCGGTGAAAAGCCCGATGCCGAGCGTGAAGCCGAGCACCCATCGATTGACGCCGATCTCGGCGACCCGAGGGATACCGGGTGGATCTAAAGCCCTGAGCACATCGATGCCCCAAACCGCCAGGAGCAGCCCGAGGCCGGCGCCGATCAGTCCCAATACCAGCGACTCTGTCAGAACCTGTCGGATGATCCGGAAGCGGCCGGCTCCGAGGGCCGCACGAACCGCCGTCTCCCTCATGCGTGCCGTGGCCCTGGCCAGCAGCATGTTGGCCAGGTTAACGCAGGCAATCATCAGCAGGAAGCCGACGGCGCCGAACAGCACCCAGAGCGCTCGCCGGAGGTCGTCGTCGGCGACCCAATCGCTGGCCGGTGCGATCGTGATACCCATCCCCGCGTTCTCTTCGGGGTAAAGCTCCTCCAGGCCTCTGGCGACGGACTCCAGATCGGACAGCGCCGCTTCCATCGAGATGCCGGGCATCATGCGGCCGATCACGGCGAACTCGAAGCTGACCCTATTGGCCTCGGGATCGCGCACGAACGGCACGTAGACGTCGGCGAAGTTCAGCCACGGCTCGCCGGCGGGAAGAACACCGACGACGGTGTAACCTTCATCGTCCAGGGTCAGCGACGTACCAACGATCGCCGAGTCGCCGCCGAAGCGCCGGCGCCAGAAGTCGTTCCCCAGCAGAACCAACCGGCTGTCCGCTTCCGGTTCGTCTTCGCCGGGCTGGAAGGTGCGGCCGAGGACCGGCTGGACGCGTAGCACGCGGAAGAAACCCGCCGAGATCTGCCCCGCTCTCAGCCGCTCGGGGTATTCCAGCCCCGTCAAGTTCACGTTGGCGCCATGAAAGGTGGCGATATCCTCGAAGCTCCTGTTCAGCTCGCGGATGTCCCAGAAGTTCGCCTCGGTGAAGGAGGCACGGTTCCAGCCGCGCTCCACCCTCGACTCCCAGATCTGCACCAGCCGCTCGGGCTGGCCGAACGGCAGCGGCTGGAGCAAGACGGCATGGACGACGCTGAAGATCGCGGTGTTCGCCCCGATTCCCAGGGCGAGCGTTATCACTGCCACCGCCGTGAAAGCCGGCTGCTTGCGCAGCATGCGCAGTCCGTACCGGATATCTTGAAGCAACGTCTGCATGATCTACCCCCAAAGACCTACTGCTGGCCTATACTCGCTAAGTCGGATCATGCCCAAGAGGGGCAAGTCCGGTGCCAGACATAGGCAAGCGAACAGGCGGGTCAGCGGCCGTGCGGGACCACCCGGTGTCCGCTTTCGGTACAGTCGTGTGCGTATACGAACGATGTCGGAGGGGGCGAACGCCTACGGGTCGAGCCCCACGGCGCGGAAGCGGACGTCGGGGTCGGGCCGGCCACGTGAGAAGCGGGGCGCCTTGAGGGTCCGGCGGTTGTCGCCCCACGTAAGGTAGAAGCCGTTCTCGTCGACGGTACCGCCGTTGTAGTCGCCCATGTAGCATTCCTTGACCAGCGGATCGAAGTTCGGCTTCAGGGGCGGCACGTCGAACGGTTCCGCGGTGACCCGCTGGTTGACCCAGCTACGGCCGCCATCGGTGGAGAGGGCGCGGTAGACATCCATCTTGCGGTTCGCGCTGTCGTTGCGACGGTCGTAAAAGAAGACGCTCACCTGGCCGCTGGGCGCCACGCCGAGGACCGGCATGAAGTTGTCGTTCCTCGTCTCATCGGCGTCGGCAGTAACAGCGCGACCTTTGACGACGTTGACGGGATCGCTCCAGCCGGCGCCGCCGTCGCTAGAGCGCACCACGAACACGTCCGACGCGTCACCGCGCGCCTGGCGACCGGGATCGGCGGCGAAGGCGATGTACAGGTCACCGCTCTCGCGATCGATGTCGATGCTGGGGAACTCGTTCACGCGGATGTACCCGTTGAGCGCCGGCCGGAAGCAGGACGACGTCGCCGACACGTCGGCGATGCGCGTGAACCTGGCCGCGGTGTACTCGGTACCCCAGGTCTCGCCACCGTCGTTGGAGCGCCGCAGCCTGATGACGCCGCCGACGGCGCCGGAGCGGTCCTCCCAAGCCACGTACAGCTCGCCGCGCTTCCCTACCACGGGCATCGCGCCCTGCACCGCCGTCCCGGAGCCGGAGAGCTTCTGCGGCGATGAATATGTCCTACCACCATCGGTGGAACGCGAGAACAGGATACGCGAGGCGCCTCGCGGCGGGAACTCGGTCCAAACGACGTAGACGTTGCCGTCGTAGCGTCCGCCGCTCACATCCACCGTGATCAGCTCTTTGTCCTGAAAGGCGTTGGGATCGAGGCCGGAGATCAGGACCGGCTCGCCGAAAGTGACTTCCCCTCTCGTCTTCTTCGATCGCGCCACGCCGACGTACGAGCGCGCACGGGCGTCCACCGCCAGAGTGGCGAAGTAGAAGACTCCGTCGCGGTCGGCGGCGAGGGCGGCGTCCCCCAGGTTGCGGCCACCGCTGGTCGGCGCCAGCACACCGGCATCGACGAATGTTTCACCGCCATCGAGGGAATAGGCGTAGCCCGTCATGCTGTTGCGCTTGGTGAACTCGCCGGAATCGTTGAAGCCGATCACCACGACGTCGCCGCGGCGCGCGACGGCGGTTTCGCTCTGCGTCGTGCTGTTGCCGCGATCGCCGGACGGGTCGTTGACCAGGACGTCCTGCGATGATGCCGCGTCCTCTCTAGCTTCCCCGCACCCGACGAGGAGCGCGGCCAGTACGAAAAGCCCGCTCATCCTCATCGTCCTTCGATGACGATGACGATGGCGCGGGCGCGGACGCGGGCGAGTAGACATCGGACGGATCGGGTTCATCATCTTAGACGATTGGACAGCGAGCTCAGTATCGAGCTCTCGAGGGTCCCGTTGGAGGGGAGGGGGCGACCGCCCAGCGGGCCCTCACCGCCACGCACCGTAGCGATGATGGTCGGAGTCACGGTCAGGCGAAGACCGCCGTCCGCCGCCGGCTCCAGCGTCAGCTCGAGCACATAGCGGCCGCCTTCATCGCCGATGAAGTGGCGAAACTCCTCGGGCACCAGCCGGGCCAGGTCATCGGTGCCCAGCGCGACCGATTGGCTGCTCAGCTGCGCGACCTGCCCTGCCGCGTATTGATCCACCAGGCTGGTCCCCAACTCGGAGACCATATCGGCGGATAACGCATCGTTGTCCACGAGCACGCCGGTCAGCGCGTCGACCACCCGGCTCGGGCTCTGCGAGAAGACGGCGAAATTCTGGAAATCAGTCATCTGGCCATCGGGCTGGTAGGAGCATGCGAACACCATCGCGGCGAACGCCGGTACGAGGCGCCATATTCGATCGACAGACATACGCGGACCGGTCTCCTGCTGGCGGTCTCAGGGGCCTTTGCGGCTTGCGATGACTGAATCTACTCGCCGTCGGCCCGGGAAGCGAAACGGAACTCTCTAGTCTCAAACGACAATACGATGGGCCGGGGGACGGGGTTTCGGGCTGTCCCGCGCCGCGGGATCGTCCTAATTTGCACCATCCCCTGGAAAGGAGCCGACCGATGCTATGGCTGCTGCTGATCCCCGTCATACTACTAGCAGCGCTGGTAGCTGCGCTGGTGACCTTGTGGCTGATCGGCGAGCGGGGCCACCTGATGCTGCCGTCCACCCGGGCGATGGGGCGCGCATCCGGCGGTTCCGGCGGCGGCGGGCGCGGCGGCCGCGGCGGGTTGCTCAAGTCGCTGCACGGCTACGTCTACGGCCGCTGGCCCTACCAGTACGTTAGCTTCCTGGTGCACACGCTCCTCCCACGCATGACGCCCGAGGCGAAACACTGGTGGGCGGACCGCTACCACGGCAAGGTCCTGCCGACGAACCTGGCCAGAGAGATCATCAAGCTGGACCACGAGATCAAGCGGACCGATCTGGAGCGAATCGTCCCCTACCCGATGGCGCGGGATATCGTGCTGAAGGGCCCGCCGAGCGTGGTCCTACTCGAGTGTCCCTGCCGTCACGCGCGTGAGAATCCCTGCGGGCCGACCGACGTGTGCATGGTCGTGGGCAACGGCTCGTTCACGCTCGAGCATCATCCGAATCGATCGCGGCGCGTGACGCAGCGCGAGGCGCTGGACGTGCTTCAGGCAGAGCACGAACGCGGCCACGTGCATACCGCGTACTTCAAGGATGCGATGGGCGATCGCTTCTACGCCATATGCAACTGCTGCTCCTGCTGCTGCGGCGGTCTAGAAGCGATGGTCAAGCACGAAGTGCCGATGCTCGCATCGTCGGGCTATGTGGCCGAGGTCGACGAGCTGGCCTGTATCGCCTGCGGCGACTGCGAAGACTCCTGCCCATTCGAGGCGGTAACGCTGGAGGAAACGTCGGTGGTGAATTGGGAGAAGTGCATGGGCTGCGGGGTCTGCGAAGGGCAATGCGAGACGGGCGCCATGACGCTGGTGCTGGACGAGCGGAAAGGCGTGCCCCTTGATGTCCGGGTCATAGGGACGGAAGCCGTTCTGGCGTGAGGAGACATCGGGGTGAATGCGGGCTCCGAATTCTGAATGTCCGATTCCCAATGTAGAATGTCCGGGTAAACTTCAACATTCTAAATTCAGTATTGGGAATCCTGCATTCGGAACCCGACCAGCATTGGATGGTGGACTATCTCAACTGAGTGAGCCACATCATGTCCGAACTCGACGAGCTCTCCCAAGGCGACCTCTTCGCGCCGCCCGATCCCATCCTGACGGCCGGCAATCTGGACGAGCTGCACGGTCTCATCCTCCGTTGCGTCAAGTGTGACGAGCTGGCGGAGTATCGAAGCCAGGCGGTGCCGGGTGTCGGCCCGGCGAACGCGCGCGTCTTCTTCATCGGCGAGGCGCCAGGTCGCTGGGAGGATGAAAAGGGTGAACCGTTCGTCGGCGATGCCGGTGCCTATTTGACGGAGCTGCTGGAGAAGATAGGGCTCAAGCGTTCCGAGGTCTTCATCAGCAACATCGTGAAGTGCCGGCCGCCTGAGAACCGGAACCCGAAGACGCCGGAGATGGATGCCTGCGCGCCATACCTCGAGCGGCAAATCGATCTGATCAAGCCCGACCTGGTGGTGCTGCTGGGACGGTTCGCGTTGGAGCGCTTCTTTCCCAAGGAGAAGATCACGGAGGCGGCGGCGAAACCGCGCCGCAGAGCGGTCGGCGGTCGCGAGGTCACCTTCCTGCCGTTACTCCACCCGGCGTTCGGCATCCGGCGCCAGGACCTGAAGCCCGAGATCGAGAAGCAGTTCTGGAAGATCCGCGAACTGCTCGACGAGTCCTAGCTACTCGAGACGCAGGATCGCCAGACCGGCCTGCGTGTTCGCGGTCAACCGCAGCTGTAGAGCGGCCGTATCGCCGGCGGCGTTCAACTCGAGAAAGCTCGGACTCGAGCCCGGCAGGATCCCAATGAACGGAGTGTTTCGCAAGTCGGCGAAGCTGCGCTGCTGCGGCTGCAGGACGTAGACCGGTTCGCCGCCCTCCGGCCCATCCTTCAACATGACTCTGCGCAGCAGCCACTTAGGGATCTGGTAGCGCCCCGCCAACCCGGGGATCTCCAAGTCATCTGTCCAGAGCGTGACCGCCCAATCGGCGAAGAGCCGGAAAAACGATTCACCGGTCTGCGCCTCTATGTTAAAGACACCGTTTTGCCCCGCCTGAGCGATGTCACGGAACACGTAGTCGCCGTACTGCTCGGCCAGCCAGCGCAGGAAGAGCCAGGCGGCGCCACGCTCGCTGATCGAGCCGGGGCCGCTGATCGCGGTCAGCGAGCCAGCCGCCGGGTCGTCAAGGTAAGCGAAGGCGAGCGTGAGATTGGGCGTGTAGAGGTCGGCGGCGCGGTCGGGATACCCGGCGGCGTCCAGCGCGTCGCCGGCCAGTTCCTCGGCCATGTGCGCCAAGCCTTCGCTGAGCCATAACTCTTCGAGGCGCGGGGCGATCTGCTCGAGGCTCTTGAAGCGGAAGTTGATCATGTGTGCGGTCTCGTGCGCCATCACTCCGGGCAACAGCTGCATCACGCGATCCATGGTACGCGGGTCGCCGAACTCGCCGTCGGGATCGGGCACGAGCCCGTAGAACAACTCACCGACGTTCGAGAAGGCGCACTCCGGACAGTTCGCCGTTCCCGGAGGCAAGAGATCGAGACCGAAGAAGAAGCCGACGGTGACGCCCGCGCTGCCGCGCGGACTGAGACTGTTGACCATGGGTGACAGAAGCAGGATCACTCGCCGGTTGCCATCGATATCCGTCGGCTCGCCGAAGTGATCGGCATCGCTGACGTAGAGCACGCGGTCGTAGAGCTCGCCGAGCGCGTCGATCTCATCTTGCGAGAAACCCGCCGCTGGCGTGTCATCGTCGATGTAGATCAGCGTGTGACCGCCCACGAACTTCAGGGTCGCGCTGACCCGGTCGAAGTCTCGCTCGTTCAACTGAACGAGATCATCGATGTTGTTG
>JBDHHZ010000149.1:0-14064 GCA_039589115.1 Gemmatimonadota bacterium | reverse complement strand
TCATCGATGCCCGGGCCACTGTCCTCGACCCAAACCCTGGCCTCGCTCGCATCGAATGCCGTCACGACACGGAGTCGGCGACCATCCCGCACCCCCTCGCTCATAGCCTGGATCCCGTTCACGATGAGGTTGACCAGAACCTGCTGGATCTGGATAGAGTTCCCATTCACGAGAGGAGCAGATGGGGCACACTCAGTCGTGAGCACGACATCATGCATAACAAACTCGCTGTGGAGCAATTGCGTTGCCTCGTCGACGACAGCGTTGACATCGACGGGTACGAACTCCCCTTTTTGCTCGCGATACAGCTCTCGCAGATTGCGTATGACGTCTCCGCTGCGTTTGGCATCGGCCGCGATCTCGGCCATGATCTTTGCCAATTCGTCGCTATCCCACTCACCGCGCAGGAGCATCATTTCGGCGGCCTGTGCGTTGCTGAGAATGCCGGTGAGCGGTTGATTGAGCTCATGCGCTATCGATCCGGTCAGCTGCCCCATCCTCGTAGCACGGTCTACGCGAGCCAGAGCATCCCTTTGCTCTCGGGCTTCCCGTTCGGCCCGCTTGAGTTCCGTGATGTCCGTGTTAGTGGCGACAACGTACGCGATGTCTCCTTTCTCATCCTTGACCGAGTACAGGTGGGTTTGAATCCAGCGCGACCTCGCCTCTACACCCTCCAACCCCATCTCGTTGACTGCAAGGTCCCCACTGTATTCGATCGGCGGCAGGACTACACGCTCTCCCGCGAAGGCTCTTTCGACCAGCGGCGCAACGCCGAGATCCTCAAGCTGCTTGTCGGTTCGCATGTTGTAGTCCGCCAGGACCTCAGCTATCTCCTCCCCTTCAAGGCCCCAGAGCCGCATCCAGGCGGTATTCACCTCGGTGATCTGCCCTTCGGGCGTCATAATCACGATAGCCAGCGGGGACTGCTCCATTAGATTCCGGAACCGCTCTTCGCTCTCCCTCAGCCCTTCTTCCGCCAGCTTGCGCTCGGTGATGTCCACGACAGTGCCGTGGAGGAAGGTGGGTACGCCCTCGCTGTCCCGTTCCAAGTCCGCACGTGCGTGCACCCATATGACCTTACCGTCCGGCCGGACCATGCGGTGGTCGATGGCGTATGCGAGAACACCCCGGATGGCCAGGTCGAGACTCTTGTTCACGTACTCGAGATCGTCCGGGTGTACCAGACCTACGGTCTGCTCGAGGGTTACCGGCGTTCCCGGTTCGATCCCATAAAGCTCGTACACTTCCCTCGACCACACCATTTCATTCGTCTTCAGGTCCCACTCCAGGAAACCCATGCGCCCGACCCGCTCGGCCTTGACCAGTCTATCGCGACTGTCCTTGACTGCTTGCTCCGCCCGAGTGCGTTCTGTAACGTCACGTGTGAACTCAGCAATACCGGCGATCCGGCCTTCTTCTTCAATCGGCATCATTGTCAATTCATAACGGCGAGTTTCCTCCTCCGAGTGTTTCCACTCAAACTGCTCTGTATGCATATGGCCCTCTAAGACCCGGGCGATGATCTTCTGCCAGTTTGATTGCAGTTCGGGGGGGTGTAAGACGAGTGTGTTCATTCCGACGTGGGCCGTGACGCCCCAAAGCTTCTGCACGATATCCGCAAATGCCTGGTTGAAATAGGTTACTCGGAAATACACTCCTGAGTAACGCCTCTGAGGTCACCAATCTTTCTTCGGTGAGCTTGCGTTCGCTGATATCAACCAGTGAACCGGACATTCGGGTGGCCCTGCCCGTTTCATCCCAGAGGCCCTGCGCGCGAGCGCGAAACCACCGGTATTCTCCTGATTCGGTTCGAAGGCGGTATTCCATATCGTATGGAGCATGTTCCTCGAGATGTTTCTCGACGGAAAGACGAACGGCTTGGTACTCGTCGGGGTGCAACCGATTCCAGAATTCGTCCACCGTGAAGATCTCATCGGGTGCTAAACCCAAAAGCTCCCTAAAAAGGTCAGAAGTAAACAGCTCATTCGAGCGCATGTCCCAGTCCCAGAGCCCGGCCGCGGATCCGGCCACCGCCAGCTCGTAGCGTTCATCGCTCTCCTGGAGCTCCCGTACCTTTTGTTTGATACCCTCGTATAGCAAAGCGTTTTCCACCGAGACGGCGAACTGAGAGGCCAGGTGCCTGAGGACCTCCACATGCTGCTGGGTGAAGACATCCACCGTTTGACGATTCTCGAGATACACCATTGCCTTGAGCTTCCCCTGGCTCAAGACGGGCACGCAAAGCAGCGATTTGATCTTGTGAGCCTGGATCATTGCGTCACGGACAAAGCGAGGGTCAGCCTGGGCGTCCCCTACAACCAGCACCTCTTCTGACCTCCGGCAGCAATCGAAGACAGGCTCGGGAACGAGGTCGGCTTCATCGTCGGCAGGATCGAATCGCCGGTCGATAAGAATCTCATGACCCCCGGTCTCAAAATCACTGCGGGCCTGCACGAACCAGTCTCCGTCCAGCCTTAGCAGCAAAACTGCTTTTGCCGCACCGGAGTTGGACATCACCAGTTCCATCATCTTGGCCAGAAGCCGATCGAGATCAGTTTCGGAAGCAAGCGCCTGTGAGGCGCTTATTATTCCCTCCAAATCCACCTGGATTGGAGTGATGGGAGAGGAGGTGATGCGATCCGTGCGGGACGTATCCGGCTGCTCTTTTCGCGTGGCTGGGGTCTTGAACCACTGCGGATAGCTGTCCTCCAGGTGGTTGACCTTGGCAGTTGCCCCCCAACGATGGTAGAGGGCGCGTGCTTCGCGCATATACGTTTCGGCGATCCTGTCGTTGCCGCACTCCTGCCAGAAGCGGGCGCATAGCTCGTTGGCCAGGGCTTCATCGTGGACGAATCGGTTTACCCGCGCCCCTTCGATGGATTCTTCGTAGAATTGGACTGCTTCCCAATGATCGTCTGCCACCCGAGATTTCTCAGCCCGCAGCAAGCTGTATTGATGCTGGTAGTTCATCGGGGCAACTTCAGCCCATAGTTCTAGTTCCTTCTCAAACCGCTCGAGTTTCTCTGTCCGGTCCTGCCTGTCGGCATCATTCTCAACATCCGCCAAGCTGGCAACACATGACAACCCACCGTAGAAGGAAATCTTGGTATACAGGTAGTGGGGATTGACGCTGCCACGGTACTTCAGCACGTCTTGTGTTTGCCGGTATGCTGCTCCAGTATGCTGCTCCAGGGTCGCCGAAGAGATAGCATAGCTTCATCTTCAGCAGTCCGTAGAGGGCCAACAGAAATTGGTTCCCTTCCAGCCGCGACATCATGGTTTCCTCGGAAAACCACTTCCCTTCCAACTGCGTTGTGCTGGGTGACCTCCCGGTCAGATTGAGCGCCGACTGTGCGAGCATCAAGGCCAACTGCAGGGCGAATTGCTGGTTCTTACTCTGACACAGGCTGATGGTGGGCTCCACTTCCGCGAGGATTTGTTCGAGAGGTTTTCCCGATCCCCAGCTCAGCCACGTGTAGTTCAGCAGGCTATAGAAACCATATTCGAAATCACCAGCCTGCATGGCCATCCGGTGGTATGTCTTGAGCGGAGTTATCTGGTCGTGGATCGGCTGCATCCAATGCCGAACATTCGCATACTGCATGTTCATTATCTGTGCGGCCCTGCCGGGATGCGGGTACTTCTCAAGCAGGTCGACCGCCAGTTGCCCGAAGCGATTCCCTTCCTGATACCGTTGCATGAGACAGAGGGTCATAGCGTACTGGGTATACGCAAAGCTTGACATGCTGCTGTTGCCGTACCGGCCGATGAGATTCAACATGGTATAGACCACCGACGGGAAATGCTCAGGCGCCGATACTATCACCGACGCGGAAATCGCCATCAGAATCTCCGTCGCCGCCAGCTTCTCCCTGTTCTCCATTGGGGCCAGGTCACGCAACTCGGCAATAGGCAGGTCAGACTCCCGTTCACTGTCCAAGGTGATGTCGAGTCGCTCGAGGTAGCGCTCAGCCAAGGAGATTGCTCTGCCCAGTTCATGCCGAGCGATGCACGACATGATCAGTGCCTTATGAGCGATGCTGGCATCGACATCTTGCCTGGTGTTTTCGGCAATCGTGTCGAACAGTGCCTCGACCTCTTCGTGCTGGACGTTCAGATAGCACACCTCTATCAGTGCGCTATGAAAGTCCAGCGCCAGGCGGTAGTGATCCTGCCAGGCGCTTTCACCCAACAGGGTGAGCCCCCGTTTCAGGTATCCGATCGATGCGGCAAACGCGGCAGTCAGTCTGGCTTTGCGGCCTGCCACCAGGTTCATTCGCGCCAATGCCAATCTCTCCGCGGGGTCGGTCAGCAGCTCCGCACCCAGGTTGAAGTGAGTGACAATGGCGAAGACCTGTTCATCTAGGTTAGTGTCAGTCGTGCCGGCGAGCAGCCTCCGACCAATCTCCAAGTGTCTGTTAGTCCTGCTGCGCTCATCGATCAGCGTGTACGCGGCCTGTTGCACCTGGTCGTGGACAAACTCGTGAGTATCGCCCGACGCAAACACATAGTGCCGACTCAGCGGAACGGTGAGTAGCGTGAGGACCTCTCGCTCGCTGCGGCCTGAGATCATCGCTAGGGTACGCACGTCAAATCGGGTTCCAATGCAGGCTGCAAGTTGCAGCATGTCCCTTGCTTCGGCAGGGACTTGCTCCGCTATCGTCTGCGCCAAGAGATCCGCCACATTGTCTGCTATCGCCGCTGCCCTGATCTCCCCAATGTCCCACTTCCAGCTGCCTGCATCAGAGTCATGACGCACAAGGCCTTCTTCAGCCAGGGAGGACAACAACCTGCGCAGAAAGAACGGATTGCCCTGTGTCTTGTCGCCCAGAGCCCCGGAGAGTTCACCGACGCCCTTCTGGGATCTCAGCGTATCGGAAAGAAACGTCTCGACCTGTTGCTGTTGCAGGTTCTCGAGCTTGAGTATGCGAGACCCCGCGCCGTTCTCTCCCAGGCTACCGATCAATTCCATGAGCGGATGGGATGCACCAACCTCATTATCGCGGTAGGCACCAATAAGCAGTAATCCGGGTTGAGTGAACTCAGAATGGATGACCTTGAGCAACCTTAGCGATCCCGCATCGATCCACTGCAAGTCATCGAGGAACAGAGCCACGGGATGCTGTTGGGTGGCGACGGCCGAAAGGAAGTTGATGAAGACGTAGTTGAAGCGGTTTTCGGCCTCATGGCCTGCCAGTGTCGGGACATCCGGCTGGGCTCCGATGACCCTCTCCAAGGCCGGAATCACGTCTGTTACCACCTTGCCCAGGTCGCCGACAGCCGACCTAATGCTGTCCTGCCACTCTCCAAAGCTCCGTTCCGGCTCAGCCAGGACTTGGGAAACGAGGTCGGAAAAAGCCTGTGTGATCCCTGTGTACGGTGTGGTCCTCAGGTACTGGTCGTATTTGCCCGTTATGAAGTAACCGCGTCTTGCAGATACCGGACCCTGCAATTCTTCAACCAGAGCCGTCTTGCCGATACCGGAATAGCCGGCGACAAGAATGACCGACGAAGTCTCCCGACATGCGCTATCGAGAGCACTCCCCAACTCCTTCAGCTCAGCTTCACGGCCATAGAGCTTCTCAGGATATTTCAACCGGCTGGAAGTATCGGTCTCTCCTAACGCGAATCCTTCGATGCTATCGTCCGGTCGCAAGCGCTGTAGACATTCTTGGAGATCGACTTTAACACCGGCTGCTGATTGATAGCGGTCCTCCGCGTCTTTGCTGAGCAGCTTCAGAATGATAGAGCTGATCACGCCGGGGATCTCAGGCGAAACCTCAGACGGCGAGACTGGCACCCGGGCGATGTGCTGATGGATGAGCTCCATCGGGTCTTTTGAATCGAACGGTAGCCGACCCGTCATCAGTTCATATAGAACCACCCCCAGAGAATACAGATCCGAGCGTTCATCCACAGCGCGGTTGATTCTCCCGGTCTGTTCCGGCGAGATGTACGGCAAGGTCCCCAGCATCTGGTCAGGCCGGACCTTGAGTTGGCGACCATGGTCAACGCGGGAGGCAGCGCCAAAATCGATGATATGGACCGCCTGCCGTTCGTGTCGGATGAGTATGTTCTTGCTGTTGAGATCCAGATGGATGACGTTCTGTTGATGGATTTGTCCCAGGACGCTAGCTAGACCGACGGCGATTTCTAACCTGGAGCGCAGATCGAGTTCTCTTCTCGCCACATAATCCCGCAGGGTCTCTCCAGCGACGTATTCCAGGATCAATGTCGGTTGATTCTCGATCGACTCTTGCTTTAGGACCTTGCGAACCCCCTCGACCGCGCTGAGGGACCGGGTCACCTCATATTCGTTTTCCAGGGATCGAATGTACGGCCGGGATGAGCGACGCTGGGACGGCTTCTTCACAACCACCGGATGGGGGTAATCCGGAAGAACCTCGATCGAGATTATCGAGTTGCCTTGATAGATGACTTCCCTCGTGGATTCCATTATCGATTACGGTTGCGGGTCACCCTCGCAGGGGATGCCCTGCCAGGGCTCGATACGATGAGACCCGAGTCCCCCAGTGTTTTCCCGGTGGTGAATATTACAAATTAGCGCCTTAGCCCTATTGGAGAAAGAGATCGAGTCGCTCGACCCAAATGCGGGGAGGGAGGACAACGGGGCCCGTCGACTGTGGGCTTCGGCGCTAGCCTGCGCCACTACCTACGCGCAGAGCCGCTCGCTGAAGGGCCTCTTCGTCGATCTCGATTTCGTACCCACCCACCAGACCTTCATAGAGCAACTCGTTGGCGCGTTCGCGGCGCATGCGGTTGTAGTCGATCACGAGGCGATCGCGAACCTCCCCATATTCCGGGATGCGGTCGTCGACTCGCTCGCCGATGTACACCAGATGAATGCCGTAGCCCGAGACCACCGGACCGTGCCACCCTGGCTCCAGCTCGAACAGCGTCTCGGCGAATCGGGCCCCGAACGTCTGCTGCACCTCCCGTGGGGACCGGAGGGCGTAGTCGTGTGGGAGCATGAAGCGGTCGCCCCGCTCGGGCGCGCGCAGGGGCGGCGGAGTCGCAGCCCGAAGCTCGGCCAGAGCGCGCCGGGCATCTTCCTCCGCCGCCGGGCCGCGCCGGTCTGTGTTGAAGTACACGTGGCTGAAGCTGATGCGGGGCGGAACGCGGTACTCCTCGCGCCGCTCCTGGAAGAAGGCCTGCAGCTCCGTGTCCGTCGGGTCGGCCAGGGTCGCGAGGTCCTCGGAGAGGAGTTCCATCTTCTGCACCATGCGGCGGCGCACGACGACATCCTGATCCAGCCCCACAGCCAACGCCTCACGGTACAGGACTTCTTCACGCACGCGCCCGTCGACCAGGGCCCGTAGTTCGTCTGCGGTGGGCGGCCTCTGCCATTGGCGCCCGAAACCGGCGGCGAGGAACTCGATCTCTGGCTCCGTGATCTCGATCCGGCGCGACGCGTCGGTGGAAAAGACGTCGCTGGCGACGGCGTGAACGAAGAACAGCGCCGCCCCGAGGACCAGGAAATGAAACAGCGGTTCGCGTAATATCTTCATCTCACTCGTTCTTGCTCGAGTACCTCGATCGATTGGATCTTCCAACTCCCGGCGTCGGCGACTATGCCGATCCGGGCGTCGTAGCGGTTCTGGCGGAAATGCCGGTGTCCGAAGTGCGTCACCATCCCGCCGACGGTCCATGTTGATCGGACCGCGAAGCCGGTATTCCGGGACTCGATCTCCCTAGCTTCCAGGACCTCGACGGCCTCGACACGGGCCTGGGCACCGCCGCGCTCCTCGATCTCCAGGGCGCGCCGCTGCTCCAGGTAGACTTCGGTCAGCGTTTCGCCGGTGACGCTGACCGCGAGCCGGTCGTAGATCGTCGCCTCGTCCCGGAATTCCAGCGCCCGATAGATGTTGGGCAACAGGCCGGCCAGGATTCGGCGGGCCTGCCTCTCCGACGGGGTCCGCCCGGCGGATCCGGGAAGCGCAACCGCGGTCTGCACCAGCGGCCCCACCAGGAAGGCCATGGCGAGCGCGACACGTGCGATGGCGAGGTTGAGCGTGCGTCGGCGGCCTCGTATGCCGGCGACCAGGAGCATAGCCGACAGCGCCAGAAGCGGCAGCGAGAGCAGGGGCACCGGTAGCCTGACCGGCTCGACTTCGACGGCGGCCACCGTCGGGATCGGGTCTTCCGCCAGGACGTTCTCCCAGATCAGTGAAGGCTCTCCGGCTGACAACGTGCTGGACGCGACCGACTCGGGATCGATGACGGTCGCCGGAATCATGTCTGTGGGAAACGGATCCCAGTCCAGTGAAACCTCATCGGGCACTCCGATGATCGGATACGCCACTACCACGCCGACCACCGCCGCGGCGACGGGCTCGGGGACCGGGTTCGGACGCGGCAGAGCCCCGGTCGGGTCGACCGTCATGAAGTCCACCCGGCGAACCAGCGCCTCGGGAAACTCGCCGTCCACCTGCACCTTCGCGCTGCCCAGCACCAGCTCCGTCAGTCGCTCGGCAACCGCCGGCTGCGCTGTGACCTCGAGGGTCGACTCCACGTCGAGACCGAGCTGCTCCGCCAGCCCGGCGAGGCGAAGCATGGTTTCGTGCCGCACCTCGAAGGGCTCGACGGAGAGGAAGCTCTGGATCGGCGCGTCAGGAACTGAGGGGGCGACGCGGCGGGAGCCGGCGACCCCCGCAGTCGGGCTGGCGGCCGAGCCATCCCCCAGCTGGAGGGAAGGCGCTACGGCCCCCGGCTCGGCGACTCCGCCGCTTACAGCCAGAGTGATAGCCAGCGCCACCCCGGCCGCACCGGCAGCATAGGCGACGGGCTTCTGAATTCGGACGCCTGCAGGACGCCGCGCCAAGAAAGCCCACAGCGCCGTGACCCCGACCGCGCCGACGAGATGGGCGGTATCCATCCCCAGGACGGCGAGGAGCTGCGCCGCCAGGCGGCTGCTCTCGTCTCCGAGGCCGCCGGCCAGCATTGCGGCGATACCGAGGCCGTGGACGAGGCCCGCCGCGGCCGCCAGCGCCGAGAGGCGGTGCCGCTCTTCTGCCGGTCGCAGCGCCTCACGGGCGAGCAGCGCAACGGCCACCGCGAAGCCCAGTTCCGCCGGTACAGAGCTGATGCCTGTGGTCAGGCCGGCCCCCAGCGCGCCCGCGACCTGCCCCAGCGTGAAAGCCGACACCAGCCTGATCGGCTGCCGGAACCCGCCCAGCAAACCGAGAACCAGCAGAAATGCCAGGTGAATCCACGAGCCCAGCACGTGCGACACGCCGGCGACGAGCGCGCGTCGGGCGCCCAGCACCAGGTCCGGCGCCGCCGTGCCTTCCGGCAGCCGCCATGGCCCTTCACCCGGCGTAAGAACGTGGGCGAACCGGTCGCCGGACAGGAGGTCGACGCGCACGACGGTGGTTAGGGCGAGATCTGGAAACGGGTAACGCATGCCGACGACCTGGCCCGCCAGGCTCGTCTCGCAACGCCACTCGCGCGTGAACAGCCAGGCGCCCCCCTGATCCTGGACCTCTCGATCGCCCGCAGCGCTGCAGGTCTCGGGCAACTCGGGGGCCGGTACGGCCCGCGGCGGCAACACCTTCGGAACTCGCCACTGGACGGCGTAGAGTCCAGGCTCGCGCTCCGTTATCTGCATGTGCGCCGGCGGGCCCACGTCGGCGACGGCGAGGATGGGGATCAGCGCTGCGATTGCGATGCCGGCGAAGAAGAGCGGCTTCTTCACCTGCGTGTTAGCTCTCATGTACGCGCCACGCTAAGAGGAGGCAGGTTCGATCGATAAGCCAGATATCCTAACTACTCCCGCCTCGGTCGACCAGGCGGCGGCCAAGGCCATCATGCTGGCCGGTATGTTCCGGGGAAAGGAACAGCGTGCGCCCGAGACCCTGGTCGATGCCTGAGCAGCCGCGGCCGGGCCCTTCCGGGGACCCGGCCCGCTCTCCAGCTAGATACGGCCCAGCCAGTCGGCCAGTGCCTCGCCGATCTGGTGGGGATGGTCCTCCTGTACGAAGTGGATGCCCTGGCCCAGATCCACCGTATCCAGGCTCTTCAGGTTGGCGACGCACCACTCCACCAACGCCGGCGGCAGGATGGCTCCGGGCGTTGCGTGGAAGAGCAGCTTCGGAATCTCCGTCTCCTGCAACCAGCCGTTGTAGGTCGCTATCGCGTCGACCACGTCCGCCGGCTCACCGGCGATGGGTAGCTCGTTCGGCCAGCGCCACAGCGGCGTGCGGCTTGCTGTCTCGACATAGGGCTCGCGGTAGCGGTCCATCTCCTCATCCGACAGGTCGCGAACGATAGCGGCGGGAAGGATGCCCTCGACGAACATGTGCTGATTCACAATCATCTCCCAGCCCACATCGGGAGCGCGGAACGCTTGGAAGGTCGCTACGAAGTCGGGCGGGAAATCGTCCCAGGTCGGGACCGGCGCCAAGATCGCTTCCATCATAGCGATCGCCTTCACGTTGCCCTCGTTCTGACGGGCGTAGTGCAGGCCGAGTCCCGATCCCCAATCGTGTACGACGAACGTGATGTTCTCGAGACCGAGAGCCTTGATGAAGCCATCGACATACTCGTAGTGATCGAAGAACCGATACTCGATCTCGGGCTTGTCCGACTTGCCCATGCCGATCAGATCCATCGCGATCGCCCGCTGGCTGGAGCTCACGTGGGGAATGATGTTTCGCCACAGGTACGATGATGTCGGGTTGCCGTGTAGGAAGAGCACCGGGTCGCCTGACCCCTCCTCGACATAGTGGATCTTTGATCCCTTGACCTCGACGAACCGCGACTCGAAGGGGAAGGCGGCGGAGATTTGGGTCATTTTTCTCTCTCCCGTTGATGGTTGGGGCTTCGCGAACCGGAACGCTCGTTCACATCAAGAGGTTCCCGCCCTCACCTCAACAGCGCCCGGGATAGGAAGCCTTTGATGTACTACGGCCCCGGTCGAACCCTCCATCGATCGGGGCCGTCTCACCCTCTGCCGAACGGGCTACCCTGCCCTATTCCTCCTCCCCACCCTCCTCGTTCTTCGTGCTGTCCGCCGGTGGCTCGTCGTGGAATTTGTACAAAATCTCGCCGTCCCGAATCATCCCGTAGCGTTCGCGGGCCTCGCGCTCAATGGCCTCGGGGTCGCTCTCCAGCAGGATGGCGACGGCGCGCAGCGAGTCGATCTCGGCGCGGGTGCGGGCGAGCTCGGCGGCGCGCTCCTGCTCGAGTGCCTCCAGCTTGCCGATCTCGAAGACCGAGTACTCGCCGCCGGCGACGGCGAAGTAGACGGCCAGGAAGAGCATCAGGACGATCGCGATATCGACGAAGCGCTTGCCGCCGGGCTGCTCGGGCGCGGCGCGGCGTTTCCTGGTCTTACGCTTGGTAGTCTTCCGCTTCGTCGTGCCGGTTTTCTTCTTCTTTTTCCCCATCATCCCCTCCTCCCAATCTCCATCTTCATCTCCATCTTCATCTCCATCTGCCATGAGATGGAGATGGCGATGGAAATGGAGAGTTTACTTAAGCCAGCCTTTCACCAATAGTTGCTTCGAGCCGTACTCCGCGCGCTCGCCGAGTTCCTCCTCGATTCTCAGTAGGCGGTTGTACTTCGCGGTCCGATCGGAGCGTGAAAGGCTGCCCGTCTTGATCTGGCCCACCGCGGTCGCCACCGCCAGGTCGGCGATGAAGGTATCCTCCGTCTCGCCGGAGCGATGCGAGATGACCGCGGTATAGCCGGCGGTGCGGGCCAGCTCGATCGCTTTCAGCGTCTCGGTCAGCGTTCCGATCTGGTTCACTTTAATAAGGATCGAGTTGGCGACATCGGCGGCGATGCCGCGGAGCAGCCGGTCGGTGTTGGTGACGAAGATATCGTCGCCGACCAGTTGGACCTGATTGCCCAGCCAGCCGGTCAGCTCCTTCCAGCCGTCCCAGTCGTCTTCGCCGAGCCCGTCCTCGACGGAGCGGATCGGATAGCGATCGCACCACTGTTTGTACATCTGGGTGAGGTCGGTCGCGGTCATGCCCTCGTCCTCGCCGATCTTGTAGATACCGTCGCGGCCCAACTCGGAGGCGGCGACATCGAGGGCGAGGACGATCTGGCTGCCCGGCTCGTAGCCGGCACGCTGGATGGCGGCGAGGACGTACTCGATGGCCTGCTCGTTTGAGTCGAGGTTAGGGGCGAAGCCGCCTTCGTCGCCGACGGCGACCGACAGTCCTTTCTCGCTCAGTAGCTCCTTCAAGGCATGGAAGACTTCGGACCCCCAGCGCAGCGCCGTACGAAACGTACTGGCGCCGATCGGCATGATCATGAACTCCTGGATGTCGACGTTGTTGCTGGCGTGGGCGCCGCCGTTCAGGATGTTCATCTGCGGCACGGGCAGTACGCGAGAGAGCGGGCCGCCCAGGTAGCGGTAGAGCGGCAGGCGCAGGCGCTCGGCGGCGGCGCGGGCGCCGGCCAGCGAGACGGCGAGTATCGCGTTGGCGCCGAGCTTCGACTTGTTGGCCGTGCCGTCCAGCTCGATGAGCGTGCGATCGAGACCGACCTGGTCGACGGGGTCGAGGCCCTTCACCGCGGGGCCGATGATTTTCTCGACGTTATCGACGGCCTGCATGACGCCCTTGCCGCGGTAGCGGCGCTCGTCGCCGTCGCGCAGCTCGACGGCCTCGTGCTCGCCGGTGGAAGCGCCGCTGGGAATGGCGGCCCGGCCGACAACGCCGTTCTTGAGTGTGACGTCGGCCTCGATGGTGGGGTTACCCCTCGAATCGAGGATCTCTCTGGCGGTTACCTGTGCTATCTCAGACATATCTCTTTCATGCCACCTGTTCAGTGAGTCGCTTCGGCCCGCTGTAGCCTTCCGGCGCACGGAGATCTCCCAGCATTTCCGCCATCTGGGCGTGGACGCGAGCGATGAGCGCGTCGCGGTCGTCGTGCGTGTAGCGCGCGCAGTCCACGGGCTCGCCGAAGCGGACGGTGATGGGCTGCGGGTTGAGCCGGAAGCTGCGCTTCGGCAGTATCTCGAAGGTCCCTTCGACGACGGTGGGGACCATGGGCACGCCGGCCTCTATGGCCATGATGAACGGCCCCTTCTTGAACTTCTGCAAGTCGCCGGTCAAGGAGCGGGTGCCTTCGGGGAAGACTATCGCCGTGCTTTTCTCCTCGCGGAGCATACGGCCGGCCTCCTTGAGCGACTGGACGGCGGACGTCCAGTTGCGGCGATCGATGAAGACGTTGCCACCGGCTTCGGAGGCGCGGCCAAAGATGGGGATGCGGCGTAGCTCTTTCTTGGCGACGAAGTGGTACCAGACCGGGATGTTCGCGGCCAGCGCCCATATGTCGTACATCGACTGGTGATTGCTGGCGATGACCTGTGGCCGCCCCCGATCGATGTTCTCGAGACCTATGACGCGCACCGGCGTCCCACCGCACCAGAGCATCGCTCTGCTGTAGAAGCGGTAGACCCACTGGTAGACACCTCTGGGCAGCCCGAAGTAGGGCCCAACGGCGAGCAAGGCGCCTACGGTCGCCAAGAGTATCAGCCCGACGATGACCGTCCAGATGGATCGAATCACAAGCTAGCCGAAATCGAAGTGGTCGTGGCCCGATGCATCGAGCACTATCTCCGCGCCGTCACGAAAAACCCGCACGCCGACGCCTGCTACGGCTCGGCCAACGCGGGTCAGGGGGACGCCGAAAACGTGCTGAAACTCGGTAGTAAGTTCCGGGCTAAATATGCCATCCTGCGCCGCCACTAGCAATTCGTAGTCCTCACCGCCCGCCAGCGCGAGGCCGGCCTCCACACCGGGCGCCGCTGGGACTTCCTGCGAATCGAGCTCGATCCCGACGCCCGAAGCGGCGGCCAGGTGACCGGCATCGGCGACCAGCCCGTCGGAGAGATCGATCCCCGCCGAAGCCCCGCGCTCGGCCAGCCAGCGCGCCTCCGCCAGGCGCGGCTCGGGCCGCCAGAATCGCTCGCGCCATTCGTCGGGCACGGCCTCCCCAGCTTTCCAGGCGCGGACGGCGGCCGCAGCAGCGCCCAGCCGGCCGGTGACCCAAAGCTCATCGCCGGGCCTCACACCGCTCCTGAGGAG
>JBDHHZ010000148.1:0-6800 GCA_039589115.1 Gemmatimonadota bacterium | reverse complement strand
GAGCTCGACGGCACCTACCTGGGCGAAGTGCGCTTTCCGCTGCGTACGGAGCCGCTCTTCATCCGCGCCGACACCGCTTGGGGCGTATACCGCGGCGAGTTCGACGAGCAGTACGTCGTCAGGATGGTGATCTCGCAGGAGGCGCCGGGCGCGACCGACTGAGGGACTGCGCAGAGGTCAGGCTAAGGCGTGGGCTCTCCGGCGAGCCGCTCGAGGGCGCGTCGGGCATCATCGACCGTCGGCTGCAGCTACATCGCGTTGAAGATGTCGCGGTGGATCTTCCAGCCGCCCAGGGTATTCTTCCAGATCAGTAAGTACCTGCCCTTATGTGCGGATTCGCCATCACCGTCGTAGATCTCGTAGCTCCCCAGCTCGTAGGCGAAGTCCGCGGAACCTTCGACTTCCTCGGTCGTCCGTTCGATTCGGGCGCCGTTCCCCAACTCCATGACCACACTCCAGAACTCCTCGATGGCGGCCTTTCCGTCCATGGAGTCGTTGTCGGGCGTGATCACGCGGGCGTCCCCGGTATACAGCACGGCCACGCGGTCGGCCTGGCCCGCGTTGAAGAACCGCACGAAATTCGCGCTGGCGTCCGTGATTTCCATCCAGAGGTCGTCGGACGATATCTCGGCTGTATTGCAGCCGCCCACCATGCCTGCCGCGAAGAGAACCGCGGCTGCGAATACGGTCGTTGAGCCTCTCACTGGTGTCCCTCCATCTCTAAGACCGGTTGAAGGTTGTCCTAGCCGGTGAGGGTAACTCTCCCTTCTTGGCTCGGTCAATGTCTCGCCGCGTAGGAAGCGATCTTTGGGACTCGCATAAACCGTCCGGCAGGTGACGCACCTGATGCGGCTGTAGCACCTCGAGTCGGCGGGCGATCCGCCACGGCCGCGAGCGCGATCGCCCGGACAAACGGTTTCGAGATTCCCTATGTAACTCACGTGGCGTCGGACGCGATCACCGTATGCTGCCGGGCGACCTGGCGCCAGGCGCCGTCCTCGAGCACCCAGACAGCCGTGAAGCGCCGGTCGCCGGTTTGCCGTTCCTCTCCATCTAGCTCGTAGAGCGTCGAGCGTCCGATACCGGTGACAACCGCGACGTTCCCGTAAGTGCGTATCTCTACGTCCTCCCAATCACCTAGGTTCAGGTATCTCAGCCTGCCCGTTGCGAGCCTCTGGATTCGCTCCGCCTTCGTGCGGAGCACACCTCGCCGGTTCGTCAGCTGGTAATCATCGGAACAGATCCGGTCGACGGCCTCGGCGTCGCCAGCGACTATCGCCTCATACAACTCCTGCATCGTCGCCTGCAGTGCAGCGATGTCCTGCACGGTCAGCTCTGTCGGCTCGCTTTGAACGCAGCCGGCTGTCAGGAAGAGCCAGGCGATGGTGAGCAATTGGACGGTACGAAACATACGCCTCCCCCCTTATCGAACGGCGAGCGGATCAGCGGCCTGACTTGCTGTTTTCGCGGCCGCGAGCCGTGTCAGCGTTCTCCTGATTCGAAATCGGTGACAGCGTAGGCCTGGGTCTCTGCGACATCGAGGAGCACGAGGTTCGGACCGGTCCGACCGTACATGCCCAACCCTTTGACGAAGTATGGCCCATCCACCCCGTTTCGCCCGATCTTCTTCCCGTCGAAGACGAGATCGATGGTCGCTACCCCGGCATTGAGCGTTGCGTTGCGCGAGTCGACATCGATGTCGGTACCGTTCTGGTCGACGAGCCGCGCGCTCCACTGGTAGAAATCCGTCTTGGCCAACTCCACATGGATCTCAACACGCAATTCGTCGAAGACGCCGTTGCCGTCAGTGTCGACGCCCTCATCGGCGGTGACCCCCGTCAGCATGATCTCGGCCCAATCGAACGGCTCGAAGTCGGTGGAGCGGTAGTCTGCCGTCGTCTGTCCCAATCGTAGCCTGTCCAACTCGTCGTAGGTGCCTGGTTCCCGCAAGACGACCTCGACCTCGTAGGGACCGTCAATCTCCTGCTCCCGAATCAAAGGTCCGCGGAACTCGAGCGTTATCATCTGCGCAGCGCCCGTAAGCGTCATTTCCGCGTCCGTAAAGACTACGAGCGGCTCGTCGGGATTCTTCAACGCCCCACCAACGAGAAACGTGCCTGCCTCTTCGACACGCGCTCCGAAGTCGACTCGCAAGATGTCGAACAACCCGTTGTCGTTGGTATCGATCCCTCGGTCTCTGAAGCGGCCGTCGAGTTCCAGGAACGCCGCGAATGCAGCCGATTTATAGGCCGGCGTCACGAACCCGATGCTTCCCAGGGTGTGGCCGTCGCCATCGATTACGCTCACAGACCCCTCGTAGGGACCGTTCAAACCGGAGCGAAGAATGGGAAGTCCGGGCAATCTCAGGTTCGATGTGTGCGTTCCGGGCGTCAAGGAGAAGCGGTCCCCGGCGTGGGCGATGGTGCTGCCGTGTTTGCCTAGGGCAGCCTGATGCCAAAAGACGCCAGCCGCGCGCACCGTTACGTCGACCGTCACCCCGACGAAGTCGAATTTCCCGTCGCCATCCTCATCGACGGCGGCGCTTGTTACACTCGCGATGATGGCCCCGAGCTCACCGAACTGCGTGTGATCGTAAGCCGGCGTCGGGATGGCAAGCCGCGTCGTGCTGCTTGCGCCGATGGCATCGAGCCGAAGGTTGTAGGGACCGTCTTCGCCGGACTGGAAGACCTCCTCGCCGGAAAACGTCAGCGATACAGCGTACACTCCGGGGGGCTTGCTTAGCGTCGCTCTACTGAAGAGGGCAGACTCGAACGCAGGCCTGTACGAAATGACTTCCCCATCCTTTTCCAGGACGCCGAAGATCGTGTACTCTCCAGCAGTCAGCACCTCCACCTCGGCTTCGGCAATGATCACTTCGAAAAGACCATCGCCATCATCCTCAGCCGCACTGAAGGTCACATTTCCAGTGAACCGGACATCCTGGGCGGCGAGTGCTCCCGGGTCGGCGACCGGGCCGGCGAGTGCCAGCGCCAGCAAGACGAGCACCGGTCGGATCTCACTCTGGAGGGTCGCCGGATTCGTCTTGGTTCTTTTCCTCATGGTACTTTGCCTCGATGACTTCCTGGATTCCGGGGTCGAACGTGGAGTGCGTCTCCATCATGTGATAGATCGCGCCGCCGCCGCGGCCCCTGGTGCGCCGGTAGTAGAGCCAGCCCTTCTCTTCCATCCAGAGGAGCAGGCGATCCACCAGCGCCAGCGCCGCGATGAGCGCAAGAGCCCAGAGGGCGAACTTCAACATATCTCGTTGGCCCGGGCTGCGTGCGCTCTCTGCATTCTATCACTCCGTTAGCTCGAGGACCTGGCCTGAAGGAAACACGAACTTGACGCCGAGTTGATACAGGAAGCGGCCAGAGTTGTAGTAGTCCGTGTTTCTCTTGATCTTGCCGTCTTGGAATTCCAGAATCGTGGAGCCTCGAATCGAGAATGGCTTTCCGGTGGCCTCTATCAATCCTTCTATGTCTCCCGTCTGAGTGCCGCTCCAGACCCACTCCAGGGTTGCCCAGTCATCGCCAAGGTACGTTGCTTCATAGACGACTCTGGTGTCTGGAGCCCAGGCGAGGATGTCGCTCAAGAACTGCACAACTTCCTGCTTGCCGTTATAGGCTTGAAGATCCGGCACATCCTCATACACACAATCATCTGTGAAAAGGGTATCGATCATTCCGAGATCCTTTGTGGCCCAGAAGTCAGCCAGTCCTTGAACCAGTGCTTCCGGGTTGGTCTCGGTCCTATCCGCCTGTGGCGTACAGGAGAACAGTGCAGGAGTGATTAGAATAGACGCGATCACCACAAGATGCGATTTGCGCTGCTTCATCGCTCGTCCTCCGTGTTGTGAGGCCGGCAACGGCGTGACGGGGCTTTAGTCGCTGGTGGCGTACTGCAAGATACCATCGGAGTTCTCCACGAGACCAGCAAGTCCGGTCGCCCAACTCTTCGACTTCTCCGTCCGTCTAACGCATGGGAGACGGATGCCGGACGCCTGGTGCGGCGGCCGGCGCACTCCTATTCTGAAACTGCCCAACCCGGAAACAGGGAGTGAAACGATGTGGAAGCATGCTATTCCAGGGCTGGCCCTCTGCATGCTGGCCGGGCCGGCGTTCGGACAGACGCCGTATTGGGCTGCCGCCGATCCGCCGCGCGCACACTACGAGATCGATGTCGAGATCGATCCCGCCGCGGGCCGGATCGGTGGTGCCGAGACAGTCCGCTTCACCAATACGACGCGATGGCCAATCCATCGGTTGGCTCTGCAGTGGTTGGCCGGCGGCGACAGGGAGCTGGAGATCTCGGTCGCTGGGACGCCGGTGCCGCTGATTGGCGGATCGGGGGGCGGTCGAGCCACGGAGCCGCTGCTGCTGGACCTGCCGGACGCGCTGCCGCCCGGCGCGGAGCTGGTGGTCGAGATCGAGTTCGACAGCCGCTCGTTCGATCCGGGGGCGGAGAAACTCACGCTCACCTGGTGGCATCCGCGCCTGTCGTGGGGCTTCCGCGTGCACGATGACTTCGACGTCAGGATCCGGGCTCCTGCCGACTACGCCGTAGCCGCGACGGGTCGGCTCGATGACGAATCGGGGTACTATCACGCGGAGGACGTCCGCTCGTTCGGGATCTTTCTCGCCAAAGATCACCTCGTGGCGGAATCGTTCGCCGGTGATGTGCTGGTGCGCTCTATATTCACGAGCGAAGCAGAGGAGCTGGCAAACATCCTTCATGCGACGGCCGTCGATGTGATCGACTTCTATCGCCAGCGCTTCGGCCTCTATCCCTACGACAACCTGACCATCGTTCCCGGCATGGACCGGCCGGCGGGCGGCTATCCTGTGGCGACGGGCATCGTGGCCATCCACGGGCAAGAGCGGATGGACGAGCGGCCCGAGATCCACTGGCTGTGGATCACGGCTCACGAGATCGGCCACCAGTACTGGGGCGAGTACGTGCTCGAGAAAGACAACCCGGCCTGGCTATGGATCGGGATGGGCATCTACGCCGACCGGGAGTACGTGCGTGCCCGCAACCTGAGTCTGGAGAAGCATGAGGGGCTGATGTCCAGGTACACGGACGGTGTGCGGGGCAATCTGGATACGACGGTGGACCGGCCACCGGAACAGCTCGTCGGCCTGGGCTTCAGCTTCAACAACGTCGTCATCCACGGCAAAGGCTTCAGCATCATCAGCGCGCTGGACAACCTGCTGGGAGACGAGACTTTCGACCGGGTCTACCTGAGGTGCCTGAACGAGTTCGCCGGGCGCCGGCTGGGCGCCGCCGAGTTTCGAAAGATCGCCGAAGAGGAGTCGGGGCAGGATCTCGGCTGGTTCTTCGACGAGTGGGTACGCTCCAACCGCTATTTGCTGTACGAGGTCACATCGCGCGCGAGCGCTCGGGTCGGCGATCGCCACGTGTCCGAGGTGACGGTCGAGCGCGTCGGCCCGATGAAGATGCCCGTGCCTGTCGTCGCTTACTTCGAGGACGGCACGAGCCAGGTGCAGTTCACCGACCGGCTACTGGGTGTGAACGTCTTGAGGTTCGAGAGCTCGGCGCCGCTCGCCGACGTGAGCATCGACCCCGACGGCGAGCTCGCCGTGGTGGATCCGCCGCCGGGTCCCCCGGAACCACCAACGACTCTGGAGGAGCTCGAAGCCGGGATCCGCGCGCTGCCGTGGACGGACGTGGGACCCGAGGTGCTGAGCCTGTTCGAGGCGGTCAAGATCCTCAAGCCGTCCGAGCCCTACCTCTATTTCAAGCTGGGGCTCGCGTTGTACGATGCCGAGCACTATGCCGATGCACTGGAGGCGTTCCGGGCGCTCGCCGCTCTGGCCGGCGAGGATCCGGGCATGAGCTTCATCACGGCGGTCTGGCAGGGGCACGTGCTGGATCTGCTCGGTCGGCGCGACGAAGCGGTCAAGGCCTACAGGGAGGCGTTGGAGAGAGACACCGGCGGGACGCACCGGCACGATCAGTACGGGATGGTCATCAACCGCGCTTGGGTCGAGCGGCGAATCGAAGAGCCGTTCACGCGCCGGTAAAAAGAAACGGTAATGAGATGATGCGCCGGCGACCCTCAGGACTGCTCCTCGATCTCGACGGAACCGTCTACGAAGACGACGGCCTGATCGCCGGCGCGGATGCTGCCATCGCCGCGCTGCGCGAAGGCGGGGTTCCCGTCCGCTTCGTCACCAACACCACGCGCGTGCCCCGCGCCACCATCGCCGGCTGGCTCAAAGACTTCGGCATTCCCGCAACCGCCGATGACATCTTCACGCCGCCCTACGCCGCAGTCTCCTGGCTCGCCGAGAACGGGATCGAGCGCGTCGCCATCTGTCTACCGGAAAGCTCGTTCGGCGAGTTCGCCGAATTCGAGATCGTGAAGGAGAACCCGCAGGCGGTAGTTATCGGAGACATGGGTCCGGCGTGGACGTTCGAGGTGATGAACCGCGTATTCCGTTGGATACTCGACGGCGCCCAGTTCGTCGCCCTGCACCGCAATCGCTATTGGAAGTCGGGCGGCGAGCTGGTGATAGACGTCGGAGCTTTCGTCACCGCCTTCGAATACGCCACGGGACGCCAGGCGACGCTGGTGGGGAAGCCCAGCCGCCCCATGTTCGAGGGCGCGGCCCGCTCAATGGGACTCGAGCTCTCCGATGTGGCGATGGTCGGCGACGATCTACAGGCCGATATCGCCGGCTCCCAGGCTATAGGCTGCCTGGCCATCATGGTACGGACGGGGCAGTATCGGGCCGCCGAGCTCGATGAATCCGACATCGAGCCCGACCTGCTGATCG
>JBDHHZ010000147.1:0-13751 GCA_039589115.1 Gemmatimonadota bacterium | reverse complement strand
GGCTCCTCTTTGTTGATGGCGAGTACCTCCGGGTTCTCCCAGTCGGGAACGTCCTGGGCGCCGGCCTGGCCGGGCGGCGTAACGGCTAGTGCCAGCAGGGACGGGAAGGTGGAGGCGCGAGTCAGCCGTGTGTGGTTCATGTGGTCCTCAGGGCGATCTGGGCGTGCGCTGCCGGCGCTGAGAGCTGCCGCGGCAGGCGCACCGGCGTTCCTCTGGGGTTGGGGTGTAAAGCGAACTTACTGCTCACGATGGTGGGCGATCAATATGCCGAAGGCCGCTATATTATTAGGAGCGAAGCCGCCCCAGCCTGCCCGTCCCACAGAAAGGCGCTGCGATGAGCAAGGTCGCCCCCAAGCGGCAGCCAAGACGTTCAGAGACGATCGCGGTCATCGAAGGTAGCCGCGATCGGGAGCATCTCCCCACTGTCGTAGTCGAGGACCCGCACGAACTCGCCGTGCTGATCGCCGACCGCATGGTCGAGGTCATCGAGCGAGAGACCGCGGCGAAGGGACGCTGTGTCCTCGGCCTGGCGACGGGCAGCACGCCGATTGGTATCTACCGAGAGCTGATCCGCAGGCACCAAGCCGGGGAAGTGGACTTTTCTCAGGTCATCACGTTCAATCTGGACGAGTACTACCCGATGTCGCCGTATAGCATCCACAGCTATCGGCTCTACATGATGGAGAACCTGTTCGCCCACATAAACCTGGACCCCAAGAACATCCACATCCCCGACGGTAGCGTCCCTGGAGGCGCGATGCCTGGCATACGAAGAGGCGATACGTGACGCGGGTGGTATCGACTTCCAGATCCTCGGGATAGGCCGGAGCGGTCACATCGGGTTCAACGAGCCGGGATCGCCGCGCGAGTCACGAACGCGGCTGATCACGCTCGACACGATCACCCGCAGGGATGCGGCGGCCGACTTCTTCAGCGAGGAGAACGTGCCGCTCGAGGCGATCACCATGGGGATCGCCTCGATCCTGGAGGCCCGTGAGATTGCGCTGATCGCGACCGGCGAGCACAAGGCGCCCGTCGTGCAACGGGCGGTAGAGGGCCCGGTATCGCAAGACGTGACGTCCACCTTCCTGCAGCGGCACGGGAACGCCAGGGTCTATCTCGACCTGGCGGCGGCCGGCGAGCTGACGCGGGTCAAGATGCCCTGGGTGTTGGAGAGTGTGGAGTGGAGCCCGGGGATGATCGAGGACGCCGTCGTCTGGCTCGCCGAGCTGAGTTGTAAGGCGATCCTCAAGCTCGCCGCTCGGGACTACCGCGAGAACTACTTGAGCCCGCTGCTGTCGATGTACTCGTCGGCCGGCGAGATAAACGGGGAGGTGTTCAACCGGTTGAGAGAGAAAGTTCGCGGGCGCGCCAGACTGCCCGCGGATCAGAAAGTGCTCGTCTTTTCGCCGCACCCGGACGACGACGTGATCTCGATGGGCGGCATCCTGCGGAAGTTGTGGGAAAACGCAAACGAGATCGTGGTCGCCTACATGACGAGCGGCAACATAGCCGTCTTCGATCACGACGTGCGGCGCCACCTGGACTTCGTGGCGCGGTCGGCTGCCACTCTGGGCCTCGATGCCGAGCAGGCGCTCTCGGTCCGCCGCGACATCGAAGACGAGTTCAATGTCAAACGGCCGGGCGACGTTGACTCGGAGCGAGTGCAGGCTCTGAAGAGGTTTATCCGCGAGTCGGAGGCGTTATCGGCCATCGCCGCCATCGGGCTACCTCGCTCGATAGCCCGGTTCCTGAACATGCCGTTCTATCGAACCGGTGAGGTGCGCAAGCGACCGATCGACGAGGACGACGTGGAGATCGTCTTGAATCTGCTGCGCGAAGTACGCCCTGACATGCTGTTCATCGCCGGTGACATGTCCGACCCGCACGGGACGCACCGGCTCTGCAAAGCGGCGATCGACCGTGCGCTGGAACGGTATGGGAAGACGCGCCCCGAGGTCTGGCTCTACCGCGGCGCGTGGGAGGAATGGTCGATAACGCAGGCGGACGTACTGGTCCCGCTCTCACAGGAAGAGCTACGGAAGAAGATACTGGCCATCTTCAAGCACCAGTCGCAGAAGGACGTGGCGCCGTTCCCCGGCGGCTACGATGAGCGGGAGTTCTGGCAGCGTGTGGAATCGCGCAACCTGGACACGGCGGCGTGGGCCGACCGGCTGGGCTTGCCGGAGTACTATGCCATGGAAGCGTATCGCGTGGAGAAAACTCGATAGCCAATATCCGACACTCAGTAATCAGTGATCAAATCGATCTCATCCACCGATGTCCAAGAGACAATGATCGATGATCGACGACATTTGGTCATCGGCTATTGCTACCTGGTCATCGAGATGTCATTGGTAATCGGTTATCGAGTGTCGGATATTGATTATTGAGTTCTTATACGGGTGGAGGATCATGAGCGAGCAGAGCCCTGTCCTGAGCCCCGAGAAAGCCGGAACGATAGCGCGGGTCATCCATGGCGCCATCAGTGGCGGTCTGGTTCTCGCATTCGCGGTATTCGTCTACCTGCAGCGGCAGCTGGCCATCGAGTTCCCGGCCGAGGGCGCTCGTGTCGTCAGGATTGCCGGCTACACCCTGTTGGCTGCAGCCATCCTCGGCGCTCAGTTTCTGCGCGGTCGCTTGACTTCACCGCGCTCAGGTGAGGATCTCTCGGGGTGGTGGACGCTCAACCTGCCGAAAGCCGTTGTGGTGTGGGCGCTGGCGGAGGGTGGCGGCCTCGGAACCATAGTCCTCGGGTGGGTGATCGGGGACACAACCCTCCTGGCCCTGGGAGGCGCCGTGGCGCTGGCCCTGCTGTTTGTCAGCCGCCCAAGTCGTTTAGAGAGAACAATTTAGAGGGTTACAACCTTCCCGCCGCCCAGGGTATCTCATGGGGTGGCAGGAGGGATAAGGCCCTGGAGGGTGAGCAAACTGGCGCAGGACCGGGATTTGAGACCGGTGGACGCGGACGATGCGGTGCTCGCCGCGGCGGGGGACACCCGCGCTTTCGAGCGCCTGTACCACCGGCACGCCGCCCGGATCCACAGCCTGGCTCGGCGGATGATCGGGCAGGATCTGGCCGACGAAGTCACTCAGGACGTGTTCGTCAGGGTCTGGCAGAAGCTGGGGAGTTTTAGGGGCGAAGCGGCGTTTGGGACGTGGTTACACCGTGTGGCGATCAACGTGATCTTGGGACGCCGCAAGCAACTGGGGATTCGACGAGAGCGGTACGTGGACGGTGAGAAAGTGATCGAGAGACTTTCATCGAACCCCAAGGGCTCCGAGACGGCGATCGATTTCGAGGCAGCCGTAGAGACGCTCCCCGATGGTGCGCAGCAGGTGTTTGTGCTACACGACGTTGAAGGATACAAGCATGAGGAGATCGCGGAGATGATAGGAATCAGCTCGGGTACATCGAAATCGCAGTTGCACCGGGCGCGGATGATCCTCCGCGACTACTTAGATCGTTGATGGAGGTCGTGAGATGAACGACCGCTGGACAGAAAAGCTATCGGAATACCTGGACGGCGAATTGAGCGTTGCCGAGCGACAGGAGCTCGAAGCGCACCTCACCAGTTGCGAGGAGTGTGCGGCGATGCTCGAGCAACTTCGCCGGGTGGTGACCCGAGCCCAGGACCTGGAGGACCGGCCGCCGGCCGGAGATCTCTGGTCGGGAATAGCCGAGCGCATCGGGGCGGCATCCAGCGAAGATGCGGGCATCGCCGACCTGGCGGAGCGCCGCCGGCGTAAGGAAGCGTTGCGTAGCCGGCGACTAACGTTCTCGTTGCCGCAGCTCGCGGCGGCCAGCATCGCGCTGATGGTGCTCTCCGCCGGGACGGCCTGGCTGGCATCGAGGGCGGCGAGTCCCGCGGTTGACGTTGCCGGCGTGGTCGGGACGAGCCCGGACGCGAGCTTCACCGCTTCCAGCTATGACGCGGCGATCGCCGAGCTGGAGCAGATAATCGGCGAGAGTCGTGACCGGCTGGACACGGCGACGGTGCGCGTAATCGAAGAGAACTTGCTGATCATAGATCAAGCCATCGCCCAGGCCAGGCGCGCGCTGGGGCAGGACCCGGCGAGCGATTATTTGAACGAGCATCTGGCCGCTACCATGAGGCAGAAACTCGAGTTCCTCAGGCGAGCGGCACAGTTGACCGGCGCGGTCAGTTAATCGAGAGGGATAGGGAGCTATGTACACCGAGATGTTGATGGGAGCTTTGGTGGCGTTCGCGGCACCTCAGGATCCCCAAGTCCGAATCGATACCCGCGATATAGATCATCGAGCTGTCGAGATCGAGATCCCGGCGATCGAGATCCCCGAGTTCGACATCTACATACCGGGATTCGAGATCAGCGTCCCCGTCGCCGAGGGCCACTGGAATTCCGAGGTCCACTGGGATTCCTATGCACTAGGCGTGGCGATCGGCGTCCCGGATGTGTGGGTGACGGTCCCGTACGACCATGACGACTGGTCGGACTGGGATGATCACCGCCAGGATATGGATCTCGACACGACGTTCGCGGTGGACCCCAACGGCATGCTGGGGATCCGCAATCACGCCGGCGAGATCATCATCCGCACCTGGAATCGTGACGAGGTGCGGGTCGAGGCGAACTTCTCGAGCTACGATAGGGTCAAGATATTCGAGAGCGGATCGGGTGTGCGTATCAAGTCGGAGACCCGGCACGGCCTTCCCGAGGAGGTCGACTACGAGCTGACGATCCCGCGCACGATGGCCGTGGACCTCTGGGGCTTCGAGACCGACATCTGGGTCGACGGCGCCCAGAACGGCGTGCACGCGGAGACGCTGGAAGGCGACATCGAGATCGCCGATTGCGCCGGCGAGATCACGCTCCATTCGGTCGATGGTGACATCAACGTGACGGGCTCGGCGGGCCGGCTTGAGGTGACCGGCATGGACGGCGAGCTAACGGTCATCGGCTTCGACGGCGGGATCTTCGCTGAGTCGATCGACGGGGAGATCATGCTCGAGGATGTGAATTCTGCCGACGTAGAGGCCAAGACCGTCGACGGCGATGTCTACTACGATGGCACGATCGCCGACAACGGCCGCTACAAGCTAACCACCCACGACGGCGATGTCGTGGTGACGGTGGTAGGGAACGTGAACGCCACGATCTCGGTCGCCACGTTCGACGGTGGTTTCGAGGCCGACTTCCCGATTGAGCTCTCGGGCGCGCAGGCGAGTCGGAAGTTCACTTTCACAATCGGAGACGGCAGCGCCCGGATCGAGATGCATTCGTTCGACGGTGACATTCGGCTGTTGCAGCGTTGATAGAGCGGGCAGGTAAAGGGAGAGGAACTACGATGTACAAGATTGGATTAGCTGCGTTGATGTTGGCAGTGACGGCGTGGGCGCCGCTCCCCGGGGCCGGCAGCGCTGTGACCGCTGACCGGGACTGGGAGTGGACAGGCAGGGTCGATCGCGGCGATGCCATTGAGATCAAGGGCATCAACGGCGACATCCAGGCCGAGCTGACCAGCGGCAACGAGGTAGAAGTGCGGGTCAGACTCCACGGCCGGAGGGACGATCCGGACGAGATCGAGATGGTTGTGCTCGAGCACGACGGCGGCGTCACGATCTGCGCGGTCTACCCCAGCGAGGATAGGCACGAGCCGAACGAGTGCCGGCGCGGCGGCCACGGCAAGATGAACGTCAAGAACAACGATGTGGAAGTCGACTTCACCGTGCTGGTGCCCGCCGGAGTGAATTTCATCGGCCGCAACGTGAACGGCGATGTGGATGCGTTGGGGCTGGAAGGTGAAGTCAAGGCTCACACGGTGAACGGCGGAGTCGATATCTCGACGACCGGATTGGCCGAGGCGACGTCGGTCAACGGTTCGATCACCGTGTCGATGGACAGGGCCGATTGGGACGGCACCCTCGACTTCACCACCGTGAACGGCAGCGTCACGCTGGAGATGCCGGTCGACCTGCACTGCGACGTCTCCATTTCTACGGTGAACGGCACCATCTCGAGCGATTATCCGCTGACGGTGAGCGGCCGCTTCTCGCCGCGTCACCTCAACGCGACGATCGGGGACGGCGGACGCGACTTGGTGATCAAGACCGTGAACGGCAGCGTCCAGATCCGACGTTCCTGAAGAGACCACTAAGGGCAGAGTGGACTGCGGGGGCACCGCCTGGTGCCCCCGTTTTCTTTGACCATCAAACCCGTACGGCTGTGCGTAGACGCATCCGCACCCGACCCCTAGATTAGCTGCGCCCCACCAAGTTCCTATAATCCGACTTGCCAGAGGAGCCGAACGATGGAAGGGAAGCGCCCTCGTCATTCGCACGCTCTCGTCGTCTCTCTGTCTCTGGTCGCGGCCCTCGCAGCGGCATCCAGCGCCGCTCGGGCGCAGGACGGAGCTGAGAGCGCAGCGACCGCCGAATGGACGATAGATGATATCCTGTTCGCCGAATCGGCCAGCCAATACCGCATCTCTCCGGACGGCCGCTGGGTCGTCTGGGTGAAGACGACGACGGACAAGGAAAAAGGGCGGCGCATCTCGAACCTCTACCTGTCGAGTCTGACGGGCGATTTCGAGGTGCAGCTCACCCGCGGGGACTACCCCCACTCTTCGCCGCGCTGGTCGCCGTCCGGGAACCTGATCTCGTTCATGAGCACACGGCCGCCGCCGAAGAAGGAGGGCGACGCCGCCTCGTCGCAGCTTTGGCTGATCAATCCGTCCGGCGGTGAGCCGTGGCCGCTGACCAGCTCCGAGCGGGGCATCCGTTCCTACGAGTGGAAGGACGACGACACCATCATCTTCACGGCGCAGGAGGACGCGACGCTCTACGAGCGGGACACCAAGAAGCGCGAGGACACTTCGAGGGTGGTGGAGGACGCCGAGCACCAGCCGCCGGTTCGTATGTTCGTCTTCTCGGTCGGTGACAAGAAAGTCGCGCGGCTCACCGACAACGACGACTGGATCCGCAGCTTCGAGTTGTCTCCCGACGGAAGGCAGGCCGTGGTGGTCCACAACCGGAGCCTGTCCTACCGCTACGACCAGCGAGTGCCGCCGGTGACTTACCTGTGGGATCTCGAGGCTGGTGAGGGGCGTGAGTTATTCGACGGCTCGCGGATCATCCCCTCAGACGTGCAGTGGGCCAAGGACGGCGGCGGCTTCTACATGGTCAACGATTCGACGACGCATCCTCGCTACCGCGCAGCGACGATCAACGTGATGCTGTACTACGACCTGACGAGCGGGGAAGCGAATTTGGTCGACCTGGAGTGGGAGCGGGGGCTCGGGTCCAGCTATGTCGTCACAGACGACGGTTTCGTCGCGTTGTTGGCTGACGGCGTTCGATTCAAGCCGGCGCGCTATACGCGGCGCGGCGATGGCTGGCGGCGGTCGTGGATAGTGAGCGGTCGCTGGTCTACACGTATTCAACGGCGAACACACCGCCCCAGCTGTACCGAGCTCAGCTGCGCGGCTCGCGCATCCGTGACGAGGCTCGCTTGACGAATCTCAATCCGTCGTACGCGAACAAGCCGAAGCCTGAGGTCGAGATCGTCCATTGGGTCGGCGCACGTGATGAGGAGGTGGAGGGCCTGCTCTACTACCCGCTCGATTACGTGGAGGGGCAGCGCTACCCGCTCATCCTGTTGATCCACGGCGGGCCGGCCAGCGCGGACCGGGATTCCTGGAGCATGAGCTACACGCGGTCCATGGTGCTGCTTAACCAGAAGGGCGCTTTCGTACTGAGGGCGAACTATCACGGCAGCTCGTCTTACGGGCTCGATTGGGTGGAGTCGATCTGCTGCGGCAACTACTACAGCCTGGAGATCCCCGATCTGGAGAACGGCGTCGACTACCTGATCGAGCGTGGCCTGGTCGACCCGGACAAGCTGGGGACGATGGGGTGGAGCAACGGCGCGATCCTGTCCATCGAGCTGACGACGCGGAACCCGCGCTACAAGGCGGCGTCGGCGGGAGCCGGGGGCGTGGAGTGGATCAGCGATTGGGCGAACGTCGATTTCGGTCAGGCGTTCGACGACTACTACTTCGGTGCGGTCCCCTATGAGGACCCACAGCGCTACATCGATCTGTCACCCTTCTTCCGGATGAACGACGTGCAGACGCCGACGATCATCTACTTTGGCACGGAGGACAGGAACGTGCCCACCGACCAGGGATGGTCGCACTTCCGGGCTCTGCAGCAGATCGGCCAGGTCCCGGTCAAGTTCATCCTGTTCCCCGGCGAAGCGCACGGGATCCGCAAGCTGGCGCACCAGCGTCGCAAGCTCGAGGAAGACCTGGCCTGGTTCGACAGGTACCTGTTCGGAACCTACGAGCCGGAGAACGAGGCCTTCAAGGAGGGCTCGCCGCTGGCCGAAGCCCTGAAGCGGACCGGCATCGCCCGGGCGGACGGTCGCTATGGCGAGGTTGTCGATGGCGTGCTGATGCCCGAGGTCGTGGACTATAAGGGCGTCGAGATCGGCCGCTTCGAGGTCACGCGGGCACAGTACGCGGAATTCGATGGGAGCTATACCGTCGAGCCCGGCACGGAGAATTTTCCGGCCAACGGCATCGAGTTCGAGCAGGCGCTGGCCTACACCAGGTGGCTCGCCGAGACGACCGGAGAGCCCTACCGGCTGGGCGGTGCCGACGAGATGAAGTCGATCTACTCGTCTGCGCGTGGAGCCGAGAACACTCTCGACTATTGGGCGGGCTACCGTCCGAATCCGGAAGACGCGGCGCGGCTCGGCGTGAAGATCGCGGAGCTTCCAGGCACGGCGCCGCTGCTGGAGGCTGTGGGCAGCTTCCGGGGACTCGGCGAAGATGACCTCGTCTTCGATCTCGGTGGCAACGTGGCGGAGTGGGCGCTGGCGGATGATGGGACGGGAGCCCTGATGGGCGGTAGCGCCGACTTGTCGTCGGATGCCAAGTCGAGTGGGGTGGAAGCGGCCGAGGCCTATCGCGGCTTCCGAATAGTCCTGAGTAGTGGTGAATAGGGAACGTAGAACGACCGCAAGTTGGCTGGGAATTCTCGAAGGCGATTCGGGGATTCGGTGATTCGGGGGCTCGGGGAGTTGGGATGTTTCGGAGGGTTTCCAGGGCTGGGCGGCATCCTACCGCGACAGGGAGGACGCAGAGGGGGGGACACGAGCGGATATCAGGCGCGAGAGGGAGGGTACGGCTGGGGCCACGAGCGGACATTTGGAGCGCGGTGGCCCGCCAGAGGTTCCAGCCCGTGTTGCGCGACATGAAGCGAGGGCCCCAGCCGTGCCCGACCAGCGGACGCGACATGAAGCGAGGCCCCCCTCTGTGCCCGACCGACCCCGCGCCCGGCCCACGCGTTGGCATTACTGACGCGGAGGAGTGAGTGGCCTTCAACATAGACGTTTCTGCCGCACGCGAGACCATAGCCCGGGTCGCAGTCGAGACACCGATCCTCGACTCTCCGCGCCTGGGCGAGCGGGCGGGCGGCCGCGTGTGGCTGAAGCTGGAGAACCTTCAGGTCACCGGCTCGTTCAAGGTGCGGGGCGCGGCCAACAAGATCCTGTCGCTGACGAAGGCGGAGCGGGATCACGGTGTTGTGACCTGCTCGAGCGGCAATCACGGCCGTGCCGTCGCTTTCGTCGCGGATCTTCTGGATGTTCCGGCGGTGGTCTGCGTGCCGGAATGGGTGGACGCGACCAAGCTGCAGGCCATTCGCCGCCACAGGGCGGAAGCGATCCTGCATGGCCAAACGTACGATGAGGCCGAGGCGAAGTCGTTCGAGCTCCAGCGGCAGCGGAAGCTCGTCTACGTTCACCCCTTTGACGATCCACTGGTCATAGCGGGGCAGGGCACGATCGGACTGGAGCTGATGGAACGGCTTCCTCTGCTGGACACCGCTATCGTTCCACTATCGGGCGGCGGCTTGATCGCCGGGATCACGCTCGCGCTCAAGAGAGAGAACCCGGAGTTCCGGATCGTCGGCGTGTCGGCTGCCAACGCCCGGGTGATGCACGAGAGCCTGGACGCCGGCCGGCCGATCTCGTTTCCGGAGGAGGAGACGATCGCCAGCGCGCTGTCGGGCGGTATCGGCCTGGACAACCGCTACACGTTCGAGCTGGTGCGCGATCTCGTGGACGAGTACGTGCTGGTATCGGAAGACGAGATCCTCGATGCGATGGCCTTCGCGGCTACGGAGCACGGCCTCGTTGTCGAGGGCGGCGGTGCCGTTGGAATCGCCGCGTTGCTCGCCGGCAAGATCTCGACAGTCGGAGAGAACGTCGCAGTAGTCGTAAGTGGTGGGAACATCGAGGCGCGTGTGCTGGCTCGGATCATCTCCGAGCGCGGCGGCGGCTAGTGTTGCGCGGGGGCGGGGCAGCACGGGACCTCTCGCTCCATGTCGCGTCTGCCGCTCGGACGCGGAAGGGGCTCTCGCTTCATGTCGCGCGGGGGCGGGGCGGCACAGGGGACCTCTCGCTCCATGTCGCGCGGCTCGATTGCGGAAACGGCGGCTGCGCCGCCGCCGCGCTCCAAATTACGCTCGTAGGCCCCCTGTGCTGCCCCTCTGAGCTTGCGCGGTAGAACCTCTGGGAGGTAACGATGAGATTCAGCGTGGCGAATATTCTCGTGGTGATGATTGCGGCGCTGCTGCCGGGCTGCGGCGGGGCTGATATAGAGGCTGATCTGGTGATGGTCGGCGGCGCGATCTGGTATGGGCCGGATGCGCCGGTCGCGGCGGGGGAGGGGCCGACGGCGATCGCCGTAGCCGATGGCAAGGTCCTGGCTGTAGGGACGGACGAAGAGATCGAGAGGCTGGCCGGTCCCGGTACTGGGCGGATCGACCTTCTAGGTCGGCGCGTCGTTCCCGGCTTCATAGACAGCCACACGCATTTCGTTGGGGGCGGTTTCGAGCTGGCGGGCGTGCAGCTTCGGGACGCTGCGACGCCTGAGGAGTTTGCGCGGCGGATCGGTGATTTCGCGGCCGAGCATCCCGACGAATGGGTGACCGGCGGTCTCTGGGATCACGAGAACTGGGGCGGCGAGCTGCCGCGTCGCGATTGGATCGATGCGCAGACGGCGAACACGCCGGTCTTCGTCAGCCGGCTGGACGGCCATATGGGGCTGGCCAACAGCCTGGCGCTGGAGCTGGCCGGGATCACGGAGGAGACACCAGATCCCCCGGGCGGCACCATCGTGCGCTACCCCGACGGCAGGCCCAGCGGGATCCTGAAGGACGACGCGCAGAGTATGGTGTTCGAAGCGATGCCGGCGCCTTCCGATGAGGAGCGGGACCGCGCGCTGCAGGCGGCGATCGAGCACGCCGTTGCTCGCGGCGTGACGATGATAACGGACATGGGCTCGTGGGCGGGCCTGGAGACCTACCGGCGGGCCTACGCGCAAGGCGCGCTGCCTATGCGCGTCTACAGCGTTGTGCCGATCTCTACCTGGGAACGTCTGGCCGAATACGTCGCGCGCGAGGGACGCGGCGACCACCACCTGTACTGGGGTGGGCTGAAGGGCTTCGTCGATGGATCGCTCGGCTCGACGACGGCGTGGTTCTATGATTCCTATGAAGATGAGCCGGGCACGTCGGGTCTGTTCGTGATCGAGGACACGGCGCAGTTCAAGAGTTGGATCAATTCGGCCGACGCAGCCGGCTTGCACGTCGTCGTGCACGCCATCGGCGACCGGGCCAACGATTGGCTGCTCGATGCGTACGGCGAGGCGCTGGCCGAGAACGGGCCCCGCGACCGGCGGTTCCGGATCGAACACGCGCAGCACCTGACACTCGAAGCGATCGAGCGCATGGCGCGCGACGAAGTGATTCCGGCGATGCAGCCGTATCACGCCATCGATGACGGCCGCTGGGCCGAGAAGCGGATCGGGCCCGAACGGATCAAGACGACCTACGCGTTCCGCGGCCTGCTTGACGCCGGAGCGAGGCTCGCCTTCGGCAGCGATTGGACGGTCGCACCCATCGATCCGCTCTACGGCATCTACGCCGCGGTGACGCGCCGCACGTTCGATGGCGCGAACCCCGGCGGCTGGGTGCCGGAACAAAAGATCAGCGTCGCCGAGGCAGTCACGGCCTACACCGCGGCAAACGCCTACGCGAGCTTCCTCGAGGGAGTGCTCGGCGAGCTCGAGCCTGGGAAGTATGCCGACCTCGTCGTGCTATCGGACGATATCTTCGCTATCGATCCGGTACAGATCGAGAATGTGAAGGTCGACCTGACGATGGTGGAGGGGAAGGTGGTGTACCAGCGCGGCGAGTAAGATCGTCTCAGGCCGACATCACTCGCTTGCGCAGATTGGGCGGCAGCTTCTCGCAGGCGTAACGGACCGTCGTACGAGAGAAGCGGAAGATATCGCTCAGTAAGAAGTCGGCGACGGCTTTCGGCTGCGTTCGTGATACTTCTTTGAGTAGCCAACCGACGCCCTTCTCCACCATGTCGTCACGATCGGCGGCCAGCCGGTCGCAGATCTCGAACGCGGCATCGTGATGCTCGCCGCGCCTGGCGCGATGGACGAGAGCGACGGCGGCGGCCCGGCGTCGCCAGCGCAGCTTTCCGCGTGTCCAGGGCTTCAAGCGTTTGACGAGAGCGGGGTATTTGTCGAGCAGCGGTGTGAGTAATAGTGAGCAGAGGCCGTCGGTCTCGGCCCAATTTGTCAACGAGTCGACCCAGCCGTCGAAGTGGTTCCAGTGGCGCCGCTCGAAGTGCCGCTTGAACTTGCCGACGAGCAACACGGCGAGGAGACGCTCCTCGACGATACCGGGCTTCCAGAGCCGGTCGGCGATTTCGAGAATATTCTCGAAGGGCAGCTTGGCCCGGCGGTACTCCTTCGCCGCGGCAGTCGCGAGCCCGCGGATGTAGGGCACCCCGACGCCGATGCAGCGAATCGGTTCCTTGAAGTAATTGAGCTGCCCTTCGCGGCGCTGCGGGTCGGCGGCCTCGCGCAACGAGCGCTTGAGTCGCGTTGCGTTATGCTCGATCTTTAGGGCCATGATAGAGATGCTGCGTGCCGACGCGCGGCCTGGCAAGGGCGCGATGAGCGCCGGGGGCGAAGCTTGAACGGCTTGAATTCGATCCTCCAGGATCTCAGCCCGGCGGTACAGTTCGGGTGGGGCGGCCGCCTCTTCCTCTTCTTCCTGCTGGTGGGCGTGCCGTTTCTGGCGCTTCTACAGCCGGACGATCGCGAGCTGGAGATGCCGCCGCGCCGAGCCCTCTACGTCTCGGCCATCGCCGGCGTCCTGGTATTGGGCGCGCTCACGGCGCTGGTGCTATGGGCGGAGGGCGTACCGCTTTCAGAGGTCGGGCTGCATCGCACGAGCGTCGCCGCCTTCATCGGCTGGACGGCCGCCGCGACTGTCGGCGCGCTGCTGGCTAACTTCCTGATCAGCCGCGGCGCTGCGCGGCTTGGAATACGCGAGTCGCGGCTGACGTATCACCTGATGCCGCGCACCGGTGAGGACCGCCGCTTCTTCTTCGGCGTATCGGCGGCGGCCGGCTTCTGCGAAGAGCTCGCCTACCACGGCTTCCTGCTGGCCGGGCTGGCCGCCTGGCTGGAGAACGGTTGGGTGGCGGCGCTGGTCGCCAACCTGGCATTCGGCACTCTGCACGCCTACCAGGGACAGGCAGGCGCCGTGCGCGCCTGTCTGATGGGCTATCTGCTTTGTGTCCCGGTGGTGGTGGGCGCTGGGCTCTGGCCAGCTGTGGTTGCGCACTTCTTGGTGAACTTGCTGTTGGGGTTTGGGCTCTGGAAGTGGATGATACCC
>JBDHHZ010000146.1:0-6826 GCA_039589115.1 Gemmatimonadota bacterium | reverse complement strand
ACGGCGGGCTGAACGTCACCTCCAGCAAGGGCGATCTCAATACCCGCTACCTGGCGGAAGTGACGATGCGGCGCGATGAGAATACGGGCCTGGCCGAGAAGCCCATCCAGGTCGCCCGCAAGAACTTCCGTCTGCTGGTAGAGGGCGAATCGCTCGAGGGCAACTCGACTGTGCCCGTCTGCCGGATCAAACGCGCGGCGACCGGCGAGTATCAACTCGATCCCCACTTCGTGCCGCCGCTGATCGACATCACCGCCAGCGAGTTCCTACTGGCCATCGCTCGCCGGCTGGTGGAGATCCTCACGGCGAAGAGCAGCGTGCTGGCTGACACGCGCCGTCAAAGGAATCTCAGTCTGGCGGAGTTCGGTATTTCCGACGTGGCGAGCTTCTGGTTGCTCTACACCGTCAACACACACATGCCGCAACTGCGCCATCTATTCGAGACGCGCAGAGGACATCCCGGCGAGCTCTACTCGGTGATGCTATCGCTGGCGGGCGCCCTCACGACCTTCTCGACCGCCGTCCACCCGCGCGATCTGCCGAGTTACGACCACGCGGATCTGTCGACCTGCTTCACGGCCCTGGACGAGAAGCTGAGGGGATTGCTCGACACCGTCGTGCCGGCGAATTACGTGTCGCTACCGATGAGTCTGGTGGAGCCGTCGGTCTACGCCACGGCGGTGGACCAGGATCGTTACTTCGAGGCTCCGCAGATGTACCTGGCGTTGAAGGCCGGCGTCGAGCAGACCGATCTTGTGAAGAGAGCCCCGCAGCTAGTTAAGATCAGCTCGGCGGATCACATCGACCGGTTGATAAAACAGGCGCTACCAGGGGTCGATCTGACACACACCTCCAAGCCACCCAGCGCCATCCCCGTCAAGCTGGACTACCAGTACTTCAAGCTGAACACGTCGGGAACCGAGTGGGAGAATATCAAGCAGGCGCGCAACGTTGCCGCCTACGTCCCGGCCGACTTCCCGGACCCGCTGTTGGAGCTGGTGGTTCTGTTGCCCGCCAAAAAGAAATAGCGCATCCCTAGGGGAGGTCGGGAGCGCTAGTAGATCAGAGGATCAAGAGATCAAACGAGCCGCAAGGTTGGAGGTGATTCGGGTATCCATCACCTCTTACCTTGCGGCTCTTTTGATCAATTGATCCCAGAATCTCTCAGCGCTCCCAACCTCCCTACCTCCCAAAACCCCGTCCCTAGAGTAGGGCGAACAGTATCACCAGGATCAGGATCGCGGCGACGATCGCTCCCAGTCCTATGAAAAGGAAACGAAGCGAGGGGGCGCGAGGCGCCAGCGGCTGGTCCTCCTCGGGTTGCACGCCCGAGGCGGCGGCACCTGGCGGCTGAGAGATATCACCCGACACGATGAGCGTGTAGGCGCTGGGCCCGTCTTTGAGCGGTGGCGGCGGCGCCGAGGGCGGGGCATCCACCGGAGGCACAGCGCTCGGTGGTACCATGCTGGGCGGCTCGACGGGCGACGGGGCCTGAGCGTGATCCTCGATCGGCGTGCTCGCACCCAGAGCCCGGAGGTAGTCGCCGGTCGAGCGATCGAGTGGGCTTTTCGCAGGCGCGGGACCCGCCGGAGGGCCGGCCTGTACATCGGGCGGCTGCTGCGGCGATCCCGCCGCTCCTCGGAAGAGCTTCGTGAAATCGCCGCCGGTCGTTTCGACATCCGGCGCAGCAGGTGGAGCAAGCGGCGGCTCCGCCGGCGGAGCTTCACCTTTCTGCGGACCCTTTTTCCACTGAACGACCGGCTTCACCCGTGGCCCAGTCTCGGCCGGCGCGCCCTCGCGCCAGCGAATGACGGGCCTCTTCTTTTCGGGCTCTTCGGCGGCGGGCTTCGGCTCCTTCGGGCTCTCCTCCAGCGCTTCGCTCCTCGGCCCGAACAAGCGGGTGAACTCGCTAGGCCGAGACGGTTCGGCCTCCGGCTCCGCGGGAGCGGCAACCTCCGGCTCGCTGAGCACGGGTTCCTCGAGCTGATCCGCCTCCACGGCTTCCGTCGAGGGTCCGAAGAGACCGGTGAACTCACCGGCAGGTTCCGGCTCGGGTAGGGGCTCAGGCTCGGGTTCCAGCTCAGGCTCGGGTCCCAGCTCAGGCTCAGGTTCGGCCTGGGCGGCGGCCTCGACTTCCGGCGGGGCCTCGGCCGGCAGTGGCGCGCTTTCAGGCGCCTCCTTCCGTAGCCCGAAGAGTCCGGTGAACTCGCCGGAGGGGGTCTGCTCGGCCTCCGCTTCAACCGGCGGCGCCTCCTCCGGCTCGGCGCCTTCCTCCTGCCGCGCCGTTCGGAAGAGGTGTGTGAAATCGCCGGATTCGGCCTCGGTCTCCCGGATCTGGGCCCTGTCCTTCAGCCATCCCGGTAGCGTCTCAAAATCCTCGAGCACTTGCGTCACCACCACCTGAGTGCCTTCGACCTCGATCGTCTCCACGACCTTAGCTTTGTCCGCGGGACCGAGTTGCTCGAAGAGGGCGAGGAGGGTCTGAGCCTTGATCGGCTGGACACCCAGGACATGCACCATCACTTCGTTGCCATCCGGGTCGATCGCCTGATAGCTGCGGATTGGGCGCTGGGTGAGGCGTTTGTTCAGCCTGTACTTGGCGCGGAATTCGTCACCCAACATACGTGTCTCGTAGGACAGGGGCTCCTTTGAGGTGGCTGACCCCGCGGGAATCCGTTTGTTCTATGTGGTTGATCGCACGAATCTTCACCTGCTATTATTGTACCGTCAACGCCGATCCCGAGCAAATCGCGCGACCCGGGCGAATCGCAGCTGCTCAACAGAGGCTCAGCTCCTGCCGTCGGGGGAGATGGGCCGCTTCCGGGAACAGATGATGGCATTGTCACGCGTGGTGTGGAGCGAGGGGATGCACCTCGCGCAGCACCATTTCCAGGCGCAGAACAGGTACTTCGAGGACTCGATGAGCTTCGCGCTCTCGCACCTGTTCTACAAATCGTACGGAGTCGCGGGACTCGAGCTCGACGGCGACGCGCTGCGGAATGGGACGGTATCTCTCATCCATGGACGCGGCGTGATGCCGGATGGCCTGGCGTTTCACATCCCCGACGGCGATCCACTTCCGCCGACCCGCGAGATCCGCGACCTATTTTCGCCGACACAGGACAGCCACCTGGTCCTGCTGACCATACCACCCTACCGGCCCGATCAGTCGAACTGCGCCATGCCGCCGGATGGGGGCCGCAAAGATGTTCGATACCTGGCGGAGCCGAACCGGGTGGCGGACGAGACGACGGGCCGTGACGAGAAGGCTGTCGATGTGGGTCGTAAGAACTTCCGGCTGATGCTGGACGTCGAGTCGACCGACGACCTGATATCGCTGCCCCTGGCGCGGGTGCGGCGCGATGGGACCGGCCATTTCATCTACGACGAAGAATACATTCCGCCCTGCCTGCAGATCGGCGCGAGCCCGAGGCTGATGGAATTGCTGCGGCGGCTGATCGACATGCTGGAGTCGAAGAGCGACGCGTTGGCCCGGGAGCGAAGCTCCGACAGCAAGGCGCTGGCCGAGTACGCCGCTCACGAGGTGGCCAACTTCTGGCTCTCTCACGCGATCCACTCCAGCCTGGCACCTCTGCGTCACAACCTGGAAGTCAGGCGAACGCGGCCGGAGCAGCTGTACATGGAGATGGCCCGGCTGGCGGGCGCGCTCTGCACGTTCTCGCTGGACTCGCACCCTCGTAATCTGCCGCTCTACGATCACGATCATCTGCATGAGTGCTTCACGGCGCTCGATCGGCACATTCGCGCGCACCTGGGCGTCACGATCCCGACGAACTTCCTGTCGATCCCGTTGAAGCGTGAGCGGGAGTATCTGCACATAGCGAAGGTCAAGGACAAACGCAGCTTCGGAAAGACGGAATGGATACTCGGCGTGCGGTCGAACCTGCCGGATGCGGAAGTGATCATTGGGGTGCCGAAGCTGGTCAAGGTCTGCTCTGAGAAGCACATCATCAGACTGGTGAAAGAGGCCTACTCGGGACTGGCTCTCGATCATCTTTCCCCCGCGCCGTCGGCGGTTTCGCCGCGGATCGGCAGCCAGTACTTCCGCATCACCAAGAGCGGCCCGTGCTGGGAGTCGATACAGAAGGCGAAGGACATCGGCGTCTACGCTCCCAGTTCGCTTGCCGAGGCGGAGTTCGAGCTCTTGATCGTCCTGGAAGGCCAGGAGTAGCGGGCGGAACAAGGACGCTGAACGTTGCGGGGACGCACCCCGCGGTAAGGTCTGGGTGGCTCGCAGATGACAACAGCAACGATCGAGCATCGCCGGGGCAAGCTGGCCCTAGCACTTCAAGAAGCCTTCACCGCAGCCGTGCGGCTGCGCTCCAATCGCCAGGTCGCCTCCGAGGCGGTCTCGTTTCGGGCCCAGATCAAGCATCTGCTGGGCCAGGCGGACCAGGAAGCGAGGCGAGCGGGCTACGACGGCGAGACGACGAAACTAGCGGTGTACGCCTACATCGTCTTCCTGGACGAATCTGTACTGAATTCCCAGCAAGCGATGTTCTCCGAGTGGCCGGAGAAACCGCTCCAGGAAGAAGTATTCGGCGGCCACACGGGCGGCGAAGTCTTCTTTCAGTATCTCAATGAGATGCTGGGCCGCCAGGACTCGCCGGACCTGGCCGACCTTCTGGAAGTCTACGAGCTGTGTTTGCTGCTCGGTTTCGAGGGTCGCTACAGCGTAGCCGACAAGGGCGAGCTGGCCGGGCTGACGCAGGCCGTATCGGACAAGATCCAGCGGATCCGCGGCGGCTACGGTGAGCTCGCGCCGGAGTGGCCGCCACCCGCGGATGAGGTCGTACCGGCGTACAAGGATCCGTGGCTCCGCCGACTCGGCTTCGTCGCCGTCGGCCTGCTGACGATCGCCGTCGTCCTCTTCGTCATCTATGATTTCGCGCTCCGCTCGGGAATCAAGAACCTACAGGCACTCGTCCAATGAGGGCACCACGAGCCCCTCGGACCCCAAAAGCGCCACGCGGACCGCGGGCGCCGCGGCGGCCCCGATCGCCGATCAGGGGTAAGCTGGCGCTGATCACGACGCCCGGCTTGCTCATCTATGTAGCGATGGCATGGCTGATGGGCAGCTGGCTGCACCTGTACGGCTGGAAGTTATGGGTCTTCCGCTTCGCCCTCTGGTTTCTCGGCTTCGTAGCCGTCGGCCTCGTGTTCTGGTTCATGAAGCGGACGAGGAAGGCGGAGGAAGCCGAGCCGGGCGACGAGGAGCTCGACTCGACGATCGCGTCGGCCCGGTCGCGGCTCGCCGCCTCACCGGCAGCGGGGAGCGCCACGCTAAGCAACCTGCCGATGGTCTTGTTCGTGGGGCCGGAGGGCAGTACCAAGACCAGTGTGATCGTCCACTCCGGCCTGGACCCCGACCTGCTCGCCGGGAGCGTGTTCCAGGCCGACAAGGTCGCGCCCACCAGCTGCGTGAACCTCTGGTACACTCATAACACGATCTTCACGGAAGCCGGTGGTGCTTTCGCGTCCGACCCATCACGCTTCAACCGCCTAATCCGTTTCATCCGGCCCCGGACTTTCAGCGCAGCGTTCTCAGGCGGTCCGCAGGCGCCCAGGGTCGCCGTCGTCTGCTTCAGCTGCGAGGAGCTCTTGAAGCCCGACGCCGCGTCAGGGGTACCGGCTGCAGCGAGAGAACTACGTGAGATCCTCGTGGACCTGGCGCACGGGTTCGGGACCCAGTTGCCGGTCTACGTGCTGTTCACCAAGGCCGACCGTATCCCGTTCTTCGCCGAGTTCGTACGCAACTTCTCTCGTGAAGAGGCACAGCAGGTGCTGGGATCCACGTTGCGCTGGCCGACGACCGTGGCGGCCGCCCAATCGGCCGACCGCGAGTTCCAGCGCGTGAACGACGCGTTTCATCGGATCTTCGACTCGCTTGCCGAGAAGCGCCTTGTCTTGCTGCCGCGGGAGACCGACGGGGGGCGCAAAGGCGGCGTCTACGAATTCCCGCGCGAGTTCCGCAAGATCAGCACGCTGGCAGCCCAGTTCCTTGTGGATATGTGCCGGCCGAGCCAGCTGCGGGTCAGCCCGGTGCTGCGCGGGTTCTACTTCAGCGGCGTACGCGCGGTCATCGTCAGCGACGCGGCCTCGGTTGACACTCCTCAGGTGACGCCGACACCGGACCCGGGCCACCTCGCCGCCACCCAGGTGTTCGACCACCGGCGACACAAGGCCGTCGCCGACCCGGCGACCCCGCACACGTCAGGTTCGCGCAAGATTCCCCAGTGGGTGTTCCTGGGCCGCTTCTTCCGGGATGTGCTGTTGCGGGACCGCATGGCGATGGGCGTGACCAAGAGCAGCGCGCGCCTGGTCCTGTGGCGACGCGTGCTCGTGGCGTCGGGTGCGGCGTTCTGTCTGCTGCTCAGCACCTGTTTCACGGTGTCCTACGTCGGCAACCGGCGCCTGGAGGGGCGAGCGCTGAGCGCGGCCACTCAGCTCTCACGCACGTCGATCCTGGAACCGGACTACCTCGACCCTGTGGCCTTGCATGGACTCGAGGACATTCGCGACGAGGTCGAGCTGCTCGCCGACTACGAGCGAGGAAGCCCGCGCTTGCGGCTGCGATGGGGGCTCTACAAGGGATCGGCCCTCTACCCGCTGATTCATGATCTTTACTTCGAGCGGTTCGAGAGCCTGATGCTGGAGCCAGCCCGCAACCTCCTTCTCGATTCACTTCGAAGCTTGCCCGACGTCCCCGAGGCGACTAGCGAATACGGTCCCAACTACGACCTGCTCAAGGCGTACTTGATGACGACGGGGTCTTGCGAGCTCGACTCCGCCTTCCTGTCCCCGA
>JBDHHZ010000145.1:0-6863 GCA_039589115.1 Gemmatimonadota bacterium | reverse complement strand
CATCGGAGATCTACCACCTCAAGTCTTCGGGTCGCGCCAACTGGCATAAGATCGATACGGTCTTCGCGCGCATCGAGGCGGCACGCGCCGAAGGACTCCAGGTCACCGCCGATATGTACACCTACCCGGCCAGCTCCACCGGGCTCGACGCGATGATGCCGCCCTGGGTGCAGGAAGGTGGACTGGACGCCTGGATCGAGCGGCTGAAGGATCCGGAAATCAGGGAACGACTGATCGACGAGATCTCTACACCTCAGGACGAGTGGGACAACACGTACCTCTCGGCGGGCTCGCCGGACAGAGTGCTGCTGGTCGACTTCAGGAACGAGGACCTGAAGCCGCTCACCGGCAAGACGCTGGCCGAGGTGGCCGAGGCGCGAGGCACGTCCCCGGTGGAGACGGCGATGGACCTGGTGATCGAGAACGAGGCCGATGTCGGTTGCGTGTACTTCACAATGTCGGAGGACAACGTCAGGAAGAAAGTCGCGCAGCCGTGGGTGAGCTTCGGGTCCGATGCCGGTTCGCTGGCGCCCGAGGGAGTGTTCCTCGAGTCTAACCCGCACCCGCGAGCCTACGGAACCTTCGCGCGCCTGCTCGGTCGATACGTGCGCGAGGAGGGCATCCTATCGCTGGAGGAAGCCGTGCGACGCCTGACGTCGCAGCCGGCGTCGAACCTGAAGCTCGATCGGCGTGGCGCCCTGCAACCCGGATACTTCGCCGACGTAGTCGTCTTCGATCCAGACGAGATCATCGACCACGCGACTTTCGATGCACCACATCAGTACGCCACCGGCGTGCTCCACGTCTTCGTGAATGGCGAACAGGTGCTGAGAGGCGGCGACCACACAGGAGCAACACCCGGCCAGGTCGTTCGTGGCCCGGGAGTTCGGAATTAGAGAAGTCTGAGTTCTGAATGTCGCTTGGGAATTCTCGAAGTTGATTCGGCGATTCGGTGATTCGGGGGTTCGGGGAAGTTTAGACGCTTCGGAGGCTACGCTTACGCATACAGGCTCCTCCTGCCGCGCAAGGGAGGGTGGCGAGGGGGGCTCGAGCGGACATTTGGAGTGCCCCGGCCTGTGCAACGTCTTGGCCCGAGCGCCGCGCGACATGAAGCGAGGTCCCCCTCGCAACCCGACCGGCACACGCGGTTAGAAGGGAAAACCGACGTCGATCACCAAACGTGGAAAAGACTCCAGGTCGAGCGCCGCTATTGAGAGCGCGGCGCTCCCGAATCGCGTGACCCCGGCGAGCGTGAGATCGAAGCCGTAGGTCAGGCTGTCCAGATCCACATCCCATTCGTCTCTTGTCGTCCCTGCGTTCCAGCGAAAGCGACCGACGATCCAGCGGTGAAACTCGTACTGCAGGCCGAGCTGTAGACTTTGCAGGTGGCGGCCGTAGCGCTGCATGGTGCGCAGTCCACTGAACTGGATCTGGCGGTCCGGGAACAGGTGGTAGCTGTTGGTGCTGCCGAGGAAGAACATGTAATGGTCGGGCATCTCGGCGCCGGAGCTCGTTCCGAGAACGAGGCGCGCCAGCAGGCTCGCCCGTCGATGAAGCGGCGCCGCGCCGTGTACGTCCAGGATGTGGTGTGAGAAAGTGATGCCGCTTCCGATCGCACGGTCGGCCCACTCCATCTTCAGGAAAACCCCTGCCCCGCTCTTTGGGAAGCTGCCGCGGTCGTAGCTGTCCAAACGGAACGCCGTGCTGAGGGTGTAATAGGTCAGGTTCTGACCGCTGAACGGTTCGCCCACCGCCGTGAACTCCTCCTGGTCGGCGTGCTCACCTTTCACGCGGAAGCCCAGAGCCGTCGAGCGGCCGAAACCGATGCCCCCCAGAAGACTGAGATTCGTGACGAAGGCGCGCGGCGACCCCACCCGCAGGTTCGCCTCGTAGATGTCGAAGGGCATCCGGCGGTGACCCGCTTCGACCCCTATGATGAACTCTGGCAGGCGGCCCAGTCGGCGAGTCAGGCGCCCCTCCCCCATCCCCTGCTCTCCCAGGCGAAGATCGACCGCGAACCGCGAGCCGTAGCCCAGGAAGTCGCTCACAAATGCCGATGCCAGCAGCGAAGCCTTGTAGCGGCTGTCGTACCTGTAGCCGAACCCCAGCTCGGCGAATCGCTGCTCCGATACCTCGAGCGCGAGCAGCCGCTCGCCGTCCCCGGTCGTGCCCGGCGCGTCGAGACGGTAGCTCACGAACTGGAAGCGACCTGTGTCGTACAGCCGGGTGATCCCGGCGTCCAGATCGTCGAGGCGGACCCACCCAGGCAAAGCGAGCCCCAGCCGGTCCTCTACGAAGCGCTCGGTCGCCGATTCCAATCCCTCGATTCGCAGCGAGCCGACAAAAACCGAATCCCTGTGCGGGTCGGTGGCCGTAACCCGACCGTCGCTCGCTGCCGCCTTCCCTGCCCCGGCCGCCAGGCCCAGTCGCTCCAGGTCGCCGAGCGCCGCCCGGGCCGCCGCTTCCCCGCTCGCCGCCCACTCGGCCGCTTTGTCGAAACCGGTTGTAGACAGCTGGTTGATGTCCGGCAGTATGAGAACGTCGCAAAGCTCTCGCTGCTCCAGCGTAGAGTACCAGCCCCGGTAGCTTATCGTCTGGTCCAATACCGAGAGCAGATCGGTCAGGCTGTCGGCGGGCATCAGCGGTTTCGATACGTCGCTGCAGATCAGCACATCCGCGCCGAGCGCGATGGCGTCTTCAGCCGGGAGGTTGCGCGCGACTCCGCCGTCGATGAGCAGGCGGCCCTCGATCTCCACCGGCGCGAAGGCGCTGGGTATGGCCATACTGGCCCGGATCGCCTCCGGCAGATAGCCGTGATCCAGCCGCACCGCCTCTCCCGTTTCTGCGTCGGTGGCCACAGCTGCATACGGTATCGGCAGCTTGCGGAAGTCACGAACCGGGTGGTACTCCCAGGTGAGGCTCATCACAAACTGACCGATCCGCTGGCCCGCGATGAACGCGCCCGGCAGCCTCGGCCTCCCATCTCTAATGGGAAGCGCCAGGGCGACGCGGTCGACCTCCGTCTTTCGCTCGAGCGGCAAGTTGCGACGCGCTGCAGCGTCGTTGAACAGTCGATCCCAGTCCGCACCTCCGGCGACCTCGAGCATCGATTCGGGTGTGTAACCGAGCGCGTACATGCCACCGATGATGCTTCCCATGCTCGTGCCCGTAACGACATCGAACTCGAGCCCCGCCTCTTCCAAAACTCGGATGACTCCGATGTGCGCGAAGCCGCGCGCCGAGCCTCCGCTCAAAACGAGACCGACTCGACGAGGTTCGCCGTCACGCATCGAGTCCTGCGCTTCGGGTTCCTGGACCGCGGGCGCAGCCGGCGTCGCGCCCATCATCGTGGCTGCGAGGACGGCGAACAGGGCAAACGAACGATTGTCTAAGATGTTATACGACAAGCAGATGCGGCCTTTCAAAAACCGATGTCGAAGCCGTCACCGACTTCGTTGGGAAACGCCTGCTCTTCCAGCTTCGTCACGCGTGCGCTAGGCGGACCCTCTCTCAATAGGACGAGCATCTCATCGACGACTTCCGGTCTTCCGGCCAGCGCGATCTCGACGGTTCCGTCACGGCAATTGCGTACGATCCCCCGTAGCCCGAGTCGGCGCGCCTGGTGCTGCGCCCACCAGCGGAAGCCAACGCCTTGAACTCGGCCGTGAACTTTGAAAGCTCTGCTCATCTCCCGGTCGGCAGACATGACGAGTTTCTCTCGTTTGGTCTTGTTCAGCGGTTCTGCTAACTTGGTGAGCCACGATCAATATGTGCTTTCTCAAACGCCGCGGCTATGTCGATCGCTGCGTGTAGGGGGATTATGCTGGACTACGACGTCATAGTCGTTGGAGGTGGTCACGCCGGTTGCGAAGCCGCCGCGGCCGCGGCGCGCCTGGGCGCCCGCACCCTCCTCGTCACTTCTTACCTCGCCCGGGTGGCCCAGCTGGCCTGCAACCCAGCGATCGGTGGAGTGGCGAAGGGTACGGTGGTGCGCGAGGTGGACGCGCTGGGCGGATTGATGGCTCGAGCTACCGATCGAACGTCCATTCAGTTCCGTATGCTCAATCGCCGCAAGGGCCCCGCGGTTTGGGCGCCGCGGTCTCAGTGCGACCGCTGGCTCTACCCCCGGGCCATGCGCACCCTGCTCGAGGAGGTGCCGGGGCTGGACCTCTTCCAGAGCAGCGTCCAGGCGCTGGCCTTGGAGGGCGAGCGGGTCGCGGGCGTGGTGTGCAAGGACGGCTCGACGTTCCGGGCCCGGAGGGTCGTGGTCACGGCGGGCACGTTTCTGCGCGGCGGCATCCACATCGGAGGTGGAGTGCGAGAAGCCGCCGGTCGGGCCGGCGACGCTCCATCCATCGAATTGTCGGAGCAATTGGAGTCGTTGGGCCTGGAGGTGACGCGCTTCAAGACCGGAACGCCTCCCCGGATCGACGGCCGCACCGTCGACTTCTCAAAGCTCGAGCGACAGGATGGGGACCCGGAGGACTTCCGCTTCTCTTTCTGGGAGCGAGGAGATCGCCTGCCGCAGGTACCGTGCTGGATCACCTGGGCGGCCGACGAAGTGAAGGAAGTGATCCTCCGGAACCTGGAGCGGTCGGCGCTCTACGGCGGTGCCATCGCGGCGCAGGGGCCGCGCTACTGTCCGTCCATCGAGGACAAGATCGTCAAGTTCCCGCACGCGGCGCGCCACCAGATCTTCCTCGAGCCGGAGGGCTTGGAGACGTCGGAGCTCTACGTGAACGGGCTCTCCACCTCCATGCCTCCGGATGTGCAGCGAGAGTTTCTTCACGCGGTGCCCGGGCTGGAGACGGCGCGGATGACCCAGCCGGGATACGCCATCGAGTACGACTACTTCCCGCCGCATCAGTTGCGCTCGACGCTGGAGGTGAAGGCGGTCGCCGGCCTCTTCTTCGCCGGGCAGATCAACGGCACCACCGGGTACGAAGAGGCAGCGGCTCAAGGCATCACCGCCGGGGTGAACGCGGGCCTCGACGCACTGGGCCGGGAGCCCTGGGTGGCCGATCGCGACGAGGCCTACATCGGCGTGCTGATCGACGACCTGGTGACGAAGGGTGTCGATGAGCCTTACAGGCTGTTCACCTCGCGGGCGGAGTTTCGCCTGCTCCTCAGGCAAGACAACGCGCTGGGAAGGCTCGGTCCTGTGGCAGCTGAGCTCGGGCTGCTGACCGACGATCAACGACGAGTTCTCGATCACAGGCTGGAGCGCGAAGAAGACGCCGCCGAGTGGGCGGTCCGCACCCTGGCTCCCCCGGAACTCGTGAACGACTACCTCGACGCTCGGGGAACATCCACCATAGCCGAGCCCACCTGCCTGACGAATCTGGTGAAGCGCTCTGAGGTGAGCCTGATGGATCTGGTGGGACCCGAGGGGCTGCTCCCAGGCCTAGACGATGTGCCCGAGCCGGACGCGCTGGCGGCGATCGAGATGAACATCAAGTACGCCGGCTACGTGGCCAAGGAGCGGGCCCGGGCCGAGCGACTCCATCGCCAGGGCGAGTTCAAGCTGCCACCCGATCTGCCGTACCTGGATCTCCAGAGCCTCTGCCTCGAGGCGCGCCAGAAGCTGGATCGCATCCGCCCGCGCACTCTTGCGCAGGCGGCACGCATTCCCGGCGTAGCGCCCAGCGATCTCCAGAACCTCATGATGGAAGTGCGCAAAGCGCAGCGCACCGACCAACCCGACCAACCGACGCCATAGCTGGGAAAGGGAAGGGGTGCGCAGCGTTGCGCAACGGCATGGGTGCCGGTCCCGCGTTTCACGTGAAACAGAGACCCCAAGATGCTGCGCTTTCCGGGAATTAGGGAACGCAACTGGTTGTGGTTCAGCCGCGGGCTGCCGTGAGCTAGCTGGGGATTGCCAGAAGCGCCATTTGGAATTCTCGAAGTTGATTCGGTGATTCGGCGAGTCGGGGGGTCGGGGAAGTTTAGAGCTTGTTTCGGGAGGCGTTCTGTGTGAGGGGTTCCTCCCACCGCGACAGCGAGGGTGCGGAAGGGGCTACGAGCGGACACAAACCGCGACAGGGAGGGCGCGGCGGGGGCCACGAGCGGACATTTGGAGCGCCCCGGCCTGCGCAGCGTCTAGGCCCGAGCGCCGCGCGACATGAAGCGAGGGCCCCCGCCGTACCCTCCCGGCAGACGCGACATGAAGCGAGAGCCCCTTCCGTGCCCGAGCAGCCGACGCCACATGAAGCGAGGTCTCCCTTCTGCGCCGATCACAGGTGGCGCGGATGTTTCACGTGAAACATCCGCGCGCCCTTTCCTCCTCCTCCCGCTACGGGTATAATTCCCTTCGAACCTGTGCCCACCCCGCCTCCGCTCCGTCCGGGCCCGGTGTTCCTTATGTCGAGAATCATCGCCATCGCCAATCAGAAGGGTGGAGTCGGGAAGACTACCACTGCCATCAACCTCGGCGCTTGCCTCGCCGTAGCCGAGCGCTCGACGCTCATCATCGATGCCGATCCGCAAGGCAACGCCACGAGCGGGCTGGGGGTCGATCGCGACCAGCTGTCCAGGTCGATCTACGATGTGCTGCTGGAAGGCGCGTCTGCGGACGACGTCGTGTGTAATGAAGTCCACTTCGGGGCACTCGACCTTCTCCCGTCGCATCGCGATCTTCTGGGCGCCGAAGTGGCCATGACGACGCGGCAGGGCAGGGAGACCCTTCTCCGCGATGCCGTGGAGCCGATCCGGGATCGCTACGAGTACGTCATCATCGATTCTCCGCCGTCCCTCGGTCTGCTGACCGTCAACACACTGGCGGCGGCCGACACGGTGCTGATCCCGATCCAGTGTGAGTACTATGCCCTCGAGGGACTCACCCAGCTGCTCAACACGTTACGGCT
>JBDHHZ010000144.1:0-6865 GCA_039589115.1 Gemmatimonadota bacterium | reverse complement strand
TGCGCTGCCAGCTCACTGCGCCGTTATAGCCGCCGTACACACTCACACCGCTGGCCAGCTCCACGGTCTCGCTGTACGTGCCCAGCGAGACGTAGACCTCGCTCTTGCTCGGGTTGCCTACCGCCTCGGCGATCGCGGCGCCGATCGTCCCCTTGGGTGCCGCTATCGTGCCCGGATTTGAATCGGAGCCGCCCGCCACCACGAACACCGCGTTGGCCACGTCCCCGTCGATACCATCGCCGTTGCTGTCAACGAAGTTGTCGTCCGGCAGGTCGACGTTGCCGTTGGGCGTCACGACGAGATCCGCATCGCCGGTGACGCCGCCGGCCGTCGCGGTGATCGTCGTCGTTCCCATCACCACGCCGGTGGCTGTGCCGCTCGAGTTCACCGTCGCCACGTCCGTGTTCGTGGAGTTCCAGTCGACGGTGATCCCCGAGACCGGGCTGCCCAGATCGTCCAGGACGGAGACCGAGAACTGGGTCGTCGCGCCGGCCGCCACTGTGTCGGCGTCGGGTGTGATGTTGACCACCGCGATGACCGGAGCGTTTGTGCTGTCGCTCCCGCAGCCAAGAGCCGTTAAGGCCAGCGGAACCGCGAGCGCCGGCGCGAGCAGAGCGAGCCTTCGGAACATCGTCTACCTCCCGCACTTCGTTCAATTCTGGCTTATGGACAGGGCCGACGTTGAATGTCGGCCCCGGTGTACCACAGAGCAAGCGGGGCGAGTGTTCCAGTCGGAGCGGGCGCTTCGCCTCGGGAGTTAGGGAGCCCTGATTGAGTGAGGGAGCAGTGGACTGCGGGAGACTTCGAGATAGGAGCCGCTCCTAACCTCGAAGTCTCCCTTGCTCCATTACTCCCTCACTCTACTAGCGCTCCCTACCTCCCCAACTCCCACCCTAAAACCCGCCGCCACCGCCTCCGCCGAACCCGCCACCCGAGAAGCCGCCGCCACCGCTGAACCCCGAGCCGCCGCTGGATGAGCGGGGCGCCGTCACCGCGGCGGCGCCGGTCGTCGTCGCCATGCGGCCCAGCGAGCTGGAGAAATAGCCGGCGTGGAAGCCACCGGGATGGCGGCTCACGTACCAGTCGGGCGGCTGGCTGAGCAGCGACTCGAACGCCTCGGTCCACTTCTCCTCCAGGCCCATCGCTGCTGCGAAGGGGAGCAGCGTCTCGAAATGCTCGAGCGTGGCGTATTTGAGGCGATCGCGATCGACCCGGTCGATGTACTCTCGCAGCCCCAGCACGTGATTCAGCATCCAGGCGCCCTTCAAGGTGCGGGCGGGCATGACCATGCCGAACCCGAAGACGAAGACCGGTACGGCGGCCAGCGATACCCAGCTGACCACCGGATGACCGAGGTACATGTTGCGGGCGATGATTCCCGCGCCGACGCAGAGCGCTGCCACCACGACGGCGATGCCGAACCATGCCGCCTGTACGTTCGCCGGCTTCGCAGTGAACAGCTTGGGCTGCGAGGTGAGGCTCTTGAAGATGTGCTTCTTGATCTTCTCGACTGTCCTATAGTACTCCTGCTTCAAATCGGAGACCTTAACCGAGTAGGTGTCGGCCCCCTCTTCCACCTCCGCCAGGTCCCACAGCCCCTTCAGCGCCTCCAGTTCGTGGGGCTTCAGATCGGTGACACCGGCCGGGTCCTTCAGCACGTGGATGATGTGGTCTTTCGGCCGGCTGGGCCGCCTGCCCGGCACCTCCTCGATGCGCAGGTACCCACGCACCGCCAGGTCGATGATCGTAGCCGAGACGTCTCTTGGATCGACGCTGAAATCCATCAGCGTCCCGATCTGCGCCGGGCTCATGTTCTCCGGCGGTTCGTACTGCGGCATGATCGAGCGATTGAGCTCCGGATCGCGGCCCTTCTTCCACCACAATTGGAACATGAGGAAGAACGCGATGATCGGCAGCGGGACGAACAGGTACTGCAGCATCGCCCAGAACGCGCGCTTCGTCGCCGTCGGCCTGGCCACCACGCCCGGGTCCCAGCCGACCACGATGGTGAAGCCTTCCCGCATGTTGAGCCGGCGGTTCGTCTCGAAGATAGCTCTGTTACCCTGGACGATCTGCTCGTAGTCATCGCCCCGTGAGCCGTAGCCGCCGGTGTACGCGATAGTGCGGGTGCCCGTCACTCCTTCGGGTAAGTAGACCGTGGCCTGCGCGCGGAGGATCGGCATCTCCCATTCGTCGCCGGTCACGTTCCAGTAGAACTCGTCGTGCGCCCACTCCATGTCTTCGTCGCCGTCGAAATAGCGCAGGCCGTTCTCGACTCGATAGCGGTAGACGATGGTCCGCTGTGCGTCCTGCGCACCGGGCACCCACGTCTTGATCTTCACCAGAGCGCCCTGGCGCTTCACCTCGTGGCGCAGCTCGTTGCCCTGGCCGTCCGCCACCGATGTCACGTCGAGATGTACCTGGTGCGAGCGACCGTCGTCCAGCCGGTATTTCACTGGGACCCAGCGATAGATGCCGTTCCAGGAACCCTCGAAACGGACCGTGACCCGCTCTTCCACTTCGATCGAGCCGTCCAGCCCGATCCGATACGCGGCGTCGAAGAAGACGATCGTCAGCCTCCGCTGCGCCGCCGCCGGTACGGCTGTCGTCAGGCTCAGCCCGATCACCGCACAGAGAAAGGCGAATCTCTTCATCTTCATCTCTTTCAGCCCGGTTGAACAGTAATCCTGTGAGCCCTGATAGATTCTGGGATCAAATGATCAAAAGAGCCTGCGAGGTAAGAGGTGACGGATGCCCAAATCACTTCCAACCTTGCGGCTCGTTTGATCTCTTGATCCTCGGATCTACAAACGCTCCCGACCTCCCTACCTCCCTAACTCCCACTAAAATCCACCTTCGGGGCCTCGCGCTCTTCCGGCGAATCGAGCTCGAAATACTCGCGGTCCTTGAAGTTGAACATCCAGGCGACCAGGCTGGACGGCACGACGTGGACCTTCGTGTTGTAGTCGCGTACGACCGCGTTGTAGTAGCGGCGCGCGGCCTGGATCTTGTCCTCGACCTCGGTGAGTGAGCCCTGCAGCTGCGTGAAGTTCTCCGACGCCCGGAGCTGCGGGTAGTTCTCCGCCACCGCGAACACCGAGCGCAGCGCCTGCGTGAGCATGTTCTCCGCCTTCGCTTGCTCCGCTACGCCCTGGGCGCTAATAGCCGCAGCGCGCATCTCGGTCACCCGCTCGAATGTCCCCTTCTCGTGGCTGGCGTAGCCCTTCACCGTCTCCACCAGGTTGGGGATCAAGTCGTAGCGGCGCTTCAGCTGCGCGTCGATGTCGGCCCAGGCGGCATCGGAGCGGACGCGCAGGCGCGTCAGCGCGTTGTAGAGTGTGATGACGATGATCGCGACGACGATGACTATGCCGATGACGACGAGGTTGTTCATGCGGGGGCCTCCCGGTGTCGAGTTCGAGATGCCCCCAAGATGGGGCCCGGCAGTCGGGCACGGAAGAGGCACGTGGGTGGGAGGTGGGGAGCCCTGATGGAGTGAGGGAGCAGTGGAGTGTGGGAGACTTCGAGATAAGAGTCACTCCTAACCTCGAAGTCTCCCTTGCTCAATTACTCCCTCACTCAACTAGCGCTCCCTCAGGGCTCCCTACCTCCCTGCCATCCCCTGGCTCCCACGCGCGTGAAACCCTATCCTCCGTCCACGCGTCCTGAAGACTGGAACCCGACCTCACGTTCCCGCGCGATCCTCGTCGCGAGCCGAACACCACGCACATCGCAACGATTGGAGGAGCACCTTGAGCCTGCTACGGCATACGCGCACGATCGCCGCCGCCTGCATGGCGACCCTGATCCTGGCCGTTCCGGCCTCTCTCAACGCCCAGGCCGCTCTGGCCGAGGCGCAGACACCGGCCCGCTACGCCCCCGCCATCGAGCTGACCCGCGCCGTCATCACAGCCCTGATGGAGGAGAGCGGGACCCCGGGCATGTCGGTAGCCGTGGGGATCGACGGCGCGATCGTATGGGCCGAAGGCTTCGGCTATGCCGACGTCGAGCAGCGCGTCCCGGTCTGGGAGGAGACGAAGTTCCGGATCGGCAGCGTCTCGAAGCCGGTGACCGCGGCCGCGGTCGGGCTGCTGATCGAGCAGGGTGAGCTCGATCTCGACGCGCCCGTCCAGCAGTACGTCCCTTCGTTTCCCGAGAAGCGCTGGCCCATCACCACGCGCCAGGTGGCCGGACACCTGGCGGGGGTTCGCCACTACAACGGCGACGAGTTCTTGAGTACGAGGCGCTACGACACAGTGGCGGAGGGCCTCGAGATATTCCAGGACGACACGCTGCTGTTCGAGCCTGGCGAACGGTTCTCTTATTCGAGCTACGGCTGGAACCTGATCAGCGCCATAGTCGAGGGCGCGTCCGGCGAGAGCTTCCTGAGCTACATGCAGGACAATGTGTTCGGGCCTCTTGGGATGGTTAACACGATTGCGGAGTACAGCGACAGCATCATCCCGCTCCGTACGTCCTACTACGAGCGCAATGAAGACGGCAGCGTGCTAAACGCGCCGTTCGTTGACAACAGCTATAAGTGGGCCGGCGGTGGATTCATCTCTACGCCGTCGGACCTGGTCCGCTTCGGCTTCGCACATTTCGGTGATGATTTCTTGGGCGAGGGTACCATTGCGGAGCTGTGGACGCCTCAGACCACAAGCGCCGGCGAGTCGACAGGCTACGGAGTCGGTTGGGTCGTGGGCATCGAGGACGGCCAGGTCACACGGGCTGAGCACGGAGGCGGCTCGGTGGGCGGCACCACCGGATTCCTGACCTACCCCCAGCAGAAGGCGGTCGTGGCGGTCGTGGGTAACATGTCGCAGGCGCCGACCGGCGGATTCTTGACGGCGCTGCTCCTCGAGGCCTTCCTCGACCCGGAGTCGCTGGTTTCTGAGGCGCCGGGTGCCGACATGTCGGGCACTTGGGAGTGCAGCATCCCAGTCCAGAGCGGCGAGGATCTAACGGGGACGTTCAGTCTCGGTGGATCACCCGCCGGGTTCTGGGGACGCGTGACCTGGAGTAACGAAACGACGGATCGCATCATTCACGCTTACAGTAGTCCGGGGGAGACCCGGTTCATCACCATCGACGAGAATAGCGCGCTGTTGAAATTGCGCTTCACGAGCATCGAGAGCGATGAGATAGCCGGCGATTACCGTAGCCGTGGGAGGGGAGAGCTGACCTGCAGTCGGTGAATCCGTTGTGGGCACGCATGGGGCGGGTGGGAGGGAGGTAGGGAGCGCTAGTTGAGTGAGGGAGCAGTGGAGTGTGGGAGACTTCGAGATAAGAGCCACTCCTAACCTCGCAGTCTCCCTGGCTCCATTACTCCCTCACTCTATCAGGGCTCCCACCCGCAGCCATAGGCCGGGCACCGGCAGCACGAAGACCTCGAGGCCCGCATCGCGTGCCCGGACCTGAACGAGCGAGCCGGAGGTCGGCCCCCAACTGGGTACGGCGCCGCCCGGCACGGCGATGCGCAGCAGCGGCTGGCCGTTCGTGTTGGCGACCTCGAGTGCGTTATTGATGAGCGCGTCGAGGTCGTTCGTGCGGTAGAGGATCGACAGGCCGTCGGGCGCCAGGCCGAGGAACTCGCTGGCTTCGGCAATGGTTTCTCGCGCCGCGCCGCGTATTCGGGCGCGCACAACTCGATGGAGCGAGTCGTCCGGCGCGTCGGGCGCGACGCCGAAGTACACGTACTCACCGTCCGCCGACCAGTCGAGCCGATAGATCATCCCCTCCTCGCGGAGCAGGAAGCGGACGCGGCGGCTCTCCCAATCGACGATGTAGATCTCGCTGGCGCCGGCTTCGGTGGTGCGTCGCGGGACGAACGCGACGCGCTCGCCGTCCGGCGCGAAGGCGAAAGCGTTGGCGGGGGCGCGGTACAGCATGCGCGGCGGGTCGATCGGCCGGCCGGTCTCGGGATCGACCTCCACCGTCCAGATTCGCATCGGTCCGATCCCCGCGATGAAGCCGATGCGATTGCCGGACGGCGCCCAGCGCGGTTTGTAGGCGGACCAGATCTTCCGGTAGGCGAACGGCTCGCCGCCGTCCGCCGGAACGATCCAGAGGACGGGATCGGGTCGCGTCTGCAGGGCGGCGAAGAAGCGGCCGTCGGGCGAAGGCGCGACGGCCGGGTCGATGGGGACGTCGATTGCGGCGACGCGTTGTGGCTGTGGCCTGTAGACGAAGATCTTGGGATCGGGGCGCCAGGCCGGCGCCTGTGCTGCCAGCGTGCCTGCCGTCGCCAGGCAGAGCAGGCCGGCGAGCGCCGCTGACCGGTCGCCGAAGAAACTCAACGTGTGGGCCACTCTCCGAGCTTGATCGTCAGCTCCTGTCTCTGGTCTCGTCGGACCAGCTCCACGTCCACGAACATATCGATTCGCTCCGGCGAGAGCACGGCCTGCAACGCGGCCATGCCGGTGACCAGTTCGTCGTCCAGTGCGACGATCACGTCGCCGGCGCGCACGCCGGAGATGTACGCCGGGCCGCCCGGCTCCACTTCCGCCACCTCGACGCCGGTGTGCTGCTCGCGTGACAGGCGTCTGGCTTCACGCGCGTAGAGCGGCCGCTCGCGGCCCGAGATGCCCAGGTAGGCTCGCCGATAGACACCGTGCGATATGAGCGCCGAGATGATGCGGCGCGTCGTCTGGTTGACCGGGATCGCGAAGCCGATCCCGGCGCCGCGGCCGATCGCTGCCGTATTGATACCGACGACGAGCGCATGACTCGTCACCAGCGGGCCGCCGGAGTTGCCCGGATTGATCGCCGCATCGGTCTGGATGACGTTGTCGATCAGCCTGCCGCCTCCCGAACGCATCGAGCGACCCAACGCGGAGATCACGCCGGCGGTGACGGTGGAGTG
>JBDHHZ010000143.1:0-6909 GCA_039589115.1 Gemmatimonadota bacterium | reverse complement strand
GGATTGATCGCCGCATCGGTCTGGATGACGTTGTCGATCAGCCTGCCGCCGCCCGAACGCATCGAGCGACCCAACGCGGAGATCACGCCGGCGGTGACGGTGGAGTGGAAACCGTAGGGGCTGCCGATCGCCATCACCAGCTGGCCGACCCTCAGTTCGGTGGCGTCGCCGAATTCCGCCGCCGTCAGGTCGCTCGCGTTCGCACGCAGCACGGCCAGGTCGCTCGCCAGGTCGAGACCGAGGACCTCCGCTTCCGCCTCTTCGCCGTCGGCGAAGACCAGTTCGACGCGCCGCGCGTTCTCCACCACGTGGTAGTTGGTGACCACCAGCCCGTCCGGTGCCACCACGATGCCGGAGCCGTTGCCGCTGGGCGGGTCCTCCCAGGGGCTGTGCCGCCGGCCCCAGACCGAGACGTTCACTACCGCCGGTCGCAGCTGCTCGGCGACCTCGATGACCGCCTGGCTGTAAGCGTCGAGGATGGGAGCGCCTTTGGGCTCCGGGTGAGAACGAGAAACGCTGCCGCTGCCCCCGCTGGATGCGAGGGGACGCACGAGGATATCCGTAGTCATCGGGCTCCCTGCCTGTTGGAGTTGTGCATACTCTCCTACCCGCCAAAAGCCGTCGGGTTCGAGACGGGAGGTAGGGAGGTCGGGAGCGCTTATAGATCCGAGGATCAAGAGATCAAACGAGCCGTGAGGTCGGAGGTGACTCGGGCATCCGTTACCTCTTACCTCGCAGGCTCTTTTGATCGTTTGATCCTCGGATCTACTAGCGCTCCTACCTCCCTACCTCCCCACCTCCCCACCTCCCCACCTCCCCTCAGTTCCCTACGCATGTCGGTCCCGCCCCGATTCTCCTATTTTGACTCCCCTTACCAAGCTGCTCAATCGGACAGGAGGGGCGTCATGAAGATCCGCCTGACGTACACCGCTACACTGGCGACGTGCATCTTCGTCGTTGCCGGGAGCTTACAGGCGCAGGAGAGCCGCCGCCCATTGCGGCCGGTCCATACCTACTCGATCGTCGCCCGGGACGCAGAGACGGGCCAGCTCGGCGTGGCCGTCCAGTCCCACTGGTTCTCGGTCGGCTCGATCGTTTCCTGGGCGGAGCCGGGCGTGGGCGCCGTGGCAACCCAGTCGTTCGTCGAGCCGTCTTACGGGCCGCTGGGGCTCGAGCTGATGCGGGCCGGCAAGACGGCCCAGCAGGCGCTGACGGCTCTGCTGGCCGGCGACGATCACACCGATGTCCGCCAGGTCGGGATGGTCGACGCGCAGGGTAACGCGGCGGTGCATACCGGCGAGCACGCGATCATCGAGTACTGCGATCACACGGGCGACGGTTATTCGGTGCAGGCCAACCTGATGCTCAACTCGACGGTCTGCGACGCGATGGTCACGGCCTACGAGACGACCGAAGGCGACCTGGCCGAGAAGATGATGTCGGCGCTGGAAGCAGCGCAGGCGGAAGGCGGCGATATCCGCGGTAAGCAGTCGGCGGCGCTGATGGTGGTGACCGATGATGCGAGCCTGCCCGCCTGGGGCGGCCGCGTCTTCGATCTGCGCATCGAAGATCACTTGGAGCCGGTGAAGGAGATGCGGCGCCTGCTCCACGTGGCGCGTGCCTACAACTACATGAACGCCGGCGACGAGCACATGACGCAAGGCGAAATAGACAAGGCGGTCGAGGCGTACTGGACGGCGGAGCAGATGGTGCCCGACAGTCACGAGATGGTTTTCTGGCACGCGGCGACGCTGGCGGCGGCCGGCCGCGTCGACGAGTCGCTGCCCATCTTCAAGAAGGCGTTCGACATGTGGCCCGACTGGCGCGAGCTGGTCCCGCGGCTGCCGGCGTCCGAGCTGTTGCCCGACGATCCCGATCTGATCGAGCGAATCGTCAGCGTCAAATAGTCGATTCGCTGAATCGCTAACCAGGAGGAAGATGATGAGACGCAGCGCCTGGCTGTTTTCCACAACCGTCGTCGTTTGTTTGTTAGCCGGTACGGCACGACTCTCCAGCGCGCAGGATCTGCCCGTGCTCGATCCTCTGCACGCGCAGTTGATTCTTCAAGAGGTCTCCGGCGACGCGGCCTACGAGCACATCCGCTACCAGACCCACTTCCACCGGCCGGGCGGCTCGAACGGGCTTTGGGCGGTCGCGGAATACTTCGAGGCGAAGGCGCGCGAGTTCGGGCTGGAGAACGTCCAGCTCATCAAGCAGGCGTCCAACACGCGGCCCTGGAACGCGACGTTCGCCGACCTCTGGATCGTCGAGCCGGAGCCGGAGCGCATCGCCAGCACGCTGCAGTCGGTGCTCCACCTGGCCGACTACAGCCGGCCTACCGACGTGACCGGCGAGCTGGTCGATGTCGGGGCCGGCGCCGAGGAAGACTTCGAGGGCCTCGACGTCGCTGGCAAGGTCGTGCTGACCTACGGCTCGGCGTTCGGCGTGATGCAACGGGCGGTCGGTGAGCGTGGTGCGCTGGGCGTCGTCGCGTATCCCAGCCCGTTCGGCGGCCAGAGCGCCTACCCCGATCAATTGCGCTGGATGCGCGTGGCGAGCCGGGCGTCGGATGATTTTGAGCCGACCTTCGCTTTCGGGCTCTCGCTGCGGCAGGGGCTGGAGCTGCGGAGTCGTGTGCAGCGGTCGGAGGAGCCGATCGTCGTGCACGCCGTGGTCGAGTCCGAATTCAATTCGGATCCGGGCCCCGATCCCTGGCAGGTCATGGTCGAGGCGTACATCCCGGGCACGGAGCCCGGTCTCGGCCAGGACATCGTGATCAGCGGTCACATGCAGGAAGAGGCTACGTCGGCCAACGACGATGCCAGCGGTTGCGCGAACGTGCTGGAGATCGCCCGTGCGTTCAACAAGCTGATCGACGAGGGCCGGCTGCCGCGGCCGCGTCGCAACCTGCGCTTCTGGTGGGTGACGGAGATCGGCAGCCAGCGCCAGTACTTCGCCGACAATCCCGAGGCGCACCACGAGATGTGGGTGAACATCAACCAGGATATGTCGGGCGCAAACCAGGCGCAGGACGTGATGCGGGTGCAGAACATCACGCGTCTACCGGCGACCCGCTTCCACTTCTTCAACGACGTGGTGGAGTCGGTGGTCGAGTACATGGTGGCGGCGAACAACTCGGAGCTGGCCCAGCTGCAGGCGGGCACCGGCTTCTATCCGGAGCCGCACCTGTCGCACCTTGGGACGCGGCACCGCTACAACGCCAAGATGATCTTCTTCCACAACAACACCGACCACATGACGTTCACCGAGGCGCCGATCGGTCTGCCGGGCGTGACGTTCACCAACTGGCCGGACAACTACATCCACTCCAGCGACGACCAGCTGTGGAACATCGATCGCACCCAGCTGGGCCGTAGCGCCGCGGCGGTGGCGTTGATGGCCTACTCGATGGCCAACGCTGACGACGCTTCGGCGCCCGCGCTCGCCGCGGAGACGGTGGGTCGCGGCCAGGAGCGGCTGGGCCGCAACCTGCGGCTGGGCCTCACCTGGATCGCCACGAGCGACGATGTGGACGCCGCGTACTTCGACGCGGTGGACCAGGTCGGCTACGCCGCGCAGCGCGAGGCGCTTGCGATCGCATCGCTCTCGGAGATCCACCCCAGCGCCGCGGCCCTCGTGTCGCCTCTGCTGGAGGAGCTGGGGCGGCGCGGGGCGCAGGCGGTGCGTGATGTCGGGCTCGCCTATCGTCAGGCGACGGGACGCGATGCGGTACCGGAGCGCCAGCTGTCGGAGACCGAACAGCGGCTGAGTGAGTTGCAGCCGGTTCTGGTCGCCGGCCCCGCGGAGTTTCTAACGGGCCGTCGACAAGTCGGATTCGTCCGCGGGCTGCACAGCCTGATGAGGTTCGAGGCGCTGAACGCGGTGAACGGCGAGCGGAGCGGTCTGGATATCTATCGCTACGTGGCGGCGGAAGCGCGTGAAGCGGGCGCTCACTATTACGGCACAGTGACCGCGGAGGCGATCCTCGAGTATCTGGAGAATGCGGCCGAGGCGGAACTGATCTCGGTTGACGGGTAGCCGGTAGCCGGTGGTCGGTGGTCGGTGGCCGGTTGCCGGTAGTCGGTGGCCGGTAGCCGGTGCGACAGATGACTCTATATATAGAGTAAGTGATGCGTAATTCCCCAAGCTCGGAGTGCGCCAGTCAGTCACAGGTGGCCTATTCATGCGTGAAGCGATACCAAGCGAGTCCCGGCTCAAGCTGATCGAGGTGGCGCGAGGCGATGCGCCGGCCGACACGCTGCTAAAGAACGCGCGGCTGGTGAACGTGCGGTCCGCCGAGATCCACGACGCCGATATCGCCATCTACGACGGCCGTATCGCCGGGTTCGGTGAGTACGAGGCCGGAGAGACCATCGATCTGAAGGGCGCGCACGTCTGTCCCGGGCTGATCGACGCGCATATGCACATCGAGTCGAGCATGGTGACCGTGCCCGAGTTCGCCCGGGCGGTGGTGCCGCAGGGCACGACGACTGTGGTCACCGATCCGCACGAGATCGCCAACGTCCTCGGTGTCCCCGGCATGCGATACATGCTCGATTCCAGCGATGGGCTGCCGCTGCGCGTCTTCGCCATGGCATCGTCGTGTGTGCCTGCCACCCACATGGAGACGGCGGGCGCTACGCTCGACGCGAGCGACCTGCAGCCGCTCTTCGAGCACCCGCGGGTGATCGGGTTGGCCGAAGTGATGAACTTCCCCGGCGTCTTCCTCGGTGCCCCCGAGGTGCTGGCCAAGATCGAGGCCGCCGGCGACCGGCCCGTGGACGGTCACGCGCCCGGGCTGTCAGGGCTGTTGCTGAACGCCTACACCGCCGCCGGGATCGGTTCGGACCACGAGTGCACGCAACTGGAGGAGGCGCGCGAGAAGCTGCGGCGCGGGATGCACATCTTCATGCGCGAGGGGACGACGGCGCGGAACCTGAAGGAACTGCTGCCGCTGGTCACGCCGGCCAACGCCGCCTTCTGCTCGTTCTGCACCGACGACCGGCATCCCGAGGACCTGCTGGATGAAGGCCACATCGATTCCCTGGTGCGCATGGCCATCGCGGAGGGGCTCGACCCGATCACCGCGATCCAGATGGCCACGATCAACACGGCCGGCTACTTCGGCCTGCGCGGGCTCGGTATGCTGGCCCCCGGTTACCGAGCCGACCTGGTCGTCTTCGACGACTTAAGCGACTTCCGGGCGCGGCTCGTCTTCAGCGAAGGACGCGTCGTCGCCGAGGACGGCGAGTACAGTGGCGCGCGGCCCGTTCCGCCGCCGCCGCCGGGTAGCGGCGTGCAGGTGAAATGGGAGGCGGTGGACTTCGGCGTCACCGCCCAGGGAGATGCAGGGGTCCGCGTCATCCAGGCGATACCCGGCCAGATCGTTACGGGTCAGAGCGTAGAGCGGCCGAAGATCGAGGACGGCCGCGCCGTTCAGGACCCGGAGCGTGATCTGCTGAAGATCGCGGTCATCGAACGGCACCGGGCGACCGGCAACTTGGGGCTCGGGTTCGTCCGCGGCTTTGGCCTGAAGCGCGGCGCCATCGCTTCCACGGTCGCTCACGACAACCACAACATTGTGGTGGTCGGCGCCAGCGATGCCGACATGATGGCCGCGGCTCGCGCCGTCGCGGAGCTGGGCGGTGGCCAGGCGGTGGTCGCCGATGGACAGGTGCTCGCCGCCGTGCCGCTCCCCATCGCCGGTCTGATGTCCGACCTGCCTCTCGAGCAGGTGAGGGACCGGGTCGAGGCTATGGGGAAGGCGGCCCGCCAGCTGGGCGGTACGCTCCCCGACCCGCTAATGACCATGTCTTTCCTGGCGCTGGCCGTCATACCGGAGCTCAAGATCACCGACCACGGCCTGGTGGACGTGACCGAGTTCAAGCCGGTGCCGCTCTTCGTCAGCTGAGACGTCCCTGGCCAGCACTCTGGACGGGCACGTTTACAAACGGCCGGCCCTCCTTATTATTCAGGCGATTCCGAGCCAGAAAACGACCACAGGAGTGAAGAAGAAATGATCAACGCGAAGGTTGAGAAGGCTATCAACGACCAGATAAACGCGGAGCTGTATTCGGCCTATCTCTATCTCTCCATGGCCGCCTACTTCGAGTCGACGGACCTTCCCGGCTTCGCCAGCTGGATGACCTCGCAGGGCCAGGAAGAAGTCGTCCACGGGATGAAGCTCTACAGGCACATCGTCGAGCGGGGCGGTCGCGTTACCCTCAGCGCCATCGACGGCCCGCAGACCGAGTGGAAGTCGCCGCTCGACGTCTTCGAGGCAGGCTACAAGCACGAGCAGCACGTCACCAGCCTGATCCACAACCTCGTGGCACTCGCCATCGAGGAGAAGGACTACGCCTCCAAGAACATGCTCGATTGGTTCGTCGACGAGCAGGTCGAGGAAGAGGACACGGCCAGCACCATCGTCGCACAGCTCAAGATGATCGGGAACGACGGCCCCGCCCTCATGCTGCTGGATAAGGAGCTGGGTGCGCGGACGTTCGATGCCGCCGCCCAGGAGTAAGATCGGCCACTGAAACCCGGCAGGCTGTCAGCCCCGCCCTCGATCTCTGAAGGCGGGGCTGTCGCATTTCTGTAGCTTGGACTACTCCTGCAAAACGCATGTAGCTCAGGCATTTTGACGGACGATAGCGCTTTTTGCCCGATCCCCGGCGCGTGCGGCGTTGGGAACGCTTGTTTCCCGCAGGGACTCTGACAGTCGTAACTCGTGATGTCACGGTCTGATACGCTTGCCGAGAGCCGGTTCGCCCGTCCCGTTTTCGAGAATGGCACGAGTGCTGCCTGTAAGTAGTCCCGCAAGCCTTAGAGGCTAAGACACCCAAAACCCGCCCGGGTGCCTAGAAGAACCCCCCGCGAAAACCCTGTAGCGATCTTGACGTCTATCCG
>JBDHHZ010000142.1:0-6923 GCA_039589115.1 Gemmatimonadota bacterium | reverse complement strand
TGCAGATGGCGGGTGTATGGGAAGGACAACTACAGGCAAGAACGGGTGAGGGGACACCCTTAACAGGCAAGATACGGCTTTCTTAACGCTGCTGCCAGCGCAAAAGCGTCCGGCGAACCAGGCGGACCCCGGCAGCTCAGCGGCGAGCGACAGCGCCGCTGATCAGGGCGTCGCGCACCGCCTCGCAGATCTCGACTGCTACACCGATCTGCGCTTCCCGGGTCGCGGCCCCGAGATGGGGCAGGGCGAGCACATTATCGAGCGCCAGCAACGCGTGGCCGGCGGGGACCGGCTCATCCGCGAAGACATCCAGCGCGGCGCCGGCCAGCTTCCCTTCCCCGAGCGCCTCGGCCAAGGCCGCTTCGTCCACCACGCCACCGCGGGCCGCGTTGACCAGGTATGCGGTGGGCTTCATCATCGCCAGCTCCGCAGCCCCGATCATCCCGCGAGTCTCTTCCGTCAGCGGGGTGTGAACGCTGATCACGTCGGCCTGCTGGAGCAGGCTTGGCAGCGTCACCAGTTCGATGTCAAACTGCGCGGCGCGCTCCTCCGACAGGTAAGGATCGTAGGCCAGCACGCGCATCCCGAAGGCGCGGGCGCGCTTCGCCACCTCAGAGCCGATGCGCCCGGCGCCGGCCAGCCCGAGCGTCTTACCGTAAAGCTCGACGCCGCGGAAGCGCTCGCGCTGCCATTCCCCGCGTCGCAGCGAGGCATCGGCCTGTGCGAGGTTGCGGGTCAGAGCGAGGGTGAGGGCGAGGGTGTGCTCGGCAGCCGAGATCACATTGCCGCCTGGAGAATTGAGCACCGCTATGCCGCGCCGCTTCGCGGCATCGACATCGATGTTATCCAACCCGACGCCGGCTCGACCTATCACCTTCAGCCGCTTCCCCGCCTCGATCACTTCCGCCGTCACCTTCGAACGGCTGCGCACGATCACGGCGTCGTAGTCACCGATGATCTCCTTCAGCTCGCCGGCGCTGATGCCGCCGCGCAGATCGACTTGCACGCCCTCGCTGCCCTCGAGGATCGCCACCCCCTCGGGCGCGATCTCGTCCGCCAGCAACACGCGAAAACTGAAATCGACTCCTGCCATCACCACTCCTACCCCTCGCCGATGACTGAGGAGAGTTCCTCGAGCAATGCGTCGAGCTCCTCCGTAGTATGATCACCCATATGGCCGATCCGGAAGGTCCTCTCCCGCAGCTTCCCATAGCCGGCCGCGATCGTGTAACCTCGCTCGGCCATTCGCCGCGTCACCTCCACACCGCTGATTCCCGCAGGCAAAGCCACACACGTCACCGAGGGCGACCGACGCCCTTCGCGCGCCAGCACCGCCAGGTCGATACCGCGCGACTCGCGCATCTCGTCGACCCACCGCCAGGTTCGCTCCGCCATCGCCAGGTGACGGGCTAGCCGAGCCTCCAGGCCCTCCACCTCGATGCGCTCCAACTGCGCGTCGAGAGCGAAGATCAGCGACGCGGCGGGCGTGTTCGCCGTCTGGTTCTTGGCGACCGCGTTCTCGAGTGCCTCGAAGCTGAAGTAGATGCCGCGGCCCGGAATGTCGAGCGACCGGTCGTAGGCACGCTGCGAGGCGACCCCGAACGCCAGGCCCGGTGGAAGCGCCATCCCCTTCTGCGACCCGGTGAGCGCGAAGTCGAGTCCCCATGCGTCCACCTCGACGCGAGCCGTCGCCGCCGAGCTGACACAATCCACCAGAACGAGGGCCTCGGGCGCCGCCTGGCGCGCCGCCGCGGCGATCTCGCCCACAGGGTTCAGAACGCCGGTGGAAGTCTCGGAATGCACCATGGTGACCGCGTCGTAGTCGGCGCGGCCCAGCGCTTCGAGGACGGGGCCGGGCTCGTTCGAATCGCCGAACTCGACGTCCAGACGATCCACATCCCGACCGCAGGCGAGGACGATCTTGTAGAAGCGCTCACTAAACGCGCCGCACACCAGGGAGAGCACACGGCGGCGCGTGCAGTTGCGTACAGCGGCCTCCATCAAACCGGTGGCCGAGGATGTTGAGACGTAGACGGGACGCTCCGTCCCGAACAGCCCACGCAGCCGCGGCTGCACCCGACCCATGAGCGCTTCCATCTCCGGACCGCGGTGACCGATCACAGGCCGCACCATAGAATTCAGCACTTCCGGCCTCACCTCGGTCGGGCCGGGGAGGAAGTACTTTCCGAAACTAGACAATGGCGTGGAGTCTTCTGATAAACTGTGAGAGTTGTCCAAGGCCGATTCCGCCCTTCCGCCCTGGCCCCTGCTGACCCTAGATTATCGCCCGTTCCAAAGCCAACGCAACTGTCACCGCAACCCCGGTATGAGAGCATGAGCAGCAAGCGCGAGACAAAGGCCAGCGGCGAGAAGCTACACTGCACCGCCTGCGGCACCAAGAGCGATCCCAGCGACGCCTTCTGCCGCAAGTGCGGGGCCCCCCTGGGCGACGCCAAACCGAACGGCAAGAAGCGGGGACTGACCGGACTCCAGGCTTTCGGGCTGGTCATCATAGCGCTCGCCGTCATCTACGCCGCCTTCAATTATGGCGGTAGCGATCAAGCCCCGCCCAGCGAGCGCATACCGCTCGGCGAAATCAGTGGGTCAGGCCAGGCTGCGCCTCAGCCGCTGACGCCGCGGGCGGCGGCGGACGCCCTCTTCAACCAGGCGCTGACCGCCCACGAGTCTGGCGATCCGGCGGAGGCCCAGCGACTGGTTCCGATGGCGATCGCAGCCTACGAGGAACTCGAGTCCATCGATCCCGACGGCCGCTACCACCTGGCGCTGCTCAGCATGGCGGCGGGCCGGCCGAACGACGCCCTGGCACAGGCCGACACGATGTTCGTGCTGGTCCCCGAGCACCTGCTCGCCCTCGCCGTCTCGGCCCGCGCTTATGAGGCGCTGGGTGACGATGAGCAGGCCGCCGATCGCTGGCAGCGCTTTCTCGACGCCTACACCCCCGAGATCGCGGCCTCGCGCCAGGAGTACATGGATCACGGTCGGGCGCTGCCATTGCGGCGCGATGCGGCCGAGCGCTTCCTGCGGGAGCATTGATGACGGAGGACGCCCGGCTCGCGACTTTCGACGGCAAGTGAAGAGGTGGCAAGATGAAATCGCACACCGAGTACAGGAGCTTCACGAGCGAGAAGCAGCAGGAGATCATCCACATCACGCCCTGGGTGGTGGATGAGCTCGCTAAGAGCGGCATACAGGAAGGCTTCTGCCTGGTGAGCGCCATGCACATCACGGCCTCCGTGTTCATCAACGACAACGAATCCGGGCTGCACCAGGACATCCTCGACTGGCTCGATGGAGATCTGGCACCGTGGAACGGCCACCCGGCCCGCGGAGACGACTATCTCCATAACCGCACCGGCGAAGACAACGGCGCCGCGCACCTCCGCAACCTGACGATCGGCCACGAAGTGCTCATCCCGGTGACCGATGGGCAGCTCGACCTCGGTCCGTGGCAGCGAGTGTTCTATGGAGAGTGGGACGGCCGCCGTCCGAAGCGGGTCATCCTGAAGATCATCGGGGAATAGGCCTCGCAGAGAGCCTTCGGTTTACTTTCGGCCTTTTCCGAACGCGCTGCCCGCCCTACATTTACGGCGCGATGATTACGAATCGCCTCAACCGCTGGACCGTTGCGCTGCGGGAGTCGCTCTACCCGCAAGAGATCGCGCCTGGTCACCGGATTCGTTGCCAGCTTCCGGGTTGCCACGCGACGCTCGGCCTCAGCGGCCACCACTTGCGGTTCCGGTCGCTGCGTCGTAGCGACGCAGCCCTACCACCGGAGTGGGTCGGCTGGCATTGCAGCCGCTGTGGCCACCTGAACGTCTATTGTCCGGTCGATGGCCAGGGTGGCCAGCTGTAGTTAGTCCAATCGCTCCCCCGCGCACAGTCCGCTGGCCGAGCAGATTCGCGCCTGTCCGGCGGTTCTCGAAGAGGTTAGCAATGTCGTGGAGCGCCCCGATCAACGTTAGAGTGTCTCGTCGCGTCGCCATCACCTGCCTGGCGCTTACCGCCACGCTCGCCGCACCGCTCGGCGCACAGCAGAGACGACCCATCCAAGCGAATGACCTGTATCGGATCCGCACGGCCAACGATGCGGCCATCGCGCCGGACGGCCGGCACGTCGCCTTCGTCGTCACGCAGATCGACTCCGTTGACAACGCCTACTACAGCCACATCTGGCTGGCCAGCGTAGACGGTCGCGGAACGCGGCAGCTGACCCACGGCAAGGTGCGTGACCGGGGTCCGGTCTGGTCACCCGACGGCTCGCAGATCGCTTTCACCTCACGGCGCGGCGCGGACGGCGCGCAGATATACATCCTGCCCGTCGACGGCGGCGAAGCCTCTCCCGTCACCGAGATGGAGCACGGCGCCTCCAACCCCAGATGGTCGCCCGACGGGCGGCAGATACTCTTCGGTTCCTCGTTGACTACGGCGGAACTGGAAAGCGAAGCGACGGAAGCGGACGGCGCGGCTTCGACCGATAGCGTGCTCGGCGATGCCACCGTTCCCGACACCGCCATGTGGGGATCGCTGGCCGCTATAAGGAATTGGCTGGCAAAGAGCGCCGACGAGGGCGAGCCATCGGTCATCACGCGGTTGAACTTCCAGGGCGAGCGGGGACTGAGAGCCATCGAGAACTGGGCCCAGATCTACATCGTCGACCTGGAAGACAAGGAACCACGGCGTCTCACCGATGGCCCTTACAACTTCGGCTCGGCGGCGTTGTCGTCGGACGGGCGGCGCATCGCCTTCACGGCCCGCATCACCGACGGGGGCCACCCCGACTACTCGCTGAAGTCCGATCTCTACGTCATGGAAACGGCCGGAGGAGAGCCGCAGAAGGTGCCGATTCCCGGACGCAGTATCTCCGGTCCGGCCTGGTCGCCCGACGGCACCAAGATCGCCTTCGCCGCACGCGATACCGCGGAGCCCTCCGCGTCCAACAGAGAGGTCGGGATCCTCGAGTTCACCGAGGGCGGACCCGAAGGCGGTGTCAGGTGGCTCACGCGCCCGCTGGACCGCAGCGTCCGTCAGTATCGCTGGTCCGCCGACAGCCGCTCCATCTACTTCACCGCCGGCGTGCATGGTACTGTCCCGATCTACCGAGTCCTGCTCGAGGACGGCGACATAAGGCAGTTGGTGTCCGGCGAGCGCGGGGTGACCAGCTTCGACGTGGGGACGGAGAAGCTGGCCTACGTGCTCACCGAGCCCGCCGATCCCTCGGAGGTCTACGTCGTCGATGCGGGCGGCGACAGCGAGCGCCGGGTGACGGATCTGAACACCGGATGGCTGGCGACAGTCCACGTCCAGTCGCATCAGGGGTTCTGGTACCACAGCTTCGATGGCCAACGTGTGCAAGGCTGGCTGATCGAGCCGATCGAGCGCAGGGACGAGGAGAGGCAGCCACTGGTGCTAGAGATCCACGGAGGCCCACACTCGATGTGGGGGCCGGGCGAGCGCTCCATGTGGCACGAGTTCCAGTTCCTCGCCGCCAGAGGATACTACGTCCTCTACACGAACCCTCGAGGCAGCGACGGCTACGGGTACGACTTCAAGTTCTCGATCCAGCGCGCCTGGGGCGACGGGCCGATGAACGACGTGCTGACCGCCGTCGACACCATCGTGGCGCGTGGCGAGGTGGACGCGGAGCGGATGGTGGTGACCGGCGGAAGTTATGCCGGCTACCTCACCGCCTACCTGGTGGGCCACGACCATCGCTTCGTCGCCGCCGTCGCCCAGCGCGGCGTCTACGACCTGGCGACATTCTTCGGCGAGGGGAACGCCTGGCGGTTGGTGCCCTACGAGTTCGACGCCTACCCGTGGGAAGATCCGGAAATCCTGCGGACGGAATCACCCATCACCTACGCCCACGAGATACAAACGCCGCTCCTCATCATGCACTCCGATCGCGACTTGCGGACCGGCGTATCGCAGTCGGAGATGCTCTATCGCACCCTCAAGGTGCTGGAGAAGCCCGTCGAGTACGTGCGGTATCCACGCGAAGGTCACGATCTGTCGCGCTCCGGCGAGCCGCTGCTCAGGATCGACCGTATGCTGCGGATCCTCGAGTTCTTCGAGCGCTACACGCGACCCGACGGTGATCAGTAGGAAAAACCGACAGTCGACAGGGGACAATCGACAGCCGACGTTCGAGTACTGCTCGACGCTGGACGCTCGACGCTCGGTGCTCGACGGTCAGCCACCTATGATTTCGTCGTGTCGTTGCGTTTGGCGGTCTTGATGCTGGTGTACACGATGGCGATGGCTCGATCGGTATCGCTGATCGATTCATCGGTTGCAGTCTGATCGCCGATTCCCAGCTGCTGCAGATAACGTAGCCAACTCATCGTCTCTCTCAGTTCCTTCAAGCACATACCCAGCTTGTGGACGAAGTCCTTGCGGGACTCGGCGGCGCTGGCCTCAGCATGGAGCGGCGCCGCAGCTGTTCCACAGCGAACCAGCTGACCCGCGACGTGCTTTCCCACTCTCGTCGACGGTAGGCCATCACAGACTCTCGTCACTCGAACCGAAAGGTCGATGAGGCGGTCCTGCAAATCGTATTGCATCGCCGGGCGGCCAGGGCGCGTCACCATCCCTACTCCTGCGCTGAACGTCGAACGTCGTCCGTCGAGCAGTACTCGGACGTCGGCTGTCCCCTGTCGACTGTCGAATGTTGAAACGGGCCCTCAACAAACCATCAAAAACCACGATCGCCGAGATACGCCCTGATATCTCGCACCGTCAGCCGTCCCGGCCCAGAGAGAGGCTCAGGATGATCCGCTTCGCACGCAGCAGCCGCTACTCCCCTTCCTCGGTATCGACTTCCAGAGGCACGTTCTTGCGGATGCGATGACTGAACAACGTGATCTCGGTGAAGCCGGCGCGCCGCAACATCAGATCGCCGACCT
>JBDHHZ010000141.1:0-6928 GCA_039589115.1 Gemmatimonadota bacterium | reverse complement strand
ACCTGGCTGAGATCAACGCCCGCCGTCTTCGCTCGCTCGCGGAACAGCTCCAACTCCTTCTCGAGGACGGGCAGCACCTGGCCCAGAGCCTGGCGGTGCGCCAGCGGCGCCCTCGGCAAGAGCGCAGCGATGAACGGGATGGCCGCCTCGACGAACAGGTAGTCCTGGCGCATCCAGTTGGCGAACGTCGCGTGGGCGATCGTACCGTCCCGCGTCTCCTTCAGGAAGCGGTGATCGAGGATTCGCTCCCAGATCGGGCGCACCCGATCGAGTTGTTCGGCACAGAAACTCATCTTGGATCCCTCCTGCGTCGCTGTCATGACCGTTCGGGTGATCTGCAGGAAGGGATGGAGGGGGGGTGGCTGACTCCCTGCGCCGGCATTACCCGGATCAGGTTCTCAGGGTGTGTTCTCAGCCGGGAATCTCCCCAGCACCCCTGTCGTTGCCGGTGGCCGGTGGCCGGTAGCCGGTGGCCGGTGGCCGGTGACCGGTAGCCGGTAGCCGGTGGCCGGTAATCAGTAACCCTCAATTGCAGATTCGCAATAGGGGGATGGTTTCGGTGTGCGGTATGCAGTATGCGGTGGGCCGTCCCGGACGATAGCGGTCCAGCCCCTCCTGTGGCAGTTGGGAAGTCCGCACGCGGTTCGACCGATCGGTCGAGGGGCTGGCGTTAGAGAAGAGCTACGTCCGAATGGTGAGGATAGGGCGCTACTTCTATGTGATGACCCAGTTGATCGTCCCGTCCAGCTTCCGCCTGAACCGTGTGAAGGAATTGGACGACATACGGCGGCGCATCGCTGATGGCCTGAAGGACATTCACCCCAAGCTGGTCATCGATTCGATCTTTACCGAAGATGAGGAATGGACTAAGTGAGGTGAGCCGTGTCTTTACTCGATGATCCGGTCTTGCCAGCCGCTGCGCCGCCAGAGCTGTAGCGTCTCCGACCACACCGCCACGTCCCACAGCACCTTCACACCGGCAGACACTTGGCCCAACGGCACCAAGCCGCTGTAGTCGCTCTCATCGGCGTAGAACGGCTCCTCCAGCTCTTCGCCATCGATTACGAGGGAGATGTAGAACGGATAGTCGGCCGCCTCCGGATTGATGATGCGAACCCAGAGGCTCAAGTCGCGCAGTTCGCCCTGCCCGCTGGCAAGCAAGTCGGCGTGCACGGTCGGCAAGATCGAGAAATCGTGCTTCGCCGCCTCGGCCTCCAAGGCAGCCTCCCAGTCGTCCAGGAAACTGTCGCAGCCGAAGCCGGCTTGGTCGAGAGCGGAGCAGATTTCGATGTTGTCGGACATCGCGCCGAGCAGCGAGGCCAGCCCGTCCCGACCGCGCCTTTCCACGACATGTGTGACAAACGAGAGACCTGCGGCGTTGATAACCGCTTTGCCCATCTCCTCGCTCGCCAGCTCATAGGAGGCCAGGTACTCCGGGTAGGTCGCCTCCTCCATGTAGGCGTAGGAGGCGAGCATCAGGCGCTGCTCGACGGAACCGGGTAGCGGCACGACGCGCTCGCCGACCCAGGCCGCCAGCCCCTCGGCAACGAATCGGTAGCTCTCGGCGTCGAACGACGGACCCACTATCTGGCGCGCCGCTGTATGGGTCAGCTGCAAGGCGAACTCCCGGGTCATCCGGCTCCCATCCAGCAGGCTGAGGACGAGGCCCGTCCGTGTGGAGTCACGCTTGGGCTCGGCCACGAACGTCAGACGGAGTGAAGCCGGAAGAGCGTCGTACATGAGCGAGTCGACGGCCTGGTACACATCCTCGGCCGAGCTCAGGAACTCCCTGACCTTCGCCTCTTCGCTCGAGGGATAGGTGATCTCCAGATGCTCGGTTTGCGCTCGACGCTCGCCCGCCTGTTGAACCCACTGCGCGGAGGGCGCCAGCAACAAGCCGAGCGCGAACAGAAGTACGGATGGCCGTCGGCTCATACCATCATCCTGCAGCGGGACCCGCGTCTTCGACCCGGCGCCGGGCAGCCCGCACTGTCTCGCAGTGAATCTCTACCGTGTCCTCGAATCGGTGGGCGTATCCGCCGGCCAGGGCCACGGCGACGGGCACCCCGGCGTCGCCCGCCATGCGAAAGATGGACTCGTCGCGACGCCGCAACCCGTCGAACGTGAGGCTCAGGCCACCAAGCTGATCTTGCTCGAACGGGTCGGCGCCCGCCAGATAGAAGATGAGGTCGGGTCGATGTTCCTTCAGGATGACCGGGATGTGCTTCTCCAGTAGCGCCAGGTATTCGCCATCACCCGTCAGGTCGGCTAAGCCGAGATCGAGATCGCTCGGCGGTTTGGTCATCGGGTAGTTGTACTCCTGGTGGATCGAGAAGGTGAACACCGCGGAGTCGTCTCGGAAGATGGCGGCGGTCCCGTTACCGTGATGGAGGTCGCAATCGACTACCGCTGCCCGCGCGATCGTCCCTTCCTCCATTAGAACCCTCACCGCGATCGCCACATCGTTGATCAGGCAGAACCCCTCGCCATGATCGGCGAAGGCATGGTGAAATCCACCGCCCAAGTGGACCGCAAGCCCATCCTCCAGCGCCAGTCGACCGGTCAGGATCGAGCCGCCCGTGCAGATCCACATCGCCTCTCTCAGCTCCGGCGAGAAGGGGATCTCGAGGACCATCGTGTCCTGCCAAGAGAACTTGTCGCCCAAGATCTTTTCCATGTACCCAGTCGTGTGGACCAGCGCGACCTGCTCATCCGTCGCCGGCTCCGGGCGCCTTATATCGGATTCGCTGAGCGTACCTTCTTCGAATAGGCGATCGCGGGCCGCACGATACTTGGTGGTCGGGAAGACGTGGACGCCGATATCGGCCTCATAGTCCTCATGCCAGACGACCTGGAGATTCTGCGGCGCTGCAAACATTTGTCTTGCCGCCCCACCTCTCTTGGCCACTGCAGCTGATCAGCCGGACTGAGCTCTAACGGTCTTGACTATAACCTAACGCCCACGCATCGGCGCCGGGAACCCGAGAGCGGGTAGTAGACGTTTCTAGGGCGGCCCGGGAGAACCCTGGTTCCTGTGGCATATGAAGCTTGTGGTAATATTTGAATATAAAGAAGTACTGATGAGGAGAATATGATGGGTAAGAGTCTGACTGACTATGCGGGGCTTTCGCTTCGCCTGATCCTAGGATTCGGTTTCGCGTTTCACGGGTTTCCGAAGCTGTTCTCGAGCGCGGGGCATGCGATGTTCGCAGGAATGCTTCAGAACATCGGGGTACCTGCAGCGGGTTTGATGTCGTGGGTGGTAGGCGCCGTCGAGTTCTTCGGCGGCCTGGCACTGATCGCCGGAGCCTTCGTAGCCATCGTTTCGCTCTTGGGCCTGGTGAACATGCTGGTAGCACTGTTCACGGTGCACATTAGCAGCGGGTTCAGCTTCATGAATGTGACGGGCATGGGCCCGAACGGTCCGACGTTCGGGATGCCCGGTATGGAGATTCCGTTGCTCTACATCGCCGGGTTTCTGGCCATGCTCCTGGGCGGCGCCGGCGCTCTGTCAGTGGACCGTTGGCTGGCGGAGAAGCGAAGTCGCGCGTTCGCGTGAGGCCGGGCGCGGTTTGGCCTGGCCGTCGACCCCCACCTGGACACGAGCCCCCAGGTGGGGGTCACTCCATCTTGAAGAGTCGACTCGCCCCGCGGCATCGACGGGCTGACCCCGGAGCGGTCCCGCTCGCCGAACACCAGTGGCGCGACCGGCGATCGGCCCTAAGTTGTTGGGCATGTTGAAAGACAAGAGATCCGTATCGGTCATCCCTGTCGCGCTAGCTCTCGCCGGTTACTCCTTGGCGGGTGTCTCCTGCACCGAGGATACCGAGGCCAGGTATGAAGCGATGCTCAGCACGCTGGTCGAGTCGGAGCGGGCATTCGCCGGCGCGGCAGCGGAACACGGCACGTTGGAGGCTTTCCGCACCTATCTCGCGGACGATGGCGTTCTCTTCCGGCCCCGGGCCGTGAACGCACAGGAATGGCTGAGCGCCCAACCCGATGCGCCAGGACTTCTATCCTGGGAGCCGGTCCTCGCCGACATCGCCGAGGCGGGTGACCTCGGATTCACAACGGGTCCCTGGGACTTCCGAGCGGACCGGGCCGCTGCTCCAGCAGCTCATGGCAACTTCTTCTCGGTCTGGAAGAAGCAGGCGGATGGAGCCTGGCGAGTCATGATAGACCACGGGATCTCGAATCCACCGCCCGAAGTGACGGAGCAGCTGCGCTCGCCGGCCGGCGAGCCGGGATCGCATAGCTGGTGGGAACTCGATGTAGATGTGGTGACCGAGCTGGAGATCCTGCTCCAAGTCGACCGCGCCTTCGCCGCGGCCTCCGTGGCAAATGGGATGCTGCAGGCGTTGACCGCCCATGTGAACTCGGACGTCCGTGCACTGCGCGATGGCATACAGCCGCTTCTGGGCATCGAGGCGTTGCGCGAGCTGATCTCGGAGCGGCCGGGCACGGTAGAATGGACGGTGCTGGGCGGAGACGTGTCACGGTCCGGCGACCTGGGCTACACGTACGGTGAGTACACGTTCGTTCCCGGCGACCCGGACGAGCCCGGCGAGCAGGGCAATTACGTGCGAGCCTGGCGGCGCGGCCCAAACGGAAGCGGAAGCTGGCGAGTCGTCGTCGACCTGATGAGCGCCATCCCTACACGTTCGAACTAGCCGCGAAGTACTATCACCCAAATCCAATCGACAGCAGCGGAGTCCATTCGCTCGTGCTGCTTGAAGGCGCACCCGCTGGCCGCTAGATTCGTGACCCATGTCTGAATCGGGAGAGCGTCGCCGCCGCTACGGCGACAAGGAAGTCGGTCTGATCCTGAAGCGCGCCGCCGAGCTGCAGCGCCGGGAGCCGGAGTCGGCGGCGGGGGGCAGCGGTCTCACACTGGCCGAGCTGGAGGAGATCGCCGTCGAGGCCGGGATCGATCCGCGCCTCCTGCGCCGAGCCGCGGACGACCTCGATGCGGGGGCGGCGAGCCTGCATAGCGAAGGCGCTGCACGGGTCCTCGGCGCGCCTGTCAGCATCAAGTTCGAGCGGACCCTGACCGGCGAGATACCGGAATCGGAGTTCGAGCGGCTCGTCCCGGAGATTCAGCAGGCCGCGGACGCCTACGTCCAACCCAGCCTCTTGGGGCGCACCCTTACCTGGCAGTCGACCACCCCCGACAACCTGCGCACGCTGCAGGTAGTCGTCAGCTCGCGGGACGGGCGAACGCGCATCAGAATCGAAGAGCGCTTGAGCCAGCTCGCCTGGGCGATGTTCGGTGGCATGATCGGTGGTGGTGGCGGAGGCATAGGACTGGGGGTCGGTCTTGGCGTCGGTCTCGGCGCTCTTCAGTCCGCTCTCTTCGCGATCATCTGGCCGGTCGGAATCATCGGCGGCGCCTACTTGTTGGGTCGAAAGGTCTACAGATCGACGGTACGGCGGCGACAGCGTGTCCTCCGTGAACTGCTCGACCGGCTCACGGAGCACGTCGAGTCGGTTGTCACAGACGCGCAGCTCGAGCCCGGGGCCAGTCCGCCCGAGCTCCCCAGCGCCTGACCCGCGCGACGCTACGCGGAAGCCAGCAGGCTCTCCAACTCCTCCTTCGGCACAGCGCCGGTGCGGCGCGCGGTCTCGCGTCCGTCCTTGAACAGGATGAGTGTGGGGATGCCCCGGATCTCGAATTGCTGGGTGACCTTCGGATTCCTGTCCGTGTCCAGCTTGACCACCAGCACTTCGCCTTTGTGGGCGTGGGCGAACTCGTCGAGCACCGGCGCCATGATCTTGCAGGGGCCGCACCAATCGGCGTAGAAGTCGACGACGACCGGGACCTGGGCGCCGGCGATGACATGCCCGAAATCGTCATCGCTCGCTCTCACCGGGCGATCGAGCAGAATCGGCTTGCCGCACTCCCCGCACTTGGGACGCTGGTCCGCTCTGCCAAGATCGACATTGTTCAGCGTGAGACAGAACTGGCATGTCACGGTTACCTTGCGGGTCTCGTCGGCAGTCTTCTCCATCATCCCCATTCGCTAAGGCAGGTCAACTGCGCCGGCCGCTGAGTCGTCATTTTTACATCACCAAATAGAAGCGTCGAGGACGCGTCAGCCCGACGAATCTCCCGAACCGAGCTGATCGCGGAAGCGTTCGGCCTCGATCAAGTGCTCGAGTCGATCATTGGTCAGCCGCTGGCCTTCTTCCAGCTCCAGCAGCCGTGCCTCGAGTTCGGGAGTTACCCTCCCCTGCGTGGTGCGGATGGCTTCAGCGATCTCCCTCAGCATGGGGCGAAGCACGAAGCGAACGGCCAGCGCCGCGCCTGGAATCCCGAAGATCATCAGGGCCAGTATGACTTCGATCAGAGTATCGGCATCCATTTCCTGCCCTCCAGGGTCTTTCGACTCTGTGCCCCGCTCTTAGGGTTCGAGTCCTATGTAGCTCTTGCAGGCCGACTCGGCCACCCGCAGCTTTCACACGGAGGGCTCATCAAGGAGAGATGGCGATGATGTACCGACGCCTCTTGGCCATTGCGGTGCTGCTGGTGGCGGCGGTCGTTCGGACTAGCGAGGCCCAGCCTGCAACTTCTCCTCTCTGGAACAACCTCGAGAGCGGCTCGCACTCGGTGGGCTTCACGGTCTACTACATCTTCGACGACGCGCGCTCGTACCTGCACCCTGATTCCACGCCGACCGACTACCAAGGCCGCCCGATCCGGATCATGGTCTGGTATCCAGCTCAGGACGCGCCCGGCGAGCCGACCATGCCGTTCTCCGGCTACATCGAGGTAGAGCCGTACGATCCGGCTTTCAGAGACTATTTCGAGACCCTGCATACGCTGGACTCGTATATGGCGCAAGCCCAATTCGCCCCCCGAGACCCCGAGCTTTACCAGATGCTCCTCCGCACACCCACGCAGGCGCGGCGCGATGTGGCACCAGCAGCG
>JBDHHZ010000140.1:0-7012 GCA_039589115.1 Gemmatimonadota bacterium | reverse complement strand
GCTGAGCCGCTCATTTTCGATGGCACCACATACACCTCCGACGGCCCGCCCAGCCCCTGGGACAAGGACGTCGATGACGCCCTCGCCTTGCTGAACGCGGTGGCCCAAACCACACCGGAAGCGGACCCGGACCGCATTGGCGTCATCGGTTTCAGCCGCGGCGCCTGCGTCGGCTTGCTGATGGCGGAACGCGATCCGCGAATCGATATCGTGGTGGAGTTCTTCGGGCCCACCGACTTCTTCGGCCCCTTCGTTCAGGACGTGACGGAAGAGGCGCTGCTCGGCAGCCCACGCGACCTACCGGGACTGGAGTATCTGAACAGCGAGTTCATCCAGCCGCTCAAGAACGGCCAGCTCACTATCGCGGATGTGCGCCCCGAGCTCATCCGCCGCTCGCCGGTTTACTACGCCGAGCGTCTGCAACAGCTGCAGGTGCATCATGGCACCGATGACACCACCGTGCCCGTCGGCGAAGCGCAGCAGCTCATCGACGTGATGATGGGATTGGGCCGCGGTGCGCCGGGTTTCGAGTACTACCTGTACGAAGGCGGCATCCACGACCCGCTTACTCTGTCTGGCAGCTTCCAGCGCAGCCGGGATTTCGCGGGCCGCCTCCTCTCTTTAACGTTCGCCGCGCTGGAAGCTTCCAACAGGTAGCCCCACCAGCGGACGAACGGAGACCGCCCATGCCGCAGTACAAGTATCAGACGCTCAAAGTGAAATCCACGATGCCGTTCAAAGGCGGGCCCTCGACGAAAGGCCAGGCCGTCGGAGCCAGCGTTGAACTGCTCCACAAAGCGGTGGTGGGCCTGGGCAGCTTAGGGCTCGGCTGGCGAATCAACCAGGAGATCGAGAAGCTCGAGCCGGAGATCCGGAAGGCGATGCCGCGTAACGGAGGCGTTCTCATCTGCGTCGGCGTGAAGGAATGGGAGCACGCCGACCCCGTGGGTGCAAAAGCCAGGATGTTCCTCAACATGCACGTGGCGGGGGCGGGAAGCAGACCCGACCAGGTCGTCAAGCAGTACCTGGCGCGGCCGCGTATGGTTCAGGCCGCGCCAAAGGGCTGGGTCCGGGTGGACGAGTTCATCTGGGTGACGCCGGGGAACTAGGCGCGGCGCTCACCTGCGCATAGCACCGAACGCGTACATGACGTCGATGAAGTTATCGCTGCTGTACGTAAGCTCCCATTCACCGGTTCGTTCCGCGCCCGGGAAGTGAGATCCACTGTACACAGTCTCTTCGCTCTTCAGCTTGAGTACCAGAGTATAGGGCGGTTCCATTCTGAACGGCTCGAACCTGTCCAGATTGCGGAGGGCCACCTCTACCCCAGCCCGGATCCGCTCGCGGGATACCTCGGGATGCAGGTTGAGGGCTGCGGCGCCAATGCCCTCCTTGACCGCTACCGTCTCGACATCATCCAAGAGACCCTCCACCTGCTCGCAGAGAGCCTTATCACCAGCCGCGAAGACGACGGGCACGCCATAGGTACCCGCTATCAGAGAATTGTAGCCGGCTTCGGGTATGGAGCGGCCGTTGATGGAGAAATCCGTAACGCTCCCGGAGGAGGTGTGCTCGAGTAACGCGTCAGGGGTACCCGCCTTTGCGTGGTAGCCGATGAAGAGCACAGCATCGAAGCTATCGTCGATCCCTTCCATCATGCCCTTGGGCCCGCCTGACCAGTCACGGATCAGACGCGCGTTTCTGTTAAGTAGTTCCGGCAAAATGTTGCGCGCCGAGCCGTGAGAGTCACGGACGACTATCTCGGTCGCTCCGGCAGCCAGGGCGCCCTCGATCGCGGCGTTCACTTCCTCGGTCATTATCCTCCTAAAATAATCATAGTCCTTGCCCGACCTGCTCACGTCCTCCCAGTTGACCACTCCCGTTATCCCCTCCATGTCCACCGAGATGAAGACCTTGAGGTCACCCCCTGTCTGCGCGGCTGACGCAGACCAGATGAACGGCAGGACCAGTAGTCCGATGACTGACCTTTTCATGGATACCTCCTCTTTGGGCAGCTCCCACGCCGGCAGAGCTGCTACAGGCCGCGACGAAACTCAGCGTATGCGCCGGCCCGACACTGTCATGTCGGCCTGCGCGAGTATGTCCTCGATGGAGATGAATCCTAGGAAGCGGCTGTCGGGCCAGCCCAGCATGTCGCGCCGGTCGGAGAGCAGCACGACGGAGTCGGGCGGCACGACCCAGGGTCCCCATGTATAGATGTTGATCTCGATGGCCAGTTCGGAGCGCCAGGCTCCGGGGCTGGCGATGTCGAAGGGCCACGGCTGGGGCACCCCGTTCAGGACCACCGTGCCCGAGTCCATGGCCACGGTATCGCCCGGCAGTGCGGCGACGCGGCGCAACACGTGGTAGGTGCGGCGCGGATGCTCGTAGCGGAAGATGACCAGATCGCCGTGCTCGATGCGGTCCGCTGGGCTCCAAGTGATGAAGTACTCCCCCTCCTTCACCGTGGGCTCCATCGACGGTCCGGTCATGTAGTAGACGGCTGGAATGCGCGTGCCGGCCCGTGTCGCCCAGATGCCGAAGACGACCGCCGAGGCCAGTAGCAGCCAGAAAGCGACCCTGATCCAGGTGAGTACTCGGGTCATAGTCCGGCGGCGGCCCGGAGCTAGCTCTTGCCGCCCGCCTCCTCCATAACCTCTTCCTCGCCCTCATCCGCGTTGATGCTGCCGAGGACGTCTGCGGCGATCTTGTCGTAATGGTCCAGAGCCTGGCGAGTACGCAGGTCGTTGCGCAGGCTGACGGCGACCATCAAGAGCATGCCGACGATGGCGGCGCCGTAGATCACAACGGGAAGCGACACGCCGCGCAGGGTGAACAGACCGAGGCGGACGTCCACCGACTGGCCGGAATTCGCACTCGCGAACAAGGCCAGCGCAGCAACAACCACAACACCGATCAGGGCCCGGACCGCAATCGTTTTCTTGTTCATGATTCGATGGGGAAGCCTGTAAAGGTAGCGCCGCTGGTCCCCGTCAGGGCGACCTTCATGTAGCGGCCTATCCAATCTTCGGGTCCTGGGATCAACACCACCTTGTAGGTGTCGGTACGCGCTTGCAGCAGCTCGCCGCGGCGTGCCCGCTTCTCGACAAGCACATCAACGATCCCTCCGACCTCGGACAGGTTCTTCTCCGCAGAGATCTCGCGAACCAGGGCGATCAGGCGCTCGAGACGCCCTTGCGCCACACGCTCGGGCACCTCCCATTCGTCGTCCATCCGGGTGGAAGGCGTGCCCTCGCGCGGCGAGTACCGGAAAGTGAAGGCGTCGTCGTAGCGGACGGTGCGCACGAGGTCGAGCGTCTGCTCGAAGTCATCTTCGTCTTCGCCGGGGAACCCGACGATGATGTCCGTGCCGAGCGCGATATGAGGTATCAGATCGCGCAACATCTCGACCTTGGCAATGTACTGCTCGCGGTTGTAGCGCCGGGCCATGCGCTTCAGCACGCGGTTCGACCCCGACTGTACGGGCAGGTGGAGCTGCGGGCACACGGCAGTTTCCTCGCCCATCGCCTCGACGAGCTCACGCGTCAGGTCATTGGGGTGCGGCGACGTGAAACGAACGCGTCGGATGCCAGGCAACCCAGCGACGGCGCGCAGCAGGCGCGTGAAGTCCCAATCACCGTGGCGATACGAGTTGACGGTCTGCCCGAGCAGGGTGACCTCGCTGATCCCCTGCCCTGCCAGCGCTTCGACCTCCTGGAGGATCGCGTCCGGTTCGCGGTTCTTCTCGGAACCCCGCGTATACGGCACGATGCAAAAAGTACAGCGGTAGTTGCAGCCTCTCTGGATCGGCACCCAGGCCGAAACCTGGGAGCGGCGTCTCATCTCTAGCCCCTCGTAGTTCTCGGCGGGCTTGAGATCCACATCGATTACGCCGTCAGCGCCCCGCGCCGCCCGCTCGATAAGCTGCGGCAACGAGCGATAGGCGTCGGGTCCGATGACCATATCTACGTGTTGGGCCCGCTCGATCAATCGGGCACCCAAGCGCTGAGCCATACAGCCACAAACGCCCAGCAGCGTCCCGGGTCGCTCCCTCTTCACCCGGTTCAACTCGGCGACGCGACCCAGCACGCGTTGCTCCGCATGTTCCCGGATTGCGCAGGTATTGACGAGGATGACGTCGGCATCCTCGGGCGAGGCGACCTGGGTGTACCCGCCGGACGCCAGAACCCCCTCCATGAGCTCACTGTCGCTCAGGTTCATCTGACAACCGTAGGTCTCGACCCAGAACGTCTTCGACATGCTCAACCGTCTTGCGTGTAGACCGTGGCCCGCAGCCCACCGTCCGCAACCTCGATCAGCGCCGGCTGCAGACGCGGACCGGACGCTCTTAAGGTATCGTCGGCCGGCATCTTGAGGTAGTCGCCGGTGACGGCGGTCTCCATGTCGTCGCCCTCGAGCACGACATGGGCCGGTGTGCCGATGCGGCGACGGCGATACTCCTCGGCCTTGGCGCTCACCAACGCGCGGATCTCGCGCGAGCGCTCCGACTTCACCCGGGGCGGCACCGGATCGGGCAGTGACTCCGCGTCCGTATCGCGGCGCACCGAATATGGGAAAACGTGCACATAGGTGAGAGGTAGCGTCTCGATCAGCTCGACCGTCCTGCGATGGTCCTCGTCGCGTTCGCCCGGGAACCCGACGATCACATCGCTGCCTAGCCCCAGCGGCGACACACGCTCGCAGAGCCGTTCGACTCGCTCGCGGTAACGGCTAGACAGATAGGCGCGACGCATCATCCGCAGTATCCGATCGCTGCCGCTCTGTAACGGCACGTGCAGGTGAGGCGCCAGGCGGCCATCGGAGCACCGCATAAGCTCGATGACACGATCGTCCAGCTGGCCGCACTCCAGCGATCCGATGCGGAAGCGCATACCGGGCACACCATCGAGCAGATCCTCGATCAGGGTCGCCAACGGCACTTGCGGCCTGAGGTCCTTTCCGTACAGGCCGATGTGGATGCCGGTGAGGGCGATTTCCGGGTGATGCACGGAAAGCCGGCGAGCTTCCTCGACGATCTCCTGCGGTAGCCGGGAACGGCTGCGTCCACGGGCGACACGAATCACGCAGTAGGAGCAGTTGAGATCGCAGCCGTCCTGTACCTTGAGCCAGGCGCGACTGCCCCGTTCGCAGCGATCCAGGACGGCGCCGTCTGAACTTTCACCCCGCTGCGGAAGAACACCCAGGCTGCCAGCCACAGCGTCGGCATCCTGCCCGGGCACCACAGCGCTGACGCCTTCGAGAACACGGATAGAATCGCCAGCGAGGGCCGCGGCGCAGCCCGCCACTACCACCGGCAGGCGGCCGTTAGAGCGACGGTTGATGGCGCGGACGTAGCGTCGCAGCTCGGAGTCGGCCGCTCCAGTCACAGTGCAGCTGTTGACTACGACGGCATCGGCCCGCTGGGGGTCGCTGACCGTCTCACAGCCGCGGAGCTCCAGCAACTGGCGCATGCGCTCGGTGTCGTATTGGTTCGCGCGGCAGCCGAACGTGTGGAAGTAAATCCGCTGCGGACGGGCGCGGGTCTGCATCGCCACAGTCCTCAGTTGGTGAATACAGCCACGGAGAGGGTGTAGCGTGTGAAACTCTCTTCGACGCCGTTGGTGTCGGCGTCTCCCCTCTTCCCGAACTCCATGGATCCGTCGATGCGGCCACGCCCCGCTCTGAATGCCATGCCTGCGCCGAGTCCAACCGCTTTCTCCCATGCCGCATCGCCGCCGAGCTGGAAGGGGTACTTCTCGTAGCTGCCACCGAGTCTGAGAAACATCGCCCAAGTGTCGCCCATGAGCGGTCGCGCCTCGAGTCCGCCGCCGAGGCGATAGGAGTCGGCGACCCCACCTTCGGGGAAGTTCTCGTTTAGCGTCGACCAGTTCACCCAGCCACCTGATAGCGCGACGACCAGATCGGGCGCGGCCCCCCACGATATGCCCAGCGCCAGCGCGATCGGCAAATCCACGGTGGTCTCCGCCCCGGTGCTGTCATCGCGGATGTCGAGCTTCGAGCCCCAGGCGGCGACGCCGCCGATGATCAACTCGTTGACGGGCTGGAACTCGCCGCCAAGCGTCAGACCCCATCCTTTGTACTGCACGGCGGTCGCTGACCGGTAGCCCAACAGATCTCCTGCAAAAGCTCTGGTGACGGTCAGGCGCGTTTCACCGAAGTAGTACTGGGCACCCACCCCGATCGTCCACTTCTCCGACAATATTCCCCCAAACTCGAGTCGCAGCTGCGAAATTCCACCATCCGAGTTGCGAGTCTCGAAGAAAGGAATCGAGTCCGCCGTCAGCTCCAAGGTGTCCTGGAATTGAACGGTCCAGTTACGGTCGAGGAAATTGCCAAAGGCGATGGCCGCTGTGATACGGTTCGTCACCGGCAGCGCCGCACGAAACAGCGGGAACTGCGCGGTCTCGACAGTGCCGCTCGCCAGCTCGCCGGTCAGCGTGCGTCTCTCCGGTTGCAGCGTCGCCCAGATGCCCGGAGTGCTGATGCGGGCCAACGACGCCGGATTGACGGCCGAGAGGTTGCCGCCGTGCAGCGCGACGGCCGAACCGCCCAGCGCGCGCGAACGGGCATCGAGCGGCCGCACCGGGCGGCCGAGCCCAACCGTGCCGAACGTGTTGGCCTGAGCCAGTCCGTCCGCCGGCGCCAAGGCGGCGGCGATGAGGGCCAGCGGAAGCAGCATGCGCGACCTCACGGTATCGTAAACCCGACGGGCGGAGTGAAGACGATCCGCAAGAACGGAGCGTAGGCTGGATCGCCGTCGATGGCGCCAAACTCCCAGAACCCGAAGGTCTGACCGTCCGGAGCCGCGCGGTACTGAATGCGGACCGGCGGGACCAGTGAGTCAACTGGGATTTTCGCCCACGCCTGGAACAGCAATGTGAGGTCGATGCTGACGATACTGTCGGCCTCCAGGAAGTCCGGCTTGACGATACCCTCACTACCGACCACAGGACCGGCGATCGGCGTCTTCGGGCCATATATGCCGAAATCG
>JBDHHZ010000139.1:0-7030 GCA_039589115.1 Gemmatimonadota bacterium | reverse complement strand
GAAGCGACTGATGGAAAGATCCAGGACATCGTCGCATCGCCCATCGATCCCATCATCGTCATGTTCTTGATCAACGCGATCTACTTCAAAGGCACCTGGACCTACGAGTTCGACCCTGAAGAGACGCAGGAGACCGAATTCTACCGGAGCGATGGCGCAACCGTGCCCATCCGTCTCATGGCGCAGAAGAGCGAGCTGCCATACGCGGCGACCGAGGGTTACCTGGCCGTCGAGCTACCGTACGGTGGCAATGCCTACGCAATGACCGTGGTCCTTCCGCTCGGCGGCATGGGCGTCGACTCGTTGATCGCCGTTCTCGACCATGAACGTTGGGAGGACTTGATCGCAGGACTCGCGAAGACGGAAGTGCAGATCTACCTGCCCCGCTTCAAGCTCGAGTACGAGAAGACCTTGAACGATGTTCTGACCGCGCTCGGCATGGGAATCGCGTTCACGCCCTCCGCCGACTTCAGCCGCATGACGCCGGGAGGTGGAATCTGGATCGGCAAGGTGAAGCAGAAGTCGTTCGTGGAAGTAGATGAGGAGGGCACGGAGGCGGCGGCCGCGACGAGCGTCTCTATGGTGCTGTCGGCCGGGCCGGCTCTGCGGGCCGACCGCCCGTTCCTTTTCGCCATTCGCGAGCGCTTCTCGGGCACTCTTCTCTTTCTCGGGAAGCTTGCCGACCGGCCCGCCTCGTAGCTGAGGCCGCGGGGGTCGCGGCCAGGCAGGCAGGGAGTAAAAAGTGCACTGCTCCGGCTCTGCGCCGGAGACACTCCTATCACAAACCCAGCCGCGCCTGCAGCTGGGCAAACCGCGGGTCGGTCTTGAGAGCGTCGGCCGTCGGATCGGCGTTGATGTACGTGAGGCTGCCAGGATCTTCCATGAAAGCGCGGTCCAGATACTCGAAAGCGCGGTCCAGCTCGCCCAGCTCGCCGTAGACGATGGCCAACTCCTTGAGCATCTGCCCTTGCGCCTCGACTTGCCCCAGTACCTCGAGCGCCTCGGCTCGGCGCCCGGCGCGCGCGTAGGCCCACGCCAAGGCTGTGGCGTTGAACGGGTACTCCGGCCGCACCTCCAGCGCACGCTGCAGCGCGGCGAGCCCCTGCGCCGTGTCGCCGTTCAGCACCGAAGCGAACCCGAGGCTGTAGAGTGCGCCCGGGTTGTCTGGCTCGAGCTCGAGGATCTTCTGAGCTTCGGCGATCCCGCCCTCGTAGTCCCCGGTGAACCAGAGGCCGCTGGTCAGCGACAGGCGATAGCTGATCGACAGCGGGTCCAGTTCTACCGCGCGGCGCAACTGTAGCACCAGCTCCTCGAAACGGCCGAGGTCGAGCAACAGGCGGGCATAGCGCCGGTGCGCCTCGGCCGAGCCCGGGTTGAGCTCGAGCGCGCGCAGATGCTCGCGCTCGGCCTCTGCGAACCGCAGCTCCGACTCGAGCACATCCGCCAACGAAGTGTGCGCCTCCGCCAGCGTCTCGTCCAGTGCCAGCGCTTTGTCTGCCGCAGCCCGCGCCTCGGCCAACGCCTGCTCCGCCGGCAAATAGCCGCTGCTCCATAGATCCAGGTAGATGTCGGCCAGACCGGCGTACGCCGCGGCGAAGTCCGGGTCAGCCTCGATCGCCTGCCGAAACAACCCGGCCGCGTCCTCCAAACCCGCCTTGGTCCCGCCCTGCGGCCGACCGTGCAGGTATCTGCCGCGGGTGTATAGGTCGTAGGCCTGGAGGCTCTCCGTCGGACGTGCCGCCAGCCGCACCTCGACCTCCGGTGTCAGCGTGGTGCGGAGCGCCGTCGCGATCTGCCGCGCTATGTCGCTCTGGATCGAGAAGATGTTCGCGCTAGTGAGCTCGGCGTCGTACGTCTCGGCCCACAGGTGGCGGTCCGAGCGAGCATCGATCAACTGCACGTTGACCCGCACCCAGTTGCCCGCCCGCTGAATGCCGCCTTCGACTACAGTAGCGACCCCAAGCTCGGCGGCGATCTCGGGAATTCCCTGCTGCTTATCCCGGTACTTCATCACCGAAGCGCGCGAGATGACCTTCAGGCTGTCGATCTTGGTCAGCTGGGTAAGCAGGTCATCGTGGATACCGCTGGTGAACGCCTTGCTTTCCTCATCTGTCTGCACGGTGACGAATGGGAGGACGGCAACGGAGCGGAGATCGCCGGAGGATGCGGTGACCCGGCCGCCGCTGGACCCCGGTCCGAACAACAGCCAGCTTGTGGCCACAGCGCCCCAGAGGGCGAAGGCTGCCAATCCACCCACGACGGCGTTTTGCCAGGTGAAGAGCCGCCCCGTACCGCCCATCAGTGGGCGGTCGGCCTCCGAGCCGTCGACCACCGCCCGGCGGCGCAGGCGCTTCTGCCCCCACGCCGTAACCAGAACGACGGGCAGGCCAATCACCAGAAGCGCCAGCGTAAAGCGTGGGAACCAGGCGGGCAGGTTAAAGCTATTGCCCAGTACGTCGACGACCTGGATCGCGATCCACGAACCGAGAGCGTATATGCCCAGCACTTGCCAAACAGAGCGGTGCTGCAATCTGTCGATCAGTGCTTTGAAACCGTGCATACCTTCACCAGTAGAGCTTGCTCATACCTAACCCCGAGCCGATTACGGCCTCCAGATCTCCCATACTGTCAGGAAGCTTCCCAGCGTACTCGGCAGGGGCGGAACCTGTCGCCTTCAAGTTAGCAGGGGAGCGCAACGGCGCTAGGCAGTCCCCTCGACTACGGCCGCACTTGGGGACTCGGAGAGCCCTTCCGGGTGCTCACTCCCGAAGCATCTCTGGAATAGGCCTATCGGCTGTGGGAAGCTCGTTGGTGATCGCGGCAATCCACCAGCGACCGTCTTTCTTGATGAGCGAGAAGCTGTCCACGCCCTGGGTCGGAGGCCGCTGCGAGCCGGTGATGTGCGCTTCGTACAAGACGAGCACGTGGGCCATGTCTCCGAACACCAACGACTTCATGTTCAGGATCTTCTCCGTGAAACCCTGCTCGCCGGCCGGCGACCGCTCGACGAACCTGACGAAATCTTCGATGAAGCCATCGACCGAGAACACGGTCGAAGCCTCTCGACTGGTGCGGAGGACAACGACGGCCTCGGGGATGAACATCGATCTGACCTTGTCCCAGTCCGGAACGGCACCGGCCTCGAACGACACCAGATCGTAGATCTTGGTAACGACGCCGTCAGGCGTCTCCAGGTCGTCCTGGTCTGATGCGGTCTGCGCTTGCAACGAGGTCGCACCCATAGCCGCCGTCAGAATCAGTCCCAGCGCCAAGAACTGCCATCGTTTCGAGCCATCGAGAGTCATGCGGTCACCTCTCTGATTTCAGGGAACGGGGCTGTTCATACTAACACACAGCGACCCCACGGCGCTCGTCTTCGCCGTTCGAAGGACAGCGCCCGCAAGCAAGGGAAAACGCTCGTCGATAGCCGTCACTCCGCCCGCAGCGCGTTCATCGGATCGGCCCCTGCCGCGCGGCGGGCCGGCAGATAGCTGGCTAATAGTGCTACTCCGGTCAGACCCGCGGCAACGCACACGAAGGTGACGGGATCCACCGGGCTTACCCCGAACAGCAGGCTCGCCATCAGGCGCGTGAGACCGAACGACAGACCCAGACCGATGACCACCCCGATTACGGAAAGGATCAGGCTCTGGCCCAGGACCATTCGCTTGACCTGCGAGGCCTGCGCGCCAAGGGCCATCCGCAGCCCCAGCTCCTGACTTCTCTGGCTCACCGCGTAGGAGATCACGCCATACACGCCCACCAGCCCCAGAAGCAGGGCTACGCCCGCCGCAACGCCGAGCAGCACCAGCGTGAAGGACGTGCGCGCGATGGACTGGGACATCAGCTCCTCGAGCGGCAGAAGGCCTCGCACCGGAAGGTTGGGGTTGATCTCCCAGACGGCTTCGCGGACCTCATCAAGAAAACCGGTCGTTCCCACGCGCGGACTCCGGATGGCGTAGCCCATGCCGCGCCACGTCATCACGTTGTCCAGCGTCGATCCTTCCCAGAAGGCGAGCGTGACTTGCGGCCAGTAGACCATCAATGGCGGTGTCTGACCCAGCCCATCGTCGAGCACATCGGCCACAACGCCGACGACCTCGTGCCAGCGGATCGGGTCCGGTCGAACGGCCACGCGCTGGCCGAGCGCCGCCTCCGGTGAATCCCAGTACGCACGCGCCAGACTCTCCGAGACCAACACTACCGGAGCCCTGTCGTGAACGTCCTGCCAGGTCAGGGTGCGGCCCAGCAGGAGCGGGATCTGCAGGGTCTCCAGGTACCCCTCGCCGATCCATTTGTGGCGGCGTATCGTCGCGGTCTGGTCACCGGTGTACCCAACTCCGTCCACGTACAGCGGATTGACGTTGCCGCCCGAGCCCATCGGAATGGATGTGGCGAGCCCGACGGAATTCACTCCCGGGATCTCAGCCAAGCGACGCGCGATCAGCTCGTGGGTCGCTGCAACCTCCGCCGGGTCCGCGATCTCGCTCGACGGAATCCTGAGACGCAGCGTCAGCACTCCCTCGGGGTTGGCGAACCCGGGGTCGACGCCACGCAGCGACAGGAAGCTGCGCACCATCAGCCCCGAGGCGACCAGCAGTACCAGGGCCAGGGCCACTTGGCTCACCGCCAGCACGGCCTGTGTTCTATGCCGCTTCCTTCCGCTCGTTCCGGTACGACCGCCTTCCTTCAGCGCATCCACCAGCCCCGCGCGGACCTGTCTCAGCACCGGGAACATGCCGAAGATGGCTCCCGCTCCCAGCGACACGACCAGCGTGAAGAACAGAACGCCACGGTTCACGGAGACCTCATCCAGGCGCGGAAGGTTGTCGGGTCCAGCCGCGGCGAGCGCGTACAGTCCGACATAGGCCAGAGCCAAGCCACCGAGCCCTCCCAACAGGCTCAGCACGAGGCTCTCTTTCAAGTACTCCCAACCGATCCGGCCACGGTTGGCACCCATGGCGCTGCGAACGGCCATCTCGGTTTCCTTGCCGTCCGCTCGGACCAGGAACAGGTTCGCCACGTTGGCGCAGGCGATGAGCAGCACGACCCCCACCCCGGCCATGAGAATCCAGAGCAGGTTCGTCACGTTACCCACAAGCCGTTCCTTCAGCGGCTGGATGTTCGGAGCGAAGCGCGCCCGTTCGGAGAAGTCCGCCACCGGGCCGCCCGGGAACTTCTCGAAGGCGAGCGGCAGCAAGCGAGCGGCGTCCGCGCTGGCCTGGTCCAAAGTGACGCCATCGCGTAACCGCGCCACGCCTCCGGCTCCGATGTTCCCCACAAACAGGGTAGACCGGTCGAAACGGAACGGGAAGATCAGAGCCGGGTCCACCCCGAGGCTTTGGAGGCTGGCGGGCACGACGCCGATGATCTCCCAGGTCTGAGAATTCGCCAGGATCGTCTGCCCCACGACGTTGGGGTCGCCTCCGAAGCGCGTCTGCCAGTAGCCATAACCGAGGAGCACCAAGTTCGGCGCTTCGGGTAAGTCATCCTCGGGCGTGAAGATGCGCCCAACCACCGGACGCATGTGTAGTGCTCGGAAGACCCCGCTCGTTACTCCGAGGGTCCGTACCGACTCGGGCTCCCCTTGTCCGGTGATAGTGGCCAAGCTGGCAGCGAACATCCCGACGTCCTCGAACACCCGATTCTCATCCTCGTAGGTGAAGTGCCAAGCCGCGCATTGGCCCGCGTCCTGAACTCCAAGTCCTGGCGCGGTGTGGCGCACCGACACCAAGCGATCGGCATCGTCGAAAGGAAGAGGAGAGAGGATGATGGCATCCAGTAGCGTGAAGATCGCTGTCGTGGCACCGATCCCCAAAGCCAGCACGAGCACAACAACACCGGTGAACAGCGGCCGCTTCGCCAGTGTCCGAAAGGCCAGCCGAAGATCCCGCAGGCCGTCGGCCAGCGAGGTCCACGGCCCACCCTTCCGCCGGAAATCGTCTTCCCGTCCCTTCGCCCAACGCTTCATCTGCTCGCGGACGTGGCCGGGTTCGCTACGGATGAGTTCGTCTATCGCGATGTCGGCTTCGCCCAGCCACTTCTCGACGTGGGCCATCGCCTCTTCTTCGCTGGCTCCCCGGGAAAGGGCCTCCTGGTACAGGTCCTCCAGGTGGTCCGCCAACTCCTCGATCGCTCGCTCGTCCCGGTGCCCTCTCATCTCGGGGAGGGAGAAGTGCTTCCTGAGATAGCTCTTCCAGTCAGGCATGACTCGCTCCAATCACCAGGTTCACCATGGCCGAGAAGGCCTTCCAATCCTTACGTTGCCGGGCCAGGACCTCGCGACCCTTCCGGGTCAGCGTGTAGTGGCAGCGCCTCCGTTTGCCCTTCTTCTCTACCCAGCGTCCCTTGATCCACCCTCGCCCCTCCATCCGGTAGAGGACCGAGTAGAGGGTGGAGACCCGGAACTCGAGCTGTCCCCCGGACCGGTGCTCCAACAGCTTCCCGATCTCGTAGCCGTGCCGGGCTTGACCCTCCAGCACGGAAAGGATCAACAGCTCCATACTCCCCCGCTTCAGATCGGCGCTGAACATGTGGGGCCTCCCGGCTCGGGCCTAGGTGACGCGAGGTTGGGAACAACTCGCAGAGCGTATCTTTCGTCAGGCGATACTTCGCGTCACGTAGTATAGCCCTCACTACGACTCTCCAAACAGAGCGGTTTCATCGAGGCAGGGGTCATTCCCTCGCACTTGTGGGGAAGCATGCCGTGCTGGCCGCCGGGTGTCCGGATCCGGCGGCAAGCGTCCCATCGGCGGACGGTCGCTTGCCTCCGGCCGTCACCGAGCCACATGCCTAACTGTTTTTCCCTCAATGAATTAAGCTCTACAGGCCCTGTGGCACAGGCCGTGCTTTCGGCAGATCTTGGAATAGACCAGCCCTACGAGGTCACTATGGTCCGTCTGTTGGGAATCATGTCGGTAACGCGAGATAACCTCGGCTACGCGATTCGTGGGCTAGTCAGGTCGCCCGGGCTTACGGCTGCGGTGGTGCTGACGTTGGCGCTGGGGATCGGAGTCAACGCCACGATGTT
>JBDHHZ010000138.1:0-7241 GCA_039589115.1 Gemmatimonadota bacterium | reverse complement strand
GAAGACCGACTCGCCCGAGCCTGAAGAAAGCACCGCGATACCGCCCGGCGCCATCACACCTCCCGGGCTCACCGTGCGAGCCGAGCCATCGGAAAGCACCTCCACAATCGAGCCGTCCATCCAGCTCGAGACGAACAGGCGATCCGACGAGTCGAACGCCAGGTTGTCGCCGCCGACCACGGCTGTCGACAGGATCTCCTTGCTTCCCGTCGCACGGTCCACCCGCACGATCTCCCCGCGCTCTGTGTCCAGCACGTGCAAGCGCCCGCGCGAGTCGAACTTCACCGCCGCCGGTACACCGAAACCCTCGGCGACGGGTGAGATCACGCCGGTCTCGACGTTCACCCGGGCCACCAGTCCTTCAGTCCAGATCGGCCCGTACAGAAACCCATCCGGGCCCCAATCCATGCCGTTCATCCACCCCAGGTTCTCGGCGATGAGTCGCGGCGGCTCCTCGAGAGCGGGATCGAGCTCGTACAGGGCATCGCCGAGAAAATCGAGAGCCACGAAGAGTCTCCCGTCGTCGGAGATCGTGATCGGGTTGACCCCTGGGCTCACCATTTGCCCGCGCTTCTCGCCGTCGGGCGAGAGACGTCCTACCTCCCCGGTTAGGAGCGAGGTCCAGTACAGCGTCCCGTCCGCATCGAAGATCAGGTCGTCGGGACCCTCGACGCCGCGTTCTGGCCCGATCCTATCGACGATCGCACCAGACTCCCGATCCATCACTACGATCTCCCGCCCTGCGACGCTCGCGATGTTCAATCGACCTTGAGCGTCGACAATGATGCCGTTCGCGCCGTGCAGCGGCGATCCCTCAACGAACGTCTCAACGTCCGTTCGGTCACAGGAGCTGAAGAGTGCGATCCCCAGGAGTATCGCAGCTGTCAGTGGTCTCCGCTGATGGTCCGCGCTCATTGTGATCACCTCCGGTACCTTGAACTCCGTTCGCCGCGAGTGCGATTGCACTACCACGATACCGCAAATCATGACCAGACGCCTACTGCGTCAGGTTAACCCGGCTGTCCCCGTCCGAGTAGATGACTCCCTAGCCCGCCTCCGCAATCTCCAGCCGCGCCTGCCTCCTCACCGCCAGCGCCATCGTGAGTGGAATCGCCACGATCAGGAGCGGGAAGTACCCCGAGCCTGGTATGGCGAAACCGGAGACGACCGCGATTGTAGAAGGCACGATGGCGACCAGGATCCCAACGATGATCAGGCCCATCCCCGAGGCCCGCAGCTCGTTCCGCGGCGTCGTCACCACGGTGTGCGTCAGCGCTATCAGGGTAAGGAGGATGTAACCCAACATCAGGAGAGAGCCTATGGGCCCGAACGTGTGATACAGTCGCGGATGGAAGATGAGCTCTAGAATGAGGCAGCCGACGAACAGCAGCCACGCGCCGTAGACGGCCCAGGTGGCGAGTCGGCTCGCGCCCAGCCGCTTCGGCTTCGGGAAGGTGAGGAAGAAGCGAAGCAGCAGGAGGGTCAACAGGACGGCGGAGGCGAACTGGACGTGGGACGCCACTCCGTCCCAGGTGCCGAGGTAGGGGCCTACGGACACAGCTAGGCCCGCCGCCAGACCGATGCACGCGAGGGTGAGGGCGTGAACCGTCTGAACGGTGAAGAGTGCCCAGAGCCCGAATGCCATGAAGGCCAATCCGATCACCGCAGCCCCGAGCCTCATTCCCAGATTCCGAGGCGGCTCGCCGTAGACCACATCGATGGCCACAGTCGCGTCCTCCCGCTCCACGACGATGCGAAGCGTCTCACCGACCTGCGGGGCCAGCGAGTGGGGCCATCGGGAATACAAGGGAAGCTCTTCCACTGGGATTCCCTCCACGCTGATCACGCGATCCCCGATCTGGAGTCCGGCCTCATCGCCCGCCCCACCCGGCTCGACGAAGTTCACTATGTAATCGGGGCTGTAGGTGTACGCCCCCCAACCGTTGTCCTGGTGCTCGAAGAATCCGACGATCCCCCAGATGGTGATCGCCACGGCTACGACGAGCAGGGTCAGCTCGGGTCGCTTAGCTGTCAGGCTTTCCATCGCGTCTCTCCGGCTCTTGGACGGCGGGAGCCTCTCGAGGAACCTGTCGGGCTAGTCGCGAAGTGAGGTGGGGTTTCGGGCTGGCTTGAAGATGCGGTGCTGGTCTAGGGGGAGCAACGAGCGCGATCTAGCCCTGGTAAGGCTGTTCTGCGCCCGGTCAGCCCAGTCGGCGCCGGGAGCGGAGATCCTCTTGGTCGGCTCCCCAGGCCTCTCGAATCTCCAGCAGGAGGCTGCCTTCGCCGGGCTCGAGGGTGCCATCCGCCGCCGCGATGGCGAACAGGTCGTCGAGGGCCGCGGCGCGGCTGTCATCGTCGAGGGCTCCTGCGATCAGTTCCACCGACTGGCGCAGGTATCCCGCTTCGTGGCGCTGCTTGTCGGAACCGAGCGCCGCGACAGCGGCCATGACGATCTGCATCAGCTGGTCCGCCTCGATGTCTTCGTTCCACTGGTGGAGCTTCTTGCAGAAGACGTCCAGCTCGTCGTTCGTGATCGAGCCGTCGCTGGAGGCAACTGCTGCATACACGTAGGCGAGATGATGCAGCTCGGTCCATTCGTCGCGGTTCGACATCGCTGCTCCAGCTTTGGGGGAAACGAAAAGGGGAGGGAACTGCCAAGCGGCCCTAATATGTTCGGCGGTACGAAAAGGCACAAGGCTGCGGCCGTTGCCGGGGACCGAAGCAGTCCCTAAGGTTCCTCCCCATGACCGAACCCGTCGCCGCTGACCCGCCGGATCGCAGCGATCGCGCTAGCGGTCGCCTCACTTCGCTCGATGCGTTTCGTGGTGCGACCATCGCCGCGATGATCCTAGTCAACAACCCTGGTAGCTGGAGTCACGTCTATGCTCCGCTCCGCCACGCGCCATGGCACGGCTGGACGCCCACGGACCTGATCTTTCCGTTTTTCCTCTTCATCGTCGGTGTAGCGATGCCTATCTCGTTCGGGAAACGTCTCGCCAGGGGCGATTCCCGGCGCACCCTGTCGTGGCACGTGGTCAGACGTGGGCTGATCCTGTTCGGGCTCGGGCTCTTCATGGCAGCATTCCCAAGCTTCAGTGATTGGGGCTCGCTGCGCATCATGGGCGTCCTGCAGCGGATCGGTGTCGTCTACCTGATCGCGTCCCTGCTGTACATGACGCTCGATTCGCGCGGGCGCTGGGCTGCCGTGGGACTGCTTCTGCTGGGCTACTGGGCCTTGCTGACGCTCGTTCCGGTGCCGGGGCCAGGCGCGCTGACCCCCGAAGGCAACCTGGGGGCCTACCTGGATAGGCTCATCCTTGGGCAGGGGCATCTCTGGCGCGGGGATCCATGGGACCCAGAGGGTCTGTTGAGCACCCTGCCGGCAGTGGCAACGGCTCTCCTCGGCATCTTCACAGGTGAGTGGCTGCTCTCCGAAGGGGGCGGCGAACGCAAGGTGAAACGCCTGTTGATCGCGTCGGCTATCGCCATCGTGTTCGGCCTTGTGTGGGGTCTCCTCTTCCCGATCAACAAGAGCCTGTGGACCAGTTCTTACGTGATCTTCACCGCGGGCATGGCCGGGCTGATCTTGAGTGCGTTCTACTGGATGATCGAGGTCCGCGGCTGGAAGACCTGGAGCAGGCCGTTCGTGATCTATGGGATGAACGCCATCGCGGTCTACGTCGGGTCGGGATTGCTGACGAGGTTGATGGTGCGCACACAGGTCTCCGCTGGAGGCGGCGACACGATTTCGCTTTACACCTGGCTCTACACGCGCCTGTTCGCGTCCTGGGCGGGACCGTTGAACGGCTCGCTCGCCTTCGCCATCTGCTACGTGACGTTCTGGCTTGCCGTGGCGTGGCTTCTCTATCGGCGCAGGATCTTCATCAAGATCTAGTGCGGTTCGTCGCCGGGCCAGCGCGCTATTGCAGATCAGGCGACCCAGGGTTCACTTGTTGAGCCACAACAGCCCCAACCAAGAGGGAAGAACATGCGCAAGCAGATATGTGCGGCACTCGCGGTGCTGACGCTCGTCGCCACCGCGCCAACCCAGGCACAAGAGCAGGCGGCCGAGCCGCTCGAGATCGGCGCCGTCGCCCCGGACTTCGAGCTGCCGGGCGCTACGCGCTACGGGCTCTTGAAGGATCCGGTGCGGCTGAGCGACTTCGAGGGCAAGACCGTAGTCCTCGCGTTCTTCTTCAGGGCACGGACCCGCGGTTGAACGGTTCAAATGCATGCGTACCGTGATCAGTACGCACAAGTGTTCAACGGCGGGCAGGACGTCGTCCTGATCGCTATCAGCGCGGACCCGATCGAGGATCTCGCCTCATGGGCGCGGGACGACCAGTTCCAGTTCCTCATGGCCAGCGATGTGGGCGCCGAGATCGCCAGACTTTACGGCGCCCTCGCCAGCCGGCCGGGCATGACGAACCGTAACCTGTTCGTCGTGGGACCGGATGGTGAGATCGCGCATCGTGTGACGCCGTTCCGCGAGGTCGATCCAACGGCCTACAGCGAGCTCGGTGAGGCGATCGACCGGCTGGCTCCAGAAGTAGAGGAAGAGGGCTAGGAGGATAGGAGACGGACCGTGGGGCGGGCAGCTGAACCGGACTGCCTGCCTTACGGTCCGAGCGCTTTCTTCACCGCCGCTTCGATGTCCTGGTCTTCTCCGACACCCGTGTAGACCACAGTTCCCTCCGCGTCCAGCACGACGACATACGAAGTCGTCGGCGCCATGAACGCGCGGACCGCGCGACCGTCGGCGTCCCACAATACGCGACCCGGCATTGTGTGGTTCTCGACGTGACGGCGCACGCGCCGCAGGCTCTGGTTCACCGCGACGGCGACGATCAGAAACTCGACGGCCTCTCCGTGCGCGGCACGGACCGCTTCTATTTGGGGCATCAGTGCCTCGCAGCGCGGGCACCAGGTTGCCCAGAACTCCACGAGCAACGGTTTCTCGCCGATGTAATCGCCGAGGTCGACGAGGCTGCCCTCGAGGTCTTCGATCTCGATGGCCTCGGGCGTTGCGCCGACCGCGATGCCGATTTGATCCTGCTGTGCGTGTGACGGCTGCCAACCGGCGAGGCCTACCAGGACCACGATAAGAATCGTTGCTGCCTGGGCCTTCATCTTCACATCACCATTCCCGCCTGAACGAAGTAGTACTCGGCAACGCCGAGCAAGATCAAACCCGCGGCCTTCTTCACCCAGAGCATCCAGGCACCGGAGCGAGGCATTGCGGCGAGCGCCCCGGACGACAGACCGACGACCACGAGCAGGGCGGTCATTCCGAGTGAGAACACGAACAGATATACGAACCCAAGCACGGGACTTCCTGTTCCGGCGACCCAGGTGAGCACCGCGGCGAACGCCGGGGCACCGCAGGGCGCGGCCACGATTCCCGAGGTCGCCCCCAGTAGGAACACCGCCGGCAGCGTGCCGCCCTTCAGCCGGCTCACCCAGGCGCCCAGCCGCTGCGGAGCGGAGATCGGGATCACGTCGAGCATGACTAGTCCGAAGATGAGGAGCAGGTTTCCGATAGCGAGCCGCGCCCACGGGCTGGCTCCGATGGTCCCGAACAGCGATCCGCTGACTCCCGCGATCACGCCGAGGATGGCATAGAACGTCGCCAAGCCGACGACGTAGGTGAGCGTCAGTGTGACTGTACGCCGGCGCGACGGCTGTGCCCCGGCCGTGCCTCCGATGATGCCGACGGTGATCGGGATCATCGGATAGATGCATGGCGTGAGGCTGGTAATCACGCCTGCGCCAAACAGGGTGGCGAGCGCCACGAGCGGCCGGCTCCCGAGCGCATCGCTCAGGTTCTGGGCCGCTGCCAGTGCTGTGAGAAGATGCATGGTCACCGGAGAATCATAGGCCGCGTCGGGCGCCGAGCAAGACAGAACCGATATCGAGTGCTGGCTGCGGCGGCGTCGATGGGGTAAATTGATGCTTAGCTGCTTCCCCGACGACATATCCGGATCGGTTCGATCCGGTAGCGAACCGTGACTGCATGGCTGGCGACCGGCCAGCCACCGTGTCAGAACAACTTCGTGCGAGCGTCGCCGTGAGCGATTTCCTGAATACAAAGCTCGGCAAGACCGGGCTGAAAGTGCACAGGCTGGGCCTCTCGGCGACCTACCGGCCCGGGGTAGCGGTCATCCACCAGGCCATCGACGAAGGACTGAACTACTTCTTCGCCTACGGGTTCGACACGCAGATGATCCGTACGTTGCGGGACGTTTTCAGTCGCGACCGAGAACGCTACGTGCTCTCCACAGGCCCCTACAGCCTGCTGTGGGGTCACACCAGCATCAGGGGTACTTTGGAGCGGCGGCTGCGCCAGTTCCGTACCGACTACATCGACGTCTTCCTGTTTCTCGGTGTGATGAAGCCGAAGCAATTCCCGGAGAAGGCGAGGGAAGAGCTCTACCGGCTACGGGAAGAAGGAAAGATCAGAGCGGTCGGCATGTCCTGCCACGACCGCAAGTTCTCCGGCGAGCTTGCCGCGCAGGGCGCGCTCGATGTGCTAATGATCCGCTACAACGCCGCGCATCGCGGGGCGGAACGGGAAATATTCCCCTATCTGGGCCAATATGACCCAGGAATTGTAAGCTATACCGCAACACGATGGCGCGAGCTGTTGAAGCGGCCGCGCGGCTGGCCGGTCGATGGCCGTGTCCCCACGGCCGGACTCTGCTACCGCTTCGTGCTCTCTGATCCAAACGTGCACGTCTGTATGACCGCTCCGTCCAACGTCCGGCATCTCGAGGAGAACCTGGCCGCGGCTCGCCAGGGCCCACTCGATGAGGATGAGATGCGATTCATGCGTGAGTTCGGCGACGTCGTGCACGGGAAGAGGACAGTAAAATGAGTGCAGCGCCTCGTGCACCCCGCTCCCTCCTCCTCCGCTCACTTTCAAACTTCCTTGCTTAGGGCGAACGGTTCACTCGCAGCGGCCCCGATCACCATTCCCGCTTCGCCGAAGTCTTCGAACTGAACGAACTCGCTCACAGCGCACGAAGTATAGGCTTCAGGCACAAGTGGTTGATGTCGTTGGCGTTACGGCGTCTGCAAGCCCGTCGGCAAACCCGCCAGGAGGCAGTACCGAAATGTACCACAAGACTTTCATCGTAATTGTATGTGCAGCGAGTTTTACTTTCGCGGCACCGACATTCGCCGCGCAAGCGATGGACGCCTCCTATGCATTGCCACGCGACACTACCTGGGTCGACCATCCC
>JBDHHZ010000137.1:0-7706 GCA_039589115.1 Gemmatimonadota bacterium | reverse complement strand
CAGCGACATGTCGGTATCGATCGCGAACGGTGCCGGTGCAGCACCACCGAAGGCCGACGCCATGAACTCTGCCAGGCTGTTGTAGCTGTTCAACGCCTCGTTGTCATCCAACGAGCTGGCTACGGCGCCGACGATCGCCGCGGTCTCTTCCGGGTCGATGTCGATGTCTGCCAAGTTGGGGCTGGTCGTGTCGTCGCAGGCTGCGAATACCGACAGCGCCAGCGCCAAGACCCCGATGCGCGTGAGCCAGTAAGGTTTGAACTTCTCCACTTTTCCCTCCTGTGGTTCACGTGAGATGCGATTGATCGCAACCCTGGAGCTGCTAATTGGGAGTGATAATCGCTACATCTGGGGACAGGGTGATCGCACCACTCAAGGTGAGTGCGCTGAGGGGATCAGCTCGACTTCCAAGCTACAAGATCCGCAAAACGACGCAAGGTTGTGTGGAGGCTAGGGCCCGGTAGCAGGGCCCTGGAGCCCTAGCTCTCTGGCTTCGTGGCAGAGAGCCTAAAAGCCAGGTAAATGGCGACTGTCACCGATATGAGATCCACTGGCCCGTAATAGTTGATGACGGCGGCCAACACCGTTTCCGTGCTGGAAAGGACGGGTAGGATGCCGGAGAGCTTCTCCCCGGATTCCATCGCATGGAACGATTCTGAAAGCCATCGTCTGGCCGTTGCCCCGCAGGCGCACGCTGATGCCGACCATGACCGCCACCGCCAGCGCCAGCGGACTTGCTCCGCGGGCGGCCGGGATCGCCAGCAGTACCCAGACGAGGGCGCCGGCGAACGTAGCGATGATGGCACCACCGATGGCGCGCAGCAGACTGGGCTGCCCCTCTGTTGAAGCGGCCGCAGCATCCCGGTGAGTCGGAGCGTCGAGCCGGATCTGCTTTCCGGAACTCGTCTCGATGATGGCCGTCGGCGCCTCCGCGTCGTAGAACGGGTCCGGCTCCTCGACATCGGGATGCGCTCGGCCGAATTCCTCCTCTGGGAAGAACGGCGGATGGGTGCCCTCTGCCGTCTGAGGGGATCCCAAAGCCTCCATTCCGCCGGCGGGCTCGCCCTGCCCTCCCAGGAACTCCGGGCTGTCGATCTGGTACTCGAGCTCGCTGGCCGCCTCCATCGGCTCATCGTCCGCCGGCAGGCCCGGGATGGACGGCTCGAGCTCGAACTCCGGCGGCGGAGACGGCTCGGCCAGCGGCTCCGGCAGTGCATCCGAGGCCCACGGGTCCGGTTCCAGCCCGAATGGCTCGGGCTGCGGTTCCGGGAGCGGCGCCTCCGGCGACTCGAAAGCCGGGGCCAGCGGCTCGGACTCCGGGGCTGGCGGTGTCTCGAACGTCGGGGCCAACGGCTCGGGCTCCGGGGCTGGCGGTGTCTCGAACGTCGGGGCCAGCGGCTCGGGCTCCGGGGCTGGCGGTGTCTCGAACGTCGGGGCCAACGGCTCGGGCTCCGGGGCTGGCGGTGTCTCGAACGTCGGGGCCAACGGCTCGGGCTCCGGGGCCGGTGGTGGCTCGGGAGCCGGAGCTGGCGGCGGTTCGAATGCAGGGGTCGGCGGCGGTTCGAACGCCGGCGTCGGCGGCGGCTCGGGAACTGGGGCTGGCGGCGGCTCGAATGCAGGGGCCGGCGGTGGCGCGGGAGCCGGGGCCACGGGACCAGGAGGCGGTGGCGGTGGCACTGAAGCCGCAGGCGGCGGAGCAGCGGGCTTGCGCGGCATGGGAGGACGGGTCACTTCGGCGCTGGGGGTGATGCTCTCGGGCATGCCGTGCTCTCCCACCTGATACTCCAACGCCATCCCGTGCTTGCTCAGCTCATAGGCGACCCGCTCCATGTACTTCAACGACGGCTCGCTGGCCGGCTGTTCGCTCACGAGCCGCACGATCGTGCCTCCCGCGGAGCGGCCGTGGTCTTCTCCAAACTTGGGGCTGCGGACGTAGCGGACGTAGGTCTTGATCTTGGCGGCGAGCTGCCGATGCATCAGGTCGGTCTCGCGCCACTCTCGCGACTCCTCAATCAGGAGCACGAGCTTGCCCGTAAGCTCATCCACCGTGGTGTTGTCGACCGAGGTGTGGTCGGACATCATCCTCCCACGTCTCCTGCTTCGCAGTGGCGAGATAGCATATCCAAGACTAACTCAAGGCGGGGGTATATGGGCAAATCTTTCTCTAATCTCGTCGATGTCGGCGGGCTGTCCACCTCGGAGTGCCTCCGGGACCGGCCTCCGGCCTATCCGACGCCCACCTAACGGTTATGTGCCACCCGGCGCGTCACTAGGCGCGCCGATACGGTACACGATGCCACCCGACTCGTCGGCAGCGGCCACGGCTCTTCCCTCCGAGACGAGTGCTATCAACGCCTGCTCCGCGTCGTTCTCCGTCATCCCCGTTTGGCCCGCGACTTCGGCGGCGGTTATCTGATTGCCTTTGCCCATTGCGCGCCAGACGATCTGGTCCTTGACGTTGTCGAGCCGTTCCGCCTCTGGGTCCTTGCTCTTCACCGTCCTTCGAAACAGCGCCAGTAGAATCGCTCCACCGAACACGAGAATCGCGACGCCCAGCAGGAGGTACCCTATCAGCGCCAGGCCGCCCGACGAACTCTGCACGAAAGATAAAGACCCCAGCATCACAACCCCCATCACAAGAGCAGCCAACCATGAAGGGTCTCGACACGGTACAAGCTAATGACTGGGCAAAATCGAGGCCAGTTAGGCCGCCTACGACACAGGAGCTCCCAGACCCCAGATCCCTTCCGGCTTCAGGGCGGCGTAGGCTGCCATGGCCAGGGCATAGGCGATGACGAACCAGGCGAGGCGCGCTGGGGCGACTATCGGCCGGCCGGCTTCCTGGCGCCGCCAGATCTCTGCGAAGCATAAGGCGAGCTGGAATACGATGATCCCGATAGTCCCCGGTCGCAGGTACTCCGCCCACGGGTATCCGAGTATGAGGCCTGCAGTCAGCACGCCAAGGTCTTCGCCGACGATCAGGTTGATGGCCGCCTCGAAGCCGCCGCCCTGTCTGGCCAGCCATGCGACGACGGCATATGCGCCGCCCAGCAGCACTGACATGGCGAGCGCTGGTGGGATGACCGGCAGGCCGCGCAACTCGGCCAGCGGCACGTAGGCCAGGTGCGTGGCGGAGATCAGGATCAGAAGGAGCGGTGTGCTGAACGGGCGCGCTTCCGCTGCGAGCTCGTCGCTGGAGGTCATCGGATCATCTGGCGCGAGTCGGGTCATCGGTTCGTGGATTCGATCCTAGGCTCCTGGGTGGCGTGACACAAGGATGGCGATGCGGCCACCGCGCTGGCCTGCCCCGCCGACCCCGGATAGTTTCCCGGACCATGAACGAATCCGTCTTGCCCTGTGCCTGTGGCCGTGAGCGCCTTACGACTCAGCGACGCTTCCTGCGACTAACGCTGCTGTCGGGCGTCCTCCTCGCGTTGGTGGCGGGGGACGCGGCAGCGCAGCGGGCCGTCGATCCCGAGCAGGGAATCGTGGGAGTATCGCGCCTGCTTCGCGGACTCGGAAGCGTCAAGCGCGTTCTGATCATCGGGGCGCATCCGGATGACGAGGACACCGCGCTGCTCACCTGGCTCGAGCGCGGCTCGGGCGCCGACGCGGCCTATCTATCGCTGAATCGAGGTGAAGGCGGCCAGAACCTGATCGGTCCGGAACTTGGCGTGGGGCTTGGACTGGTGCGGACGGGCGAGTTGCTCGCCGCCCGGCGCCTCGACGGAGCCGAGCAATACTTCACGAGGGCCTACGATTTCGGTTACTCGAAGTCGGCGACAGAGACCTTCCGGTTTTGGCCACAGGACTCGCTGCTGGCGGACGTTGTCGCGATCGTCAGGCAGTTCCGACCTCAGGTCGTCGTCTCGATCTTCACCGGCACACCGCGCGATGGGCATGGCCAGCATCAAGCGGCCGGGATATTGGCGCGGGAGGCGTTCAAGGCGGCCGGCGACCCGCAGCGCTTCCCCGAGCAGCTGGCAGAGGGGCTGCGGCCGTGGAGTCCGCTCAAGCTGTACCGCTCGACTCGCTTCGACCGTGACGCGACGACTTTGGAGGTTGGGACCGGCAGGCTGGACCCCTTGTACGGTCGCTCGTATCACCAGATCGCCATGGCGAGTCGCAGCCAGCACCGCTCTCAAGACATGGGGCGCATCGAGTCGCTCGGCCCGCGGTCGACCGCACTGGAGCTCATCGAGAGTACCATAACCCCCGGTGAAGCAGCCGACGGCTCGCTGTTCGCCGGCATCGATACGTCGCTCGCCGGGATGCTGACGGTCATCGATGATGAGGCGGCGCGGCAGTCGCTGGCCAGGTCGCTCGAGGAGTACGATGCGAACTTGCAGCGCGCGCGGGAGAGTCTGGGAAGTACCGGGACACGTGAGGTGGTGGCGGATCTGAGCTCGGCTCTAGAGCGGTTGCGGTTAGCCGTCGAACTGGCGGATAGGGCTGGACCGGGTTCGGGTGAGCTGCGTTTCGCGCTAGGTGCCCAAGAGCGAAGACTGGAGGCGGCGCTGGCTGCGGCGGCCGGCGTGATCGTAGATGCGTTCGCCGACGATGACCTGATCGTCCCCGGACAGAATGTCGAGATCGAGGTGCAGATCTGGAATGGGGGAGAAGACATCGTCGAGGTCCGCCGTGTGGTTCTGCGGACGCCGGCGGGGACCGAGGATGCCGCTGCCGGCACGCTATCCCCCGGATCGCTCTCGCGCCGCCGATTCCGCGTGAGTATCCCTGCCGGCGCAGAGTCGACGCAGCAGTACTTCTTGCGGGTCCCGCGTGACGGCGCCGCCTACGCATGGCCGGCCGGCTCTCCCGAGCGCGGCCTACCGCTCAGCGGCCCGGTCGCGGAGGTGGAGGTCGATATCGACATCGCAGGCCAGACGGTTCGACGCAGAGTGGAGGCGGTCTATCGTTTTGCCGACCAGGCGCGTGGCGAAGTACGCCGGCCGGTCTACGTCGTGCCGGTCGTCGGCGTCAGCCTGGAACCGGGTACGACCGTATGGCCGCTGGGTCGAAGCGAGGCTGCCGCTTTCATCGTCAACCTCCGAGGCGAGGCGCCTGACGGGACGAGCGGGCGGCTGCGACTCCAGGCCCCCACTGGTTGGTCCGTGACTCCCAGCGAGGCGGCCTTCGACTTGAAGACACCCGGGTCGGTCTCCACGGTCGATTTCAGAGTGGAAGCTCCGGCCGGGCTGGCGGCCGGTACGTACACGCTGTCAGCGGTGGCCGAGACGACCGACGGCCGAAGCTACCGGGATGGTCACTCTATCGTCGATTACCCGCATATCCGTCGAAGTTTGCTGTACGGCGCGGCGCGTGCGCGCCTCGAAGCATTCGAGTTGGCCGTGCCCAGCGATCTGCGAGTCGGATACGTGCCGGGCGCCGGCGATGCTGTCGCCGACGCGATCAGGGCGATGGGTGTCTCGGTCGACATCCTGGACGAGCGCGCCGTCTCGAGTGGAGACCTTTCGGTCTATGATGTGATCGTACTCGGAATTCGAACCTACGAGACCAACCCTGCGTTGCTGGCGAGCAATGACAGGCTTCTCGATTGGGTACGTGCCGGCGGCACGCTCATCTCCCAGTACCAGCAGTACACGTTCTTCAACGGCGGGTACGCGCCGTATCCGATGAGTGCTCGGCGCCCGCACGATCGGGTGAGCGACGAGCTGGCACCGGTAGAGCTGTCAGCGCCGGATCACCCGGTCTTCAATCAGCCGAACCGCATCGGGCCGCAGGATTTCGAGGGCTGGGTCCAGGAAAGAGGTCTGTACTTCCCCAACGAGTGGGACGAGCGTTATCAGGCGCTTATCGAAACTTCGGACCCCGGCGAAGCCCCGAAGCGCGGCGGTCTGCTGGTGGCCCCGCTGGGCGACGGCGTCTACGTCTACACGGGCCTGGCGCTGTTCCGGCAGTTGCCGGCCGGCGTGCCCGGCGCGTACCGGCTGCTGGCGAACCTGTTGAGCCTATGAGGATGAGAAAGCGCGCCTTCTTCACTGTCCTGCTCCTCGCGTCCGCCTGGCTTGGGGCGTGCGGTGAGCCGGGCACCGTGCTGACGGTCTACTCGCCGCATGGCCGCGAGCAATTGGTGCTCTTCGAGGAACGGTTCGAGGCTCGCAACCCCGGCGTGGACGTGCAATGGGTGGACATGGGCTCGCAGGAAGCGCTCGATCGCGTTCGCTCGGAGCGGGCGAATCCACAAGCCGACGTCTGGTATGGCGGCCCCGAGGTGTTTTTCGCGCGTGCGGCGGCGGATGGACTGCTGGATCCGTATCGACCTGCTTGGGCCGACTCGGTGTCGCCCGAAGCGCGGGGACCGGGCGACCTCTACTTCGGCGTCTACCTCACGCCGGCAGTGATCACTTACAACACCGAGGCGGTCAGGCGCGACGAGGCGCCGCGAGACTGGGACGACATCCTCGATCCGCGCTGGCGAGGAGAGGTGCTGATCCGGGACCCGATGGCCAGCGGGACGATGCGCACGATATTCGGCATGATCATGTACCGCAGCCTCCTGGCGACCGGCGATACCGCCGCCGGCTACGAGTGGTTACGGCGGCTGGATGGGCAGACGAAGGAGTACGTGCTCAACCCCGCAATCCTCTATCAGAAGCTCGCTCGCCAGGAAGGCCTGGTCACGCTGTGGAACTTGCCGGATGTGCTGCGGGTGCAGGCCCAGGGCTACCCGCTCGGCTACGTTCTGCCGGCGAGCGGCACGCCGGTGCTGGTGGACGCGATAGCAATCGTCAAAGGCGCTAGGCAGCCCGATCTAGCCCACGCCTTCATCGATTATATAGGCTCCGTCGAAGGACAACTGCTCGCGGCTCGGCTGGCCTTCCGCAACATCACGCGTACGGATATACCAGCCGACTCGTTGCCAGCCTGGCTGCTGCAGGTGACGGATGAACTGGAGCCGATGGTGCTGGACTGGGAACTACTGGAGACGAGCGGCCGCGGGTGGATGAGATACTGGGATGCCAACGTCCGCGGCTCGGGCTAGCGCAAGGTTAGGGGTAATCAGTTGGCAGAGCTGTCCTTTCTCGAACTCGACCGTCTGACCCGCCGGTTCGCGGGCACGCTGGCCGTGCACGAGCTGTCGCTGACGGCCGGCGAGCACGAGATCGTCACCCTTCTAGGGCCGAGTGGCTGCGGTAAGACGACGACGCTTCGCATGATCGCCGGATTCGAGCGGCCCGACTCGGGATGTATCGTGCTGGCAGGCCGTGATGTGACGTCGGTCCCTCCACAGAAGCGTGGCTTCGGCATGGTGTTCCAACATTACGCGCTTTTCCCGCACATGAGCGTCGGTGCCAATGTGGCCTTCGGCCTCGAGACCGGCGGATTGGCCCGCGAGGAAATAGGGGAGCGGGTCGCGCGAGCCCTCCAGCTGGTGCGCTTGCCAGACATCGGCGATCGCTCCGTCGGCTCCCTGTCGGGCGGCCAGCAACAGCGGGTGGCGCTTGCGCGCGCCCTCGCACCGCAGCCGCAGGTCCTGCTACTCGACGAGCCGCTCTCCAATCTGGATGCGGCGCTGCGCGAGCAGACGCGTCGAGAGCTGCGGGCGCTGGTGAAGGAGATCGGCATAACGGCGATCTATGTCACCCACGATCAAGAGGAAGCGTTCGACCTCAGCGATCGGATCGCCGTGATGCGAGACGGCCGCATCGAACAGGTCGGCCCGGCCGAGGAGCTCTACCATC
>JBDHHZ010000136.1:0-7066 GCA_039589115.1 Gemmatimonadota bacterium | reverse complement strand
GGCTTTCGTCGCTGCGCGGCTCTTTATAGGTCTGCTCGAAGACCAAGGCGGCTCGATCGGGGATGTGCAGCAGATAGAGCTCCATATCCGGGAGCAGATCGCTCTGGAGGATCTGACCCGCCGTGTCCCTCATCGAGACGACGTGAGCGAGTGCGCTCTCGGCCTGTGCCCTGATGCCGGGGAAATGGTAAAGCAGCAGTCTCGATGAACCCGCCGTGTCGCGGACGGCCTGCATCTCACTGGTATCGACCAGCGCCATGAGGTCGATCCTCTCGTCGGCGTCCATGTCGCCGAAATAGGCGCCCGTCGTGTAAGTGATCCCGCATCCGGACAGGCCGAGCGTGACCGCCAGCGCGGCGATCGTCTTGATCGACGAAGAGCTTCTCGACACAGTAGTCAAGGCGCCGCGACCACGGTGTTGCGCAACGTGCCCACACCCTCGATCTCGACCTCGACGACGTCGCCGGGCTTCATCGCGTCGGTGCTGCCCGGAGTGCCGGTGAAGATCAGGTCGCCGGGTAGCAGCGTGACGTAGCGGCTGACGTAGCTGACGATCGTCTCCACGTTGAAGATCAGGTCTCTCGTACGTTCAGACTGCCGCCCCTCCCCGTTGAGGCGCGTCTGGATGAGTAGATCGTTGTAGTCCAGTCCCGCGGCGATCAGCGGCCCGATCGGCGCGAAGGTGTCGGAGGCCTTCGCCCTCAGCCACTGCAGGTCGCCACGCTGCCAGTTCCTCTCACTCACGTCGTTGCCGGCGGTTACGCCGAAAACATGATCAGGTACTTCGGTCGCTGACACGTTCTTAGCCGTCTTCCCGATCACCACCACCAGTTCGCCTTCGTAGTGAACGCTTTCGGCCTCGGGCGGTATCACGATCTCGTCGTTAGGTCCGATGACCGCCGATGGAAGCTTGGCGAACAGCCCGGGTTGTTCCGGTTCGGGCCGGCCTCCGAGGTGGCTGCGGTAGTTGAGCCCGACCGCGATCACCTTCGACGGCATGCAGGGCGACAGCAGCTGGACGCGGGAGAGGTCCGCGGTCCTGCCGGTTCTCTGAGGCGACTCGAAGGGGTCACCCTCGAGCTCGTGGATCGTGTCGCCGTCCAGTTCCCCATAGGAGGCTCGACCCGCCACCGCATACCTCGCGTATCGGGTGATTCCGCCTTCTGCCAAGTTCCGTCTCCCGTCCGAGAGCTGCACCCATATTGCACGAACAGCCTAACAAGCTCTACGGTTCGCAGCGCCCGTCAATGGGCGGGGTCGAGCCGCCTATTGCCCTTTTTCCGGGGACCCCCATCATTCAGGGCAATCACCGAGACAATTCTAACGATCTGGAGGAGATTCATGAGTCGACCGTCGAGGCACGATTCCGTTCAGCACGGCATCCCGGTGCTGGCACGCCGCCTGGCGACCGGCGGCCTGATGGGCTGTGCGCTCATCAGCATCGGTTGCGCGGGCGATCGAGACACACACACCTATGTCGAGCGGTTGGGCATCGACACAGTATCCGTGGAGTCCTACACGCGCACGGCAGACGGATTCCGAGGCGATGTGACGATTCGCTCGCCGTCTGCGATGGTCGCCCATTACGAGGCCAGCCTCACCCCCGAGGGGACGATCGCCCGGATGCAGGTCGACTGGAGCACGCCTCCGGAGAACCCGGACGGACGGCCGCCGATCGGGTACACGTACACACTCGACGGAGACAGCGCCACAGTGGAACTGCGCCGCGGTACGGAACCTACCACGGCGCGCATAGCTGTCCCGCCTGCCGCGATACCGTTGGTTGGAAAGACGCCCGTCGCCTACGCCGTCTTGGAACAGGCGGTGCGTCAGGCCATCGCCAGCGGCTCCGACGTCTACCCCGCGCACTACCTGTCGGTGGTGCGGGGCCGGGTGGTCTCCACCGAGATCGTGAGGATGGGTCCCGATTCCATCAGTTTCGGCTTCTTCGGAAGCCCATTCCTGGTCGAGGTAGATGCCGACGGGCGCATCCTGGGTCGCTCGGGTGAGCAGACAACGATGAAGGTCGTGGGCGAGCGCGTGAATGCCGTGGACATCGCAACGCTAGCCGCCGACTTCGCCTCCCGTGACGCCCGCGGCGAAGGGATGGGTGTGGCGTCGCCACTGGCTGCGGTAGAGGCGACGCTCGACGGTGCCGCGCTCAACATCCGCTATAGCCAGCCGGCAAGGCGGGGGCGCGAGATTTGGGGCGGCCTGGTGCCCTGGGACGAGGTATGGCGGACCGGCGCCAATGCGGCGACTGCTTTCTCCACCGACCGGGATCTGGAGATCGGCGGCGCTGCGGTACCTGCCGGCGACTATACACTCTTCAGCATCTATACGGCCGATTCGGCACAGCTGATCATCAATAGGCAGACCGAACAATGGGGCACGCAGTACGATCAGGAGCAGGACCTGGTTCGCGTGGACCTGGCCCGGGAGAGCCTGGCCGAGGGCGTGGAGCGCTTCACTATATCCATCGAAGCGGCGGAGGAAGGAGGAGTGCTGCGGCTCGACTGGGACACGACTCGCTTCTCCGTGCCCATCAGGGTGATGTAAGAGCTCCGGACCCGTACCAGACGCCACGGTCGCACGCTTCGGCCGCGTCATGAACGTAGTAACCGTGAGTAAGCGGGGGGCTCGCCGCTGGGCGGCGGGCCACCCGTGGATCTATCGCAGCGACGTCGAGCACGAGCCCGACGGCGCCGCACCGGGCCCGGTCACCATCCACGACCGGCATGACAACTACCTGGGACGAGCGCTCTACTCCCCACACTCAGAGATTCGGCTGCGCCTGCTGACCCGCGACGACGAGCCGGTGGATCGGGCCTGGTGGGCGGCCCGCGTCGGCGAGTCGCTGGCACGGCGTGGATCGATCGCCGCCACAGCCTATCGCGTCGTCCATGCGGAAGCCGACGGGCTGCCTTCGCTGATCGTGGATCGCTACGGGTCTTATCTGTCAGCCCAGCTCCTTTCTGCGGGGCTCGAGAGCTGCCGCGACGATGTCGTCGCCGCGCTGGCCGATGTCCTCGAGCCGTCCGGCATCCTGCTCAGAAACGACGCCCCGATTCGCCGGCACGAGAAGCTGGAGTTGAGCGTCGAGCTCGCCGTCGGCGATGTTCCCGATGAGGTCGAGGTCGAGGAATACGGGGTGCGCTACCGAGTCGATCTGCGAGCTGGCCAGAAAACCGGCGCCTATCTCGACCAACGCGAGAACCGCGCACTCGCCGGCTCGTTCGCCGGCGGCCGCGTACTAGATGTCTTCACCTACCAGGGCTCTTTCGCACTGCATATGGCCAGAGGCGCCGACGCTGTCATTGCGATAGACCAGTCAGCGGAAGCGCTGGCCCAGGGACGTGCTAACGCCGAGCTGAACGGGCTGGCCAATATCGAGTGGGTGGAGGCCAACGCCTTCGATGCCCTGCGCAAGCTGGAGCGCGACGGTGAGCGGTTCGCCGTGATCGTCCTCGACCCGCCCGCCTTCGCGAGGACGAAGGACCGGGTGGAGAGTGCCCTGGCCGGCTACAAAGAACTCAACCTGAGAGCGCTCAAGCTGCTGGCGCCCGGTGGACGACTGCTTACTTTCTCGTGCAGCTATCACGTGCAACGCGAGCTGTTCATGGACATGCTCGCCGACGCGGCACGCGACAGTGGGCGACGGGTGACCGTGGAACGGTTGTTGAGCCAGCCGGCCGATCATCCGGAGATCATCACGATTCCGGAAAGTGGGTACCTGAAAGGTGCCGTGCTCAAGGTATTGTAATGAACATTGAACATTGGACATCGAACATCGGACTTTGAAGCGCAGACGGACTTTGTACTTCGAGCGTTCGATGTTCAAAGTCCTGATTTCGAGGCGCGTCAGCGCCGCAAACTTCGATGTAGGATGTTCAATGTCCAATGTTCAACGTTCAATCCGCCCTACCTCTCAGCTACCAGACGACTTAACGGTAATGGTCTCCAGCCCGTGCGCGCCCGGCCCGGTCTCTGACTTCCTCAGCATCCAGGCGAAGAAGAAGCCCAGGAACCCGAGGATCGAGAAGATCCACATACCGAGAGCGTAGCCGCCGGGGTCGGCGACGCTGGCGCCACCGTAGTCGTTCGCCCAGCCGATCATGAAGTTGAAGCCCGCAAGCCCTATGTTCTGGATCATCGTCATCAGACCGTAGGCCGTCCCCAGGTTGCCTTCCTCGACCAGGTAAGCGACAGATGGCCACATCACCGCAGGCACGAGCGAGAAGGCGATGCCCATCATCCCCATCGGCACCAGGAGCGGGATGTCGGTATAAGCCATCATCAGGTAGACCGGCACCAGAAGCAGCGATCCCCACATCATGAACAGCGAGCGCTTACCCACCCTATCGACCAAATACCCGAACAGCGGGGTGAAGACCATTGCGAACAGCGTGATCAGGCTCGACAGGAAGCCGGCGTACTCACGAGTCTCGCCGTGGCGCTCCATGAAGAACTTGATCGCAAAGGTCTGGAACGGGAAGATCGCCGAGTAGAACGTCACGCAAAGCAACACGACGTACCAGTAAGAGAGCGGGAAGCGGAACAGATCCCTGACGACCACCTTGTCCGTCTCACCGGCCTCGCCCATCTCGTAGCGCTCGCGGGCGCGATCTTCCATGACCCAGTAGATGACCGCACCGACTATGCAGAAAGTGGCGAAGGCGACCGAGATCAACAGCGGCAAGCGCCAGCTCTCATAGGCACCCTGCGCCCAGGTCGGCGAGTTGAGCGCGAGGAACGACCCCAATCGAGCGATCGTCAAGTTCGCGCCGAAGGCGAAGCTCAGCTCCTTCCCCTTGAACCACTTGGCGATCGCCGTGGTGACCGACACGATCAGGGACTCGGCCCCCATGCCGAAGATCAAGCGGCCTGCCGCCATTACCGCCAGCCTGTCGGTAAGAACGGTCACAACCGCGCCGACGAAGCAGAGCGCACCGAACAGTAAGGTCGCCTTCTTGACGCCGATCCTGTCTATTATGATGCCGCCGATCAGCACCATGATGACGTTCGGCACGCTGTAGATCGCGTTCAGCAGCCCGATGTTGCTGTCGGAGAAGCCGAGTTGCTGCTTGAGCAAGTCCGCGATCGGGCTGACCGCATCGTAGACGTAGTAGTTGCCGAACATCGCCAGGCTGATGACGACCAGAACCGCCCAGCGATAGAAGACCGGAGGCGCCGGCTTGACTTGGCCCGTTCCCGCTCGAGACTCGATCATGCGGGTCTCCCTCTGGATGGCCGCCTTGGGTAGCGGCGCTCGTTCTTGTGAATACGGAGTTCGAGCTAGACGGTAGCTTTGTGGATCTGCCGCTTGAGGCGCTTGATCCTGCGCCGGACGATCTTCAGCTGCCCCGAATCGTGCGTCTCCAAAGCCGCGTCCCGCTGCTTCTTCAGCTCGCGGATCTTCGCTTTGATGCCGGCTTTATCGACCCCTACCACATCGTGGTGAACGTGGTCCTCGATCCCCAACGCCTTGCAGAGAGCCAGCACGAGTTCGTGTTTGTGCATCGTCGTGTAACCGCGCACCGCCTCGTGATCCAGTCCCTTGGCGATTTCGCGGAGGTTTGCGACCGTGTTCTTGGCAAGCTCCTCGTACGTTTGCGCCATCTTGTTGCCTCCCGTCGAAGTCGACTGGCCTCGCTGCTACGCTACGGGGATCGCTAGCGCGGCCCCTATCGGGTTATGACTTTGATGATTCCCCCGCGGTGGTCCTCGCCGTAGCGGTTGGCGGCCGTCGCCCCATCGATGAAGCGGATCTCCCGGATGTCGGTCACGGAGATACTGCGCAGGCTCTCGATGTCGCCTAGCTGACCGTTGTCGAGGTAGGCGATCGGGTAGACGGGATCCGGATCACTGATGGACACGCTGCCACGAGAGATCAGCCAGTTGCGCCGCAGCATCGAAACGGCCTCATACGCGTTGAGCGCGCTCGTCTGTGCGATCTGCTCTGCCGTGATGACATCCGGTCGGCCGCCCGTCCCTCCCGTCTGCGATGTGCTGGCGCAGGCCGTCGCGGCGGCGATGAGTGCGAGGCAAAGGGCTGGGTACCGCATGATCATGACCTCCTGAGGGCACCCAATTGGAGCGCGGGAACCCGCCCGCTGGCTCAGGCGTCTAATTAGATGGAGCTGTGAAGCTCAGAGAACCGTGCCTGGACGCGTGTTTGTTGCGGCCGGCCTTAACATGCAGCGGAGCCAAGGAGGCGGCAAGCGGGCGGCCCGTCTGGCCGTTTACGGGCGGCCGTGTCGCACGCGCGTTGCATTTGGCACCGTGTGAACCGATATTTTAGCACGATCACTGCAAGTTGTCGTCGTACTTCGGCAGACACGTGGCAAGGGCTCGGAGCGAGGATAGCTGTATGATTCCCTGCACAAACCGGCCTACGCTGAGCGCCTGGAGGCACGTCATCGTCCTCGGTCACGTGTTGTTGCTGAGCCTCGTCTCTGCCGCCCAAGCCCAAGCTCAAGGTGACGTCAACGCGCTGGTTGGATTGGTGTTCGATCGCCTGGCGGACCGTCCCGCCGTCGGGGCTGAAGTGGTGGTTCCGGCCCTCAACCGCTATGCGCTCACCGACGAGGACGGCTGGTTCGTACTCAACGACGTCCCGAGTGGAGAGTACACGGTCGAGGTCCGTTACCTGGGCCTTACCTCCAGCCAGTTCGAGGTGGACCTGCACGACGGCATCACGCGAGTCGACTTCGAGATCGCCACACCGCCGTTCGAGCTGGAAGAGCTCATCGTGGAAGTCCGGCAATACAAGACCCGCAAGATGATCGGGTTCGAGCGGCGGCGGGAGCGGGCGTCCGCCGGCGCCGGGTACTTCTACGGTAGAGAGGAGATCGAAGAGCAATCACCGATCTTCGTCAGCGACCTGCTGCGCCGGGTTCCCGGTCTGTGGATCCACTTTGACTGGGAGGGGAACGTAGAACTCACGTTCGGGCATGGCCTGAACGCGTGCGAGCCCGATTTCTACGTCGACGGCAGCCAGAGTCACGCCGGGCGGATCAATGATTTCCTGCCCAATCTCATCGAGGCCATCGAGATCTATAGCCGT
>JBDHHZ010000135.1:0-7451 GCA_039589115.1 Gemmatimonadota bacterium | reverse complement strand
TGCTTTGGAGCGATGGCAACGACTCCAAGGCTCGCCATTCTCTATCCCAAGCGCTCTACGCCGTGCGCCGACTGCTCGACGGGGCGGTGAGGATCGAAGGCGAAGATCTGGAACTGCGGCTCGATGGTCTCCGGGTCGACGCCCTCGAGCTGGAACGGCTACTGGATTCCGGTGAGGCGACGGCCGCCGCTGACCTGTACAGAGGCGAATTCCTCGAAGGGTTCTGGATTCGTGGCGCACACGGCTTCGAGGAGTGGGCTGGACGCGAGCGAGCACGGCTGGCAGCGCTCGCACGCGACGCACTGCGCCAGTCGATCAAGACGGCCCGGGGCCACTGCGACTGGCCAGAGGTCCAGGGACGCGCCGAGTGGCTCGTACAGCTCGACCCATTCGATGAGACCGCCTACGCCGAGCTGATGCGAGCGCTCTGGATGATCGGTGATCGCTCCGCCGCCCTTGATTGCTACGAGAAGCTCAAGCGCGTGCTCGCCACGGAGCTCGAGTCTACACCGTCCCACGAAACAGAGGCACTAGCGACGCGGATTCGTCAGCGGTCCGTACGAGGCGGTTGGGCCAGTCAGCGAATGCTGCGCGAGAACGAGCGCTCCCCTTTCCGCGACCCTCCCTTCGTTGGGCGCAAGCGCGAGCTGGCCGCTCTCGCGGAAGAGTGGGACCGAGTGGCGACGGGAGAAACTCGGGCCGTGGCACTTGTAGGTGGCGCAGGCATCGGCAAGACCAGACTGGCCGATGAGTTTCTCAAGAGCCTCGAGCTGGATCAGGTAACCATCCTGCAGGGCCGTTGTCACGAGGCGGAGCAGTCACTGCCGTACGGGCCGGTGGCCGAGGCGCTCCGGCAGGCTGTCGAACGTATCGACCTCGGCGATGTGAACCCACTGTGGCTGGCCGAGCTGGCACGAATAATACCGGAGGTACACGAGCGATACGGCGAACTGCCCGAGCCCGCCCGATTGGATGCTGAGGGAGGTCGCCGCCGCCTCTATGAGGGGGTCGCCCAGGTGCTCAGGGCGGCCTGCGAATCGGTCCCGGTTCTGTTGTTCGTAGACGATCTGCACTGGTCCGACGATTCCTCGCTCGCACTTCTTCATTATTTGCACCGCCGTGTAAGCAATGGCCTCTACTTACTCACCGCGCACCGGCCCGAGGACCTCGCAGCGCGCAAATCGAGCACGGGCGCCGAGTTACTATCGGGAAGGAACTCTCAGGTCCGCACGCTCTACCTGGAGGGCCTCGACCGCTCGGAGAGCTCGGATCTTCTCGCCGCGCTCGTCGGCACGGATGAGAACCTCGCTTCGTTGAGCACAGTGCGAGAGATGAGTGGCGGAAACCCGTTCTTTGCTATCGAGCTGGCGAGAAGTCTCGCGGAGGATGGAGAGATCATTGCTCCAGCACGACCACAGTTGCCGGACAGCATCCGAACTGTGCTCGACCGCCGTCTCGCCGACCTCAGCGACCGCGCCGTGGCACTGATGCAGCAAGCGGCCATCTTGGGGTCACGCGTCAGCCACGAAGTACTGAGCTCGGCAGCCGGCCAGTCACCGCAAGAAGTCAACGCCACCATCAGGGAACTCACTCGCGCCGACGTGCTGATCGAAGAGAACGATCTCCTTCGTTTCCGTCACGACTTGATCCGCGAGCTCGCCCTCGGGCAAATATCAACCACGCTTGCCAGAGCTCTGCATCTCAAGGCGGCCCGCGCCCTCATCAAAACAAAAAAGGACAACGGAGAGATAGCAACGCATCTGTCGGCCGCAGGCGATACTCGCCGAGCTTACGCCTACGCACTGCGCGGCGCCGAAGCGGCGGAGCAGCTATTCGCGCTGGAAGAGGCGGCCGAGCTCTTGCATTTGGCGAGCAAGCATGCGCCGAGCGAATCGACACGGATGGATCTGGTCGGCCGACTCGGGAAGCTGTTCCTGCACATGCGCGAGTATGCGAAGGCCCGACCGCTGCTGAAGGAGCGTCTCGGACATGTTAGTGCGGGGAGCGCAGGCCTCGCGGTGCTCGAGGCCCAGCGCGACCTGCTCTTCGTAGACATATACTCGTCGAGTCTTTCACTGCAGGAAGGAGTAACCGCACTCAAGGCTTTTCACTCCGAGTTCTCGGAACGCGGCCTCGACGCCCCAAGGCTAGAGGCGGATATCCTGCGGGCTCTGTTCTGGGCAACCGTTCGCTCCTTCAATCCCAGACTGGTTGAAGACACAATCTCGAAGATCAGGAGTCTCCACGAACGCTGTACACAACCTGATGTCAGGTGCCGAACAGCGAGGAACCTGGGCATCTACGAGTGCTACATGGGACGGCTGGAGGAGGCGGAGTCCCTGCTAACCCAAGCTCTCGCCTGGGCGAACGAAGCAAAGGACCAGACGGCAATTGTCGATTGTTATGTCGGGCTATCCGCGTTGCTGCACCGTAACATGCGCAGGGAGTTGGCCGAGAGGATTCTAGAAATCGCCGTTCCACTTGCAGAGCAGCACGCAGACCCTGCCTTGATTGCATCCCTACTGTGCAACTGTGCGGTCTTCTATATGTACTTACACGACCTCGAAAAGGCACGGTCCCTTCTAGGCCAAGCCCGTCAAGTGTTCGAATCGACCGGAGCAATCCCCGACACCTCGCCATCCATTACGTTTAACCTTGGATTTGTGGCACACTTGCAGGGAGATGAGGAGACGGCTGAAGCGTGTTGGGCAAGCGCTCTACGGACTGGCGAGGAAGATGGACTACTGACCACGCAAGTGGAGTGTTTGACGTACCTTGGCCACCTGGCACTCCACCATGGCCGAATTACGGAGGCCCGCGATCTTGCGGCACGAGCCCTCCGCTTGGCTAGGCCAGCACGCTTTTCTTTGATGGACCAGCGATTGGGCCTTGAAGAACTTGTTGCACGACTCCGCTACCGGAAAGGCCACCGAGATAAAGCCTTACGGCGATTGCTCCACGTAATCTCATTTGCAGAATCCGGAGATGTTCCACTCTACCTTACACTCCAGTTGACCCTTGTAGAACTCTTCTATGAGGAAGGGCGAACGGCTGACGCTCAGGCCGCCAAGAAACAGCTCTGCGCGGTAGCCTTGGAGCACGATGCCATGTGGTGGGCACAAGAAGCTGAGCAGTTACGTGACCCGCGGGAACAGCTGAACCCCGCGAGTCGATAGCACTTAGCCCGCTCGTGTTCTCGCGAGTGCTCCCTCGGCGCTACCGAGGCGCAGAGACCCGGGCTCGTCGCCTGATGCTCGCGAGAGGAAGCGGTGTTCGATCCATCTCAGCGCGCCGTGCAGCCCGCTCAAGCATACCTGATTCGAGAAAACCTCCGACAACAGACGGATCGAACTGGCGGCCAGAAAACCGCCGCAACTCTGATGCAACATCCTCAACAGACATTGCAGCACGATAGGGTCGATTAGAGAGCATCGCGTCTACGGTATCGACCACCATGACGATTCGAGCAGCCAATGGAATGTCGTTGCCGGCAAGTCCTTCCGGATAACCGTTGCCATCGTAATGCTCGTGATGATGGCGAACAGCCGATAGAACCGTATCGCCTAGATTTGAAAGCGACGCAAGAAGACGGGCACCGCGATCAGGATGCGATCGAATTATCTCCCGCTCAACGTCAGTGAGCTGAGCAGGGCTCCCGATCAAGTCGGTGTAAGCGAAATCGATTTTCCCGATGTCGTGCAGCAGCCCAGCCGTCTCAACTTCGTCGACCTTCTGTGACGCAAGACCAAGTACCTCAGCAAGCTCCCGGCTCAAAGAGGCGACTCTGGCTGAGTGACCAGACGTGTAAGGATCCTTCGCCTCGATGGTCCTGATAGTGAATTCAAGTATCTCTTTGTTCTGCTTAAGGAGTCTGTACTGAAGACCGTAACTGTGCTGCAGGAAGAAAAGAGGTAGGAGTACGATGAAGAGACCCGATACGTCGAGTTGCGCATATGCAAAAACGACAAACAACGAGAACGAACTGGACGCCAGATCATTCGCGAACGCAACTGGGGCAAACTGCCGCCAGATATCTACCATGCGCTTCCCAGAGTCGATTGAAATTACGGCGCTCACTAGAGAGATGTTGACAATAAAGTAACTTATTATTAGACCACCAAATGGGAGCAACACCTTTGAGAGATCGAAACTGTCGTTGTCGACTTTTCCACCCAGTACTTTGTAGACGACTGATGCGACTCCTATGGAGATGGTGAACTGACAAACGTTGAAGATCCACTTTATTGGTTTCTTCCGGAGTATAAAGGCATGTGCGATTGTCCGTGAGATCAGAGTAGATACGATAGCTACCGAGGGCCCGAAAAGGGGCACCATTGACACGGTTGGAATGAGAGAGACAGAGAATATTGCGCGACCCGTCCGCACGCCAAGCACTTCGCCCGCGACTGTCAGTACCAGGAGTACCAAGACACCCGCCCACGCCCCAGCGCCGACTACCTCCATGGGAGAAATCACCAAAACGGCGACCGACAGTACAATAGCGGCGATCGCTGTTAACGCGACGAATGCTGTCAGACCTCGGCTCATCTTGCAAGCTCAAGAAAAGTACCGGCGAAAAAAACCCCCAATCGAAGCTCTAGCCCCAAGCTATGTCGCCCATAAAAAGGGCGGCGATGGCAGCCAGCAGCTGTAGCATCAACGTCATGAAGCTCACCTCCCTTCGCGGTACTAATGTCACGCCGTATCGCTAATGACGTGCAAAACCGCTCCGCTAAGGAACTTCTCGCTTCGCTTCAGTGACGCGTAGCCTAGAGAGATCGGGGGTTTTTCTTATACCCTCATTGGGTCCTGTCCCTCACGGGGGCAGGCGGGTTTCCCGTGACTATAGGGTCTCCTTTCTTCCGGTCGGGGGTTAAACACCGGACTCCGGGTCAGCGAGTCGACAAAATCCAGCGATTAGTTGCTTTAAGGGTCGCCAGGATGGCCGCTTGCTCGGCCGAATCGGTAACTGGCGATGCCCCAGCAAGATACGTTCTCGTCCTCCCGCTCAGGCCGTAAACGGCTGTCACGACTACAGGTAAATCGAATACATCAATTAGGCGCACTCCGTCAAGGGCGAATCCAATCTCGGCTTCTTCGGCCTGTTCTAGAGCGGAAAGGGCGGCCTGGGCGGCGGTGTTCAGCCGGCCGCGCTCGATGTCGGTGCCTTCCGCCTCGCCGACGAACTCCTCCTCGTCCAACCGCAGCCGCACTCTACATATGATACGCTGCGGCATCTTGCGCTCGAACTCGTAGCCGTCGAACAGGTAGCGCCTGACGCCGGTCAGCTGGCCGATGCCGATGATCTTGGCGGTGCTGCCTTCTTCAGGACCGGTCGTCTGAGCGACGCTGATCTTGCGGTGGTCGACGGTGATGCCCATCTGGGCCAACAGCGCCGACTCGACGTTGCGCACTGTCTGTTTTGGCGCGACCCGGTGGTCGGTGAGGACGTGGATCTCCTGGATCTTGCCGTTCAGGTCGGCAACGATCCGTGCCGAGACCACGCCGGTCAGGTCGCCCAGCAGGTTTTCCGCCTGCTGCAGCGTGTTCGGGTCGTGTTCGGGTGTGCTCCGCATCCGCCGCACTTCGCCCATAGGATCGCCTTCCAATTCCATGTCGTCACCGCATGGATTGGGGTTCACCCGGCGGGGGAGTTGCCAGGGGAGGTTCTAGTCGTTGAACTTGATCGCGTCGCCGCCGGAGCGTTTCGCTTCCAACAGGGCCGCGTCCGCGGCGGCGAGCATCTCATCGAGTCCGGAGGTCAGGGATTCCTCCGGCCCGACTTCCGAGATGCCGACGCTGATTGACACCGACATCTCAGCGCCGTCACCGCGCGCCCGGATTGCCGAGACCCGGGTCCTGATTTCCTGCGCGACGCGCAGGGCGCCGTGGCTGTCACCGTCCGGCAGGATGACCACGAACTCATCGCCGCCGAAGCGGGCCGCAAAGTCGTTGGCGCGTATAGAATCAGTAATGATCTGCGCCACTTCGCGCAATACCTGGTTGCCCGCGGCGTGACCGAGCCGGTCGTTGACCGGTTTGAAGCGGTCCAGGTCCATGAAAATCGCCACGAACTTGCCGCCCGTCCGCCGCACCCGGGCGGTCTCTTCCAACAGCCTGCTGCGCAGCACCCGGTATGAGTACAACCCGGTCAGCGCGTCGTAGGCGGCCTGCTTGACCGCCTTCTCGTAGCGCCGCGCCTGGTAGAACGGGCAAATGTCCAGGCGCGCCCTGCTGCGCAGTACCGCCGCCGCGAACGCCGCACAGCCATCGAAGCCGCAAGCGCCGCAGTCCCAAGTCATCCCGTCCGCCGCCCGGCCGATCTGCTGCTCGATCAGCGCCTCTACGTCGGCCTGGGTCACCGCGCCGCCGTTGCCGGCCGGCTGCAGGGCGGTGGAGAGGTCCACCCGCAGCGTCTCATCGAACACCGGCTCCGGCGAGCGGGGCTGCTCGGCCTGGGCGGCGATCTCGCGGCGCAAGTAAAGCTGCGCCTTGGGCCCCATCGCGGGGTGGTCGAGATCCCGCTCGTACGGCAGCAGGTCTATGAATCCGAGCTGGACGGTGCCGCCGGACCGGCTAATCGCCTCGGCTATGGCGGGCACCTCAGAGAGGCCCCGCACCTTCCGGAAGCGCCGCGACAACGCCCGCTCTTCCTCCAGGACCGGGAGTGGCATGCCACCGGCAGTCGACAGGTGGCGTTGCCTGGCCAGAATCTCCCGCTCCAGGTGCTTCGGCTGCGCATTCGGGAGCGCGCTGCGCTCGTTGAGCAGCCGCTCGAGCTCGGCAAAGGTGATGGAAGCGGCAATCGGCCGCTCATCTTCATCGGGCGCCCCGAAGTTGCCGATGCCCGAGTAAACGATCTTTACGCCGTCGCCGTGAAGCTGTTGTAAGTACCGGGCCTGCGCCACGGCGGGCGTGACGACAGGTGCGAGATACGTATCGGCGAGGTGGAGCGTATGATCGTCCGGTTCCCGTTCCGCCGGTACAGCCTCAGGTACTCGTGGGCGACCAGCTCATCGCCCAGAACGCCCGGGTAGACCGCCCGGAACCCGGCGGCGTAGCAGGCGTTCAGCACCTGCTCCGGCGTGGCCGGGTGGAAGTGGACGACCGATTCGGTGGCCAGGATCAGCACCGCCGATCGCGCGTCGAGGTACTTGCGCGCCGTCACCAGGTCGCCACTCGCATCGATGGCGTCGTGCTGGCAGGCCGGCATGCAAAGGCCGCATTCTATGCAGCCCTCCTCGAGGATCAGTAGGGTGCCTTCCTGGACCTGTACCGCCTCGACCGGACAGACCCTCACGCACGCCATGCACTCGACACAACGCGACGGCGCTATCCGGAAAGTCAAGCTCATTCTTGAAATCCTGGGCAGCCGAACAGTTTTGGATTTGTGCTGGCGGGGTATTTCATTGTAGCTTTCGCGCCGCCCCAATGTCAAGCAGATTCATAAC
>JBDHHZ010000134.1:0-7075 GCA_039589115.1 Gemmatimonadota bacterium | reverse complement strand
CGGGGTGACACGGTCGTGGCGGTTTGGTTCACCGCCCCCGAGAACGCGCCGGCCGTCTACGCAGCGTTCTCGACCGACGGCGGTGCCTCTTTTGGCGAGCGGATTCGTGTGGACGATGGCGACCCCCTCGGTCGCGTGGACGTCGAACTGCTACCGGACGGTCGCGCCGTGGCTGCCTGGCTAGAACGAACGGAGACCGCCGCGGAAGTGAGAGCACGTCCTGTCGGGCAGAGCGGGGTGATGGGGGCGTCCGTCACCGTGGCCGAGACCGCTGAGTCGCGCGCCAGCGGCTTCCCGCGCTTGGCGCTCGCCGGCGACGAGGTCGTTTTCGCCTGGACGCTGATTGGAGAAAGTGGTGGGGTGAGAGTTGCGACGCTGCGACTAGGAAAGTGACGGAACTAAGCCGGCTGGCGGCGCGTTTGTGTGGGCAGGTAGTGGATCTGGAACTCACACGAAGGATGCCCTGATGGAGCAACTCGCCGTATTCCTGGAGCAGTACGGGTACATGCTCCTCTTCGGCGTCGGCTTTCTGGAGTACGCGGGAGCGCCGATCGCCAGCGTGCCGGTTCTGGTCATCGCCGGCGCCCTGGCGGCGATGGGACATTCCAGCCTGCCTGGCGTGGTCATCGCCGCTGCGTTGGGTGGGCTGACCGCCGACCTGGCCTGGTATAGCATCGCGCGCCACACCGGCCAGAGTCTGGTGGAGGCCGCTTGCGGGTTGGCGACCAACCCGAAATCCTGCGTGGTCAGCGTGGAGCGCCGCCTCCGCTCGGTTGGCCCGGCTTACCTCGTGCTGGCCAAGTTCATACCGGGAGCAGGGAACCTTGCGGCCGCCGCATCCGGCTATGCCGGAATCGGGCTCCGCAGGTTCTTCGTGTTCGATGGTATCGGGCTGTTACTATGGGCGTCCGTCTACGTCGGCGCCGGCTGGGTCTTCTCCGCGCAGGTAGAGCGCGTCATCGAATGGGCCAGCGGCTTCGCCATGCTGGTCCTGTTCTCGGCCATCGGCCTTATCGCCGGCGCTGGCGTTTGGAGGTTCATGAAGGTGAGGATGCACCGGCCGATGCACGAGGCCGTGCGGGCCGCCGAGGCGTCGCCCGACTACGGAGACAGCCGGGCCACCGTCCAGCCATCCTCTTCGAGCGTGTAGCGCAGACGGTCGTGCAGACGGTTGGCGCGGCCCTGCCAGAACTCGATGGCCTCGGGGATGACCCTGTAGCCGCCCCAGAAGGGCGGTAGCGGCACGTCGGACCCCTTGAAGCGCGCCTCGTGCTCTCGGAAGGCCTCATTCAGGTGCCGACGGTCTTCGACTGGAGAGCTCTGATTGGAGGCCCAGGCGCCCAGCTGGCTGCCGCGCGGTCGGGTTGCGAAATACTCTCGCGATTCCTGCTCCGGGACCCTCACCACCTTTCCTTCCACGCGTACCTGTCGCTGCAGGCGCGACCAGTGAAAAACCAGAGCGGCGTGGGGGTTGTCCGTGAGATCGCCCGCCTTGCGGCTCTCGTAGTTGGTGAAGAAGCGGAAGCCCCGTTCGTCAAAGCCCTTGAGCAGCATCAAGCGCGACGACGGTCTGCCGTCCTTCGAGGCGGTCGCCAATGTCATTGCCTCGGGCAGGTAAATGCCGGATCGCCTGGCGTCCTCGTACCATTCTGTAAAGAGGGCGAGCGGGTTTGGGCCGGCCGTCTCCTCCGAGAGCCCTTTGAGTACTCCGCGGCCCAGTATGAAAAGAGATCGCAGCCTGGCTAGAAGTGACGTGTGTGCGTTTTCGACTTTCACGATCCGATTGGGTAAGGATTTCAGGGTTCGACGCAGGGTGGCCGGCCCGACTTCACGATTCGCTTGTACTCGCGCCCGATCGCCACTGCAAGGACCAGCCAGATCAGCACCAGAACGACGTTGAGCACCGCAAAATGACGTGCTTGCATGGCGAGGAACGTCGTTCCTACGAAGATTACCACGGCCTGCAGCACGTCTCCAGCCCTTACGAAGAATGTGTCTATTGCCTGCTTCGCTTTGTACTTCTGCTCGCGCGTGCAGGGCAGGAACAGGATGTTGCGCACCGTGTTCTGTAGCGAGTAGTCCGTGGCGTTCTCGGCGGTCTTGCCCCACCGTACGACGGCCAGCACTGGGACGAAGGCGATCATAGCGTAGGTACCGAGTGCGATCAGCGGCAGGACCAGGAGGGCGATTCCCACTCCTAGGTGCTTGATCACTCGCGATACAATGAAGAGCTGTAATAGCAGACCCAGCACGTTTACGACGCCGTAGAAACTGGCCCAGAACGATCCGATGTACTCTCCCTCCGAGAGGCCGCCGGCCTGGCCGGAGGCTACGGCCTCCCCGGCGTTGAAGCTGACGATGCTCGTAAGGACGTACTCACCGGTCGTGTTCACCCAGTTCAGGAAGAGCATGAGCAGGGCGATCATGAGGAGGTAGCGGCATCGGAGCACCATCGTGAATGGGTTCTCGACGCCGGCCAGGTCGAGCTCTTGGGCCGTCTCCTCGAGCCGCGCACGCGCGTCCTCTGCGGGTTTGGCCGGCTCTACGCCCTCCTCCAGTGCCCTGCGGACCTCCTCGATCGGGATCTCGCCGGTCAGCGTCCTCGTGACATCTTCGACCGGGATCTCACCGGTGAGCGCTTTGCGCACCTCATCGAGCGGGATTTCCTGAGAGGCGGCGGGCATGGCGCCGGTGGTCAGGCTATCGGGTAGGTCGGCCTCGCTTCGCCGGCGCTCGCGTGCGTCTATGTAGTTCGTAGCAAGCAGACTGACTACCAAGAGAACGGCCGCGAGCAGCATCGGCGGGTAGACGCCGGCCCAGCCGATCACCCCGCCGGTGATGAAGCTACCGGCGATCGCTCCGAAGGAGGCGCCGAACATCACGATCGGGAAAAGCCGCTCTCCTTCGTCGCGGGTGTAGATATCGTTGGCGAACGACCACAACTGGGCGACGACCATCATGTTGAAGATCCCGATCCAGAGGAAGAACAAGATCCCCTGGGCGAGCGGCGGGACACCCATCTGGAACACGATGAAAAAGAGTCCGAGGCAGGCGGCGAAGAATAGCGTGACCGTGTTGATGAGCCGCCGCCTCGGCATCCGGTTGGCCAGTAGACCGTAGAGCGGAACCGCGCCGAGCAACAGGAGCGCGATACCGGCCGACATGTAGGCCTTGATCTCCGGCCACTCGCCGATGAGCGCTTCGCGAACCGGCTTGATGCAGTAGTATGCCGTGAGGATAAGGAACAGGTTCAACGCGAAGAGCAGGACCGTCTTGCTCTCGCCGGCCCGTACGTCGGTGAACAGGCGAAGAAGTCGATCGACTGGACTTGGCCGCAGAGTCCGCTGCACGGTCATCTCCCCAACTCGGGCGCGTGGTTCGGATGTTGGTGTGACTCAGCCTGTTGACCGCGACGAATAGAACACTGGAGGGCCTATGCCGCCAGCCCTCAGGTGACCCGGCCATTCGCTCCCGGGCGCTGACTGTGTATATTAGGCTGTCTTTCCGACCCAGAGATGATCTGAGTCCCTATCTTGTTGTATTGCAAGCTATTGGACTTTGTGTCCTCAGGATGATTCGAATGGCAGGATCACAGGACTACTTCGCGCGATTCAGGCAGAATATCGTCGGCATAGACCAGACATTCGCCACCCCCTACGGCGAGCAGCGGATCGTGTATGCCGATTGGACCGCCAGCGGGCGTCTCTACGCTCCCATCGAAGAGAGGATAGCGCAGACGCTGGGTCCGTTTGTAGGGAACACGCACACCGAGACGATCGTCACGGGTACGCGGATGACGCAGGCCTATAGCCGGGCTCACGAGATCATAAAGGAACACGTCAACGCTTCACCTGAGGATGTGATTCTCACACCGGGCTTCGGGATGACGGCGGCTGTTGTGAAGTTCCAGCGAATCCTGGGGCTCAAGGTCCCGGAGCAGCTGACCTCGTTCGTGCGCGTTCCGGAGGAGCTACGTCCGGTAATATTCGTGTCTCACATGGAGCATCACTCCAACCACACATCGTGGCTGGAGACGCTGGCTGACGTGGCGTGCATCGAGCCGGACGAGCAGGGTCTGGTCGATCTCGACAGCCTGCGCACCCTGCTGGACCAGTATCGGAACCGGAAGCTGAAGATAGGCGCGTTCACGGCGTGCTCCAACGTGACCGGGATCGAGCCGCCGATACACGCGATGGCGAAGATCATGCACGAGCACGGCGGCTACTGCTTCGTCGACTACGCGGCATCGGCGTCGTACGTGAAAATCGACATGCACCCGGCGGACCCGCTGGAGAGGCTGGATGCGGTCTTCTTTTCGCCGCACAAGTTTCTCGGCGGCCCCGGCGCATCGGGAGTGCTGATCTTCAACTCGAACCTCTACAACCGTGAGGTGCCGGATCAGCCGGGCGGTGGGACGGTCGATTGGACGAATCCATGGGGAGGCCGGAGGTATCTTCCCGGCATCGAGGAGCGTGAAGATGGCGGGACACCAGGATTCCTGCAGGCGATCAAGACGGCACTCTGCGTCCGGCTCAAGGAGGAGATGGGCGTTGAGAAGATGCTGGCGCGCGAGGAGGAACTGCTGGAAGCAGCTTTTGACGGATTGCGAAGGATCCCCGGGCTGCGCATTCTCGCCGACCATATCGAGGATCGGCGGGGAATACTCTCGTTCTACATCGAGGATCTCCACTACAATCTGATCGTCAAGCTGCTGAACGATCGGTTCGGCATTCAGACGCGGGGAGGGTGCCTGTGCGCGGGCACGTATGGCCACTACTTGCTGTACGTCGATCCCGTCCAGTCGAAGAGAATCACCGACAGGATCGACGGCGGCGATATGTCGGAGAAGCCGGGCTGGGTCCGTATGTCGGTTCACCCGACGACGACCGACGAGGAGCTGGAGCACATCATCGATGCGATCGGCAAGATCGCAGTCAGCCACGGGGATTGGGGGAAGGATTACTCGTACTCCCCCGCGGTCAACGAGTATCAGCTCAAGACCGGCGAGCCCTGGGGAAGGAAGGATCTGGAGGCCTGGTTTGAGATCGAGAGCTGAGCTGGCGGCGAGCGAGGCGCGACCATGAATCCCGCGAAGATTCTCTACCTGTCTGCCCAGGATGTCGCAGATGTTGGCCTATCGATGGCCGAGATCATCGTGGCCCTCGAGGGTATGTTCCGAGAGAAGGGGAGCGGCAAGGTGGAGATGCCGCCGAAGCCGGGCATTCACCCCAGGGCAGACTCTTTCATCCACGCGATGCCTGCCTATATACCGAGCTTGAATGCCGCCGGCATCAAGTGGGTATCCGGTTATCCGGCGAATCCCGGTCGCGGACTCCCATACATCTCGGGCCTTTTGACGCTCAACGATCCGGAGACGGGCATCCCGATCGCCGTGATGGATGCCACCTGGATCACGGCCATGCGCACCGGCGCTGCTACCGCAGTCGCGGCGAAGTACCTGGCACGGATTGACAGCGAGTCTGTGGGGATCATCGCCTGCGGTGTCCAGGGGCGTACGAACTTGGAAGCGTTGTCCTGTGTCTTCGATCTGAAACGCGTCAAGGCGTACGACCTAGATGTGGAGGCCGCAGAGAGGTTCGCTTCCGAGATGAGGGAAGCGTTGGGGGTCGAGATCGAGGTGGTCGAGCAGCCGCGCGACGCCGTCAGCGGCCTCGATCTGGTTGTGAGCAGTGGGCCGATCCTCAAGGACCCCAGCCCGACGATCGCGGCGGGTTGGCTCTCTCCAGGAGCGTTCGCCTGCCCACTGGACTTCGATTCGTACTGGACCGGCGACGCGCTTCGCGAGGCCGATAAGCTGGCCACCGACGATATCGCGCAGATAGACTACTACCGGACGATCGGTTTCTTCCGCGATACGCCTGGGCCGTACGCCGACCTCGGTGAGATCGTGTCCGGAACGAGGCCCGGACGCGTTTCCGAGGACGAGCGGACGATCTGCATGAATCTGGGCCTGGCTCTCGAAGACATGGCGACCGCGATATTGATCTACGGTAGGGCGAAGGAGTCTGGTATCGGCACCGAGTTGCCGCTGTAGCCGCTGCCTCTAGCGCGTCACCATCGTATCGAACAGCGAGCGAGTCGCTGCAGCGATTTCCGTCACCGCCCTCTCGAACGCCTCCGTGTTCGCTTTCGAGGGAACGCGATATCCGCTCACCTTGCGAACGAATTGGAGCGCAGCTTCCTCCAGCTCCTTGTCGGTGGGCGGCCCATCGGGCCGGCGCAGTATTTTGATGTTTCGGCACATGTCTGTCAGACGTCCTCCGGTTCCTCATCTGAAACGGGCCGGTTCTCGATCGTCTCCACCATCGGCCGTTCCTCGCGGTTAACCGTCAGCTCGAAGATGTCCGGCCTTCCGTAGTGGCCGGCGACGTCGAGCTGGAAGCGAGGACCGAGCAGTTCGCGCGGGTCGATCTCTCCGTAGAGGATAGTCTCCTCGTTGAATACGGGCTCGACCACGAACTTCCCATCCGGGTCGACTATCATGCTGCCGCCCGGATTCAACCACTCGAGATCGGCGGGCAGGAACTTCTCTTTGAAGTCGTAGCGGTCAGGGATATCGTCGCTACGCATCGCACTGCAGCATCCGATGACGTACACCCGCCCCTCCTTCGCCGTGTGTCGAAGCGTGGAGGTCCATGGCTCGCCGCGGTCCCAGGTGGGTGCGACATGGATCTGCGCTCCCCATGCCCACATAGCGTAACGGGCGAGTGGCATGTAGTTCTCCCAGCAGATAAGGCAGCTGAGCCGCCCGAACTCGAGATCGTAGACATCGAGCGTGCTGCCATCGCCCACCCCGTGCACCATCCGCTCGCCGACTGTGGGCATCAGCTTCCTGCGTTTTCCGAGGATCGTGCCGTCGGGTCCTATACAGAGCGTGCTGTTGAAGAGAGTTGACCCGCTCGCCTCGGAGTTCCGCTCGTTCATCCCGATGGTGACCGCAACGCCTGCATCGCGCGCGGCAGCGCAAAGTCTGTCCGTCGCTTCGCCCGGTACCGATACAGAATTATCGAGCAGTTCCGTGTAGAGATCGCGTAGCGCGCGGGTGTTGGCCGGC
>JBDHHZ010000133.1:0-7078 GCA_039589115.1 Gemmatimonadota bacterium | reverse complement strand
GGCGATTGCCGGCGACGCGGGCACCGGTGCGGCCATAGGAGCTGTCGGCGGGGCGATGGGTGGCAGGCGTGCTCGGAAGCATGCGGAGGCGGAGGCGGCCCAGCAGGGTGCAGCCCAGGCCGAGGCGCAGAACGAGCAGGCCGTAGAGACATTCAAGAACGCCGCCGCAGTCTGCCTCGAGGGTCGTGGCTATACCGTGGGATAATCTGCGTTGGCGCCTTCCTCCATATGTACCACCAAGGTGTAATAGCCCCCTTCGTTCTTGGGGCGTATTTCTCGACATGTCTGAAACCCGCCGTGTGTTCGTAGTGGACGACGACGAGTGTGCGCGGAGGGGACTTGCGCGCCTACTGCGCGCGGCAGGTCACGACACTCGTGAGTTCGCTTCCGCAGATGAGTTCCTCGACGCTCAACAGCCGGAGTTGTCAGGTTGTGTGTTGTTGGACGTACGGATGCCAGGGCTATCGGGTGAGGAGCTTCGGGCAGAGCTCGACTCACGCGGCAAAGACCTGCCGATCATCGTCATCACGGCTGACGACGATATGGAAACCAGACGCCAAGCCCGCGCGATGAAGGCGGTCGCGTTCTTTCGCAAGCCAGTCGACGGCACGGCTCTGCTCGATGCGATTGCCTGGGCGGTACGGTCCACCAGTGCAAGCAGCAACAACATCGGGTAGCGGGATTCACACAGGGTTCTCGGCCTTCGACTGGAGGACGCGCAGAGAGAGGATTCAGCGATGAAGATTGCACCAAGCGCTGCCCTTCTCGTTGTCGTCTCAACGTTCCCCGCACCGGTGGCAACCGCACAGGACGATCCGGAGGCGGTCGTCCGCGCTGTTTACAGCTTGCTGTCTATTGATCCGAGCCGCCCGATGGATCGTGAGAGGTTGGACGAGTACTTCTGGGATGATGCTTCGGTCGGGTTCGGCACGAGCGTCGAGGATGCAGTCGTCATGCCCGTGGGCAAATTCCTCGACGATCTTGAGAAGGCGCTTCGGGCGGGTAGGTTCGGCGGCGTTGGAAACACCATGGATCTAGAGAACCTCGACTGCTGGCCGTTGGGCAGCATCGCACAGTGCTTTGCCAAGTACCGGCTCGTGAGGCCAGGGGAAGAGGTGGAAGAGTTCTTCGGCGGGCAGACCTTCGTATTGGGGTTCCACGACGGCCGTTGGCTGATCGACCAGGTCTCCTGGATCGTGAACCCGGAGGAGGGGATCGCGATCAGGGCCGACGTGGCGGTGGCCATACAAGTGGTTCCGACTGCCAGTCGCGGCTTCCGGAGCACGCCGGAGCGCACCTGGGATCGCGTGTTTCCGATTTGGGGACAAAAGCTGGTGCAGAAGGGCGTCAGTTTTCCGCTCCCCGTTGGCGCCGGGCTCGTTGGCACCTGGAAGCGAATGGACATCGAGCTATTCAATCTAGAGGTCGCCTTGAACGACGGTGAGAGAATCCCGGGCGACATCCTGCAGTTCGGCCGGTCGGTGGCCACGAGCTGGATCCTCCAAGCCAAGTTCGATCTCTGGCTGTTGCCGTTCCTGAACGCGTACGGCCTGGTCGGACGAGTGGAAGGCGAGACGGAGATGCCCATGAGCGTTCTCGGATCCGACCTATTGGAGCTGCTCGGCGCGGGCGACCTCTGCGAAGGTCTGCGACCCTCGCCATCCTGTTTCAAGACCTATTCCACGACCGTGTACCCGCCAATCGCCGGGTGGAACTTCGTGTTTGGTCTGAACCCAGCCCTGGGCTTTGAGGACTTCTTCTATTCGATGCCAACGACCTTCACTTGGACCGACCTGGACGTCGGGCGGTGGGTGAGGAGCTTCTATATCTCACCCCGGGTCGGCCTGAGCGTGCCCACCGAGCGGGCGGGCGCGCTGTCTGTCTACATCGGACTCGCCTACCTCAACGCGGACAACTCCATCAACGGCACCGTCACCCTCGACACCGACCTGCCGATACCCCCTGACGGACAGGTCACGGTCGAGTATTGGGTGGATACGGAGAACAAGGACCGGTGGAACTACCTCGCCGGATTCAACTGGGCGTTGTCGAAGAGGTTGAGTGTCCATGCCGAGGCGGACGCCGGCGGGTCGCGGCAGGGCGCCACCGGATCGCTGAGCATCCGGTTCTGACCATGCCGCCAGTGTGGGTCTCCGGTTCACGCCTCCGGGTTGTCTTCATGGCAGGAGTCATCGCCCTGAGCCTGGGGCGACCCAAGCCCGCAGAGGGACAGGTGGTGATGGGCTGGCTTTTTGGGGAGTTTCTCACCACCGAGACCTTCAACGTCGGCTTCGATATCGGCATGAACTTCTCGACTCTGAGCGGGCTTGAGAACGCCGAGCGAGTCAGGGGAACGCTGTTCGGGCTCTTTGCAGAATGGCGCGTCCATCCCAACATCCATCTTCAACCCGGGTTCATCCCCGTATCCTACAAGGGTGCACAGAATATCGACCCGATTGCATTCGATGACCCGGAGCTGGATCCCATCGTGGCCGGCGGGACCATGACCCGTGACCTGAGCATGCTGGACTTTCCCATCCTGCTTCAGTACGCCACCGGGCCCGATAAAGGCCTCCGCGTAGGCGCCGGCCCTCAATTCAACATCATCACCGGGGCGAAGGACCGTTACGAAGGTCTCACCGCGGCGGGAACGGCGGTGGTCATCGAACAGGATCTGAAGGACCGGCTCAGAGGGATCGAGGCAGGCATCGCCTTCGACATCGAATACCAGATTGGGTTGGCTCTCGCGAGCGGCGTTCGAGATTTCCACGGACGTACCGACATTGACGACACCCCCGGATTCACCAGCAGGAGCCGTGTCCTGTCAGGAAGCGGTCGGATTGCGCTGGGAAGGCGTCGCAAGGACTAGCACGACTCCCCCTCCAAGTCTCCCGTTCCTTAGACGTACTGCAAAGGTGGTATGGAGCTCGATTATACCACTAAGGTGTAATTGCTCCCTCCCTCCCAAAGACCTATCTGTGCGTGACACTCCGGCTACGCGGGCGCTGCCGGCACCGCGAGCGGAGAGTCCTGAAGAAAGGAGACATGGGTGAAGACACTGTCAATCTTGTTCGGCAGCCTCGCCCTCGGTGTAGGAGGCAAATTGGAGGTGAAGACATGAAGAAGTCTGGTCTGACAGGGATGCTCGTGATGCTGGTCGCCTGCTATCCCGGCGACGTCACCAGCATCGCCGAGCTGGATGTCGTGATGACCCGGTACGCGACCGACTACAACTTCGGACAGGTGACCCGGTTCACGATGCCTGACACGATCATCCACATCAACACGGATGATCCCAACGCCATCATTATTCCACGCGCCAACGACCAGCAGACCCTGGATCGGGTCCGTGCCAATCTGGTCGCCCAGGGCTGGACAGAGGTCGATTGGGAGGACGCCGCTGGGGGTGACCCCGTGGACGTAGCCATCCTCAATCTGGCCACGGCCTCGGAGAACACGCAGTGGTGGGTCTCGTACCCGCCCGGCGGGTGCTGGTACTACCCGTGCTATGGCTGGGGTTGGTACTGGCCGCCGTATGTCGGCACCACGTCCTACGACGCCGGCACGTATTTCATGGTGATGGCAGACGCGAATCAGATCATGCCGTCCGACAGTACGCAGGGCGTCTGGGGTGGCGTCATCAACGGCGTGCTGACCTCGAGCAGTGGGTCTGATTACCAACGCCTGCTCAACGGCATCGATCAGGCCTTTTCGCAGTCCCCGTATCTTGGGGGCTCCTCCAGCAACTAGCGCGCGTCGCGACACGAATACACGGAGAGAACCATGAAGAAGATCGTTATCGTTGCCGTGGTCGCCCTGTTGCTCGGTGTTACCGGCGAAGCGCGCGCACAAGACTGGTTCTGGGGTGGTGCCTACAGCATGTCACTGCCCACAGGTGATACCAAGGCTTTCAATGAGGGGTACAGCTTTCGCGGTGTCACCATCGAGGGCCGGAAGATCCTGAACGACAACGTGTCGTTTGGCCTGTCGTTTGGCTGGCAGGTGATGAACGACATCAAGACAAACGAGACCATCGAGCTCAGCAGTGGAGCGCTGACCGGTACGTTCTACACGTACACCAACTCGTTTCCCATCTTCATCAACGCACACTATTATCTCGGGAAGCCTGCATCGGTGCGTCCGTTCGTCGGCCTCAACGCGGGCGGCATGATCATCGAGCGTCGCGCCGAAGTCGGCCTGGTCGCCTTCCAGGAGAGCAACTGGCACTTCGGCGGAGCGCCCGAGATCGGCGTGGTGTTCCCGCTCGGGTGGTACGTCCGTGGACTCGTAAGCGCCAGGTATCACTACGGCTTCGGGGCCGGTGGGGCGCCAGCGCAGTCGTACGTGACGTTCAACGTGGGAGTGGCATCGAACTAGCCCCCAGTGACAAGCGTTGACTCCCTTGTAGTCGTGGTTCGCTTCGTCTTCTAGGGCATCGAGGGCTGGCTGGCGCTCTGGTGTTGCGGCCCGGTCAAGCGTAAGCTGAAGCACGACAAGCAGGAGCGAACCGGAGTAGAGCACGATTCGAAGGGATCGTGGGAATACCTCCGCTGCTTCGTGGCTCGCATACGATGCTGGATGGGGGGAATGCGTGATGTGGACATATCTCACGGAGTTTCTTCGTAGCAACCCGGTGGGACTGCTGTTTGCGGTCTTGGGGCTTGGTTACCTGCTGGGAAAGACGAAGATCCGAGGATTCGAGATCGGGTCGATCTCTGGTGTGCTGTTCGTCGGCCTGGTCTTCGGACACTTCGGCTACGAACTCCATCCCACCATCCAATCGGTCGGGTTCGTGCTGTTCATCTTTTCCGTCGGACTGCAGGCTGGCCCCAGCTTCTTCAGCGTGCTGCGCCAGGACGGTGCACGGTACTTCGCGCTGGCGGTCGTGATCGCGGTCACAGGGTTCACGCTTGCCTGGGGCTTCGCGAGAATGCTGGGGTTTGAGCCCGGGGCCTCCGCCGGGCTTCTCGCCGGGGGGCTGACCAGCTCCCCGACCCTTGCTGCTGCCCAGGAGGCCGTGCGTGCGGGCGACGTCCCGCTGCCCGAAGGGATGTCGGCCGATGCGGTGATGACCAACGTCACCACCGCCTACGCCATCACCTACATCTTCGGCCTGGTCGGCCTGATCCTGATCATCCGCCTGCTCCCACGGTTGACCGGCGTCGATCTCCCGGCCGAGGCCGTGAGCCTCGAGGCGAGCCGCAAGGGAGGGATCGAGGACCGGGTCTACGGCCTGCGGGACATCACGACCCGCGCCTACAGGTTGACCAACCCGGAGCTGGTCGGGGGGAGCCTCGCCGACGTGCGGGACAGGCTCCCCGGCAGGGTGTCGGTGGAGAAGATCCGCCGAGGCGGTGAGCTGCTTCCTCTTTCCCTCGACGTCACGGTAGAGCTCGACGACGAGATCTGCTTCGTGGGGTTCCTCGACGAGTTCGTGGACCGCGCGGGGAAGGCCGGGCCCGAGCTCTCGGACCCGGAGCTGCTGGACGTCCCCCTTGAGTCGTGTCGCATCGTGCCCCTGCGGTCCAAGCTCAAGAAGATCTCGACCACGCTCGGCGATATCACCGCTAGGACCGGCTGTTTTGTCTCCCGGATCCAGCGGCAGGGCGTCGACATCCCGATGCAGGGCAACATCGAGATCCAGGCCGGCGACGTGATCCACGTCACCGGGCCGGCAGCACGGGTCCAGGAGATCGGCGAGCGGGTAGGTCACATTGAGCGCGCCAGCGAGGCCACGGATCTGGTCACCTTTGCCATCGGCATCACCGCCGGCCTTCTGGTCGGCGGACTCTCGGTCTCGATCTTCGGAATTTCAGTGGGCCTCGGCACCGCGGGTGGGCTGCTGCTGGCCGGTCTCGTGATCGGATACCTTCGGGCGCTGCATCCGACCTTCGGTCGCGTGCCGGAGGCAGCGCGCTGGATCTTCATGGAGCTGGGGTTGACGATCTTCATGGCCGGGGTGGGGCTGCGGGCCGGCGTGGGGATAATCGAGACGCTAGCCGACTCCGGGCTCACCCTCTTCGTCGCGGGCATTGCGGTGACGACGATTCCGGTGGCGATCGGCTACGTGTTGGGTCGAAAGGTGCTGGCACTCAACCCGGTCTACCTGCTGGGTGCTATCACCGGCTCGATGACCAGCGGCGCATCGCTGAGCATCGTCGTGGGCGAGGCGCGAAGCTCGCTTCCGGCTCTGGGCTACACGGGTGCGTACGCGTTTGCCAACATTCTGTTGACCGTGGCCGGAAGCCTGATCCTGTTGTTATGAGGCAAGGATCGGCGAACTGTGTTCCGAAAGTGGAAAGTACGGAGGAGACGAGTGATGAAGAACAAGAGTGGACTTGCGGCACTGGCAGTGCCGTGAATCGCATCGCAGTGGTCGTGGCGCTTTGTGTGATCGTGAGCGCGGCGGCTGGCAGTGCACAGATGCCGTTCGTTGCCGTATCCGGCGGCGCGACGGTCGGTGACCTCATGGGCGGCGGTGTCAGCACGGATTCCCGCTGGGGCGGGACAGCGGGCATCTCAGTTGGGTTCCGGAGCTGGAACTACTTCGTGACGAGCCTTGAGGGCAACTGGGTGCAGAAGGGTGGGGGAGAGACGCGGCTCGATTACATCGAGATCCCTTTGCTCATCGGGGGTGTTGCGCAGGCCAGCAATGGGATCGGCGTGCGGATGTACAGCGGTATCGGAGTCGCCTTCCCCGTCGGGTGCTCGTCCGCGGGCGCGCTCGCCTGCGACGCGAAGAAAGGAACCGAGTGGGCGTGGCCCCTGGGCTTGCAGGTCGGGCGGTGGCTGGCCCCGAACCGGTTCGTGGCACTGGATGTCCGATATTCGCTCGGATTGTCGGATGCCTTCGAGGCAACGCTGGCTGCCAATCGGTCCTGGCAGTTTCGCGCGTACGTGGGTTTCCCGATTGGCGGCGCACGGGGTCCATGATCCTCTGTTGTCTCGCGTTCACGAGAGCTAACGGGTGCGACTAGGCAGGAGCCTGCCCGCTATTGTCTACTGCGCCCTGGCCGCCGCAATGCCGATGAGTGCGACGGCGCAGCAACCGGGCAGGGTACGCCCCGTCATCGACACA
>JBDHHZ010000132.1:0-7154 GCA_039589115.1 Gemmatimonadota bacterium | reverse complement strand
ACCCAGTTTGCGGCAGCCATGTGGAACAAAGCCCCGGGAATGACCGCTCAAATGCGGACCCGCGGAGTCCAAGTCCCGCAGCTTGGTGCCGGAGAGATGGCCGACCTCGTGGCCTACTTGTATTCCGTCCGCTACTTCGCCGAGTCCGGCGACGTACAGGTGGGACGGCGACTGTTGCGCAGCAGCGGGTGCCTGACCTGCCACTCAATGAACGGCCAGGGGGCGAATGCGGCCGGCAACCTGGCTGAGAGTACGGGTATGGCGTCGTCGGCCGAGGTCATCTCTGCTTTGTGGAATCACGCGGTGTACACCGAAGCCGGAGACAGCCTTGCAGTCCCATGGCCCGTCCTCAGCGCTGAGGAGATGGCAGACATCGCCGCGTTCTTGCAGACACCGCGTCGGGAGTGACGACGATCGGCGCCTAGCGGCGCGCTGTCTTCCAGACAAGCGACAAATGGCGACGAGTACAAGAAACATCAAACTGCGGGAATCAAAATGAGCCCGGGAACTTTAGAGGGACTACTAGTACTAGGCAAAACTGCTCTGATAATCGGCGGAGGATGTGCTGTCACACTTGGTAGTATTTGGGGAATGTGCGCAGCCGCAATAAACTTCTTCCAGCGAAAAGACCGCAGAGACGAGTTGATGCCACTCTACGAAGCGGGACGAATCGCCACAAAGCCAACGGTCTTGAACGCAAACAAAATCCCAGGACACGAGTTGTGAACCCCCAATAGGGGCCTCAGATATCAGCGCCGTCCGCTATCAAGGGCCCCCCATGATCGCGGCTCTCACGCCAACGCCCGATTCAGTCACTCGGCACGAAGCGTGTTCATCGGATCGACCGAGGCGGCGCGGCGGGCCGGCAGGTAGCTCGCGACGAGGGCCACGCCGGTCAGACCCGCGGCGACTGCCAGGAAGGTAAGCGGGTCCACCGGGCTCACCCCGAACAACAGCCCCGACATCAGGCGCGTCAGGCCGACGGCCAAGCCGAGGCCGATGGTCACGCCGATCCCGGCGAGGATCAGACCTTGCCGTACCACCATCCCCTTCACCTGCCCGGCCTGCGCGCCCAAGGCCATGCGCAGTCCCAACTCCCTGCTCCTCTGGCTGACCGCGTAGGAGATGACACCGTAGACACCGACGATCCCGAGGAGGAGGGCCACACCCGCAGCCACGCCGAGCAGCACCATGGTGAACGACGTGCGGGCGATGGATCCGGCCATGAGGTCCTCGAGCGGCTGGAGGCCCCGCACCGGCAGGTTGGGATTGATCTCCCAGATGGCCGCGCGAACATCATCCTGGAACCCAGCCGTCCCGATTCGGTCGCTCCGGATGGCGTAACCCATACCGCGCCAGGTCTGAACGTTGTCCAGCGTCGTTCCCTCCCAGAACGCGAGTGTGACCTGGGGCCAGTAGACCATCAGCGGTGGGGTCTGGCCCAGACCGTCCTCACGAACGTCGGCCACGACGCCGATGACCTCGTGCCAGCGAACCGGATCGGGTCGAACGGACACTCGCTTGCCCATCGCCGCCGCCGGTGAGCCCCAGTACTCGCGGGCCAGGCTCTCCGAGACCAACACCGCGGGGGTCCTGTCGTGAACGTCCTGCCACGTGAACGTGCGGCCCAGCAGCAGCGGGATCTGCAGGGTTTCCAGGTAGCCTTCTCCCAGCCACTTGTGCCGGTGGATCGTCGCCGTCTGGTCACCGCTATAGTCCTGCCCATCCACGTACAGCGGATTGACGTTGTTGCCCGGGCCCATGGGAATGGCCGTGGCGAGCCCGACGGAGGTGACCCCGGGGATCTCCGCCAGCCGGCGCGCGATCGCTTCGTGCATCGCGGCGGCCTCCGCCGCACCCGCGATGTCATTCCCCGAGATGAACAGGCGCAACGCCAGAACGTTGTCGGGATTGTGGAAACCGGGCTCGACGTTGCGAAGCGAGATGAAGCTCCGCAGCATGAGCCCGGAAGCGACCAAAAGCACCAGGGCCAGGGCCATCTGGCTGACCGCCAAACCATTCTGGACCCGGTGCCGCTTCTTACCGGTCGTTCCGCTGCGCCCGCCCTCTTTCAGAGAGTTCACCAAACCGGAGCGACCGAACCTCAGTACCGGGAACATGCCGAAGAAGGCACCGGCGCCCAGTGACACGACCAGTGCGAACAAGAGAACGCCCGTGTTCAAAGAGACCTCGTCCAGTCGGGGAAGGTTGGCCGAGCCGGTCGCCAAGAGAGCCTCGAGCCCGCCGTAGGCCAGCGCTAGACCTCCGAGCCCACCGAGCACGCCCAACAGCAGGCTCTCCTTCAGGTACTCCCAACCGATGCGAACGCGGTTCGCCCCCATGGCGGTCCGGACGGCCATCTCCGTCTCTTTCCCGTCGGCCCGGACCAGGAACAGGTTCGCCACGTTGGCGCAGGCGATCAGCAAGACGACGCCCACCCCGACCATGAGGATCCAGATCAGGTTCGCCACGTTACCGACGAGCCGTTCCTTCAGCGGCTGGATGTTGGGGGCGAAGCGGGCCCCTTCCGAGAAGTCCGCCACCGGCCCACCCGGAAACTTTTCGAAGGCCAGCGGCAGCAAGCGAGCGCCGTCCGCGTTGGCCTCCTCAACGGTGACCCCGTCCAGCAACCGCGCCACGCCACCAAACCCGGTGTTCCCCACGAACAGAGTGGACCGATCGAAACGGAACGGGAATATCAGAGCCGGGTCCGACCCGAGGCTTCGCAGGCTCGAGGGCATCACGCCAATGATCTCCCATGTCTGGGAGTTCGCCTGGATGGTCCGCCCGACGATGTCAGGATCCCCACCATAACGGGTCTGCCAATACCCGTAGCCGAGCAATACGAGGTTAGGCGCCTCCGGCTCGTCGTCCTCCGGCGCGAAGATCCGTCCAACCACCGGGCGCATACGCAGCGCCCGGAAGACCCCGCTCGTCACACCCATGGCCGGTACCACCTCGGGATCGCCGCCCCCGGTTAGGGTCGCCGATCCGCCCCCGAACATGCCGAGATCCTGGAAGACCCGGTTCTCATCCTCGTAGGTGAAGTGCCACGCAGCACACTGCCCCGCATCCTGGACTCCCAGCCCGGGCGCAGTATGGCGCACTGACACCAGGCGACCAGCATCGTCGAACGGGAGCGGAGAGAGGATTACGGCATCCAGCAACGTGAAGATGGCGGTCGTGGCTCCGATCCCCAGCGCCAGCACGAGTACGACCACCCCGCTGAACAGAGGACGCTTCACCAGAGCGCGAAGCGCGAAGCGGAGATCCCGGGCCCGGTCGGCCACGTGAGTCCATGGCCCGCCCTTGCTCCGAAGCCGCTCCTCCCGTCCCTCAGCCCAGCGGTTTATCTTCGCCCGGACGTGGGCGGGCTCGCTGCGGATCAGTTCGTCCGTCGCCAGGTCGGCGTCACCGAGCCAGCTCTCGACCAGGGCCACCGCTTCTTCCTCGCTCGCCCCCTGTGAGAGGGCCTCCTTATATATGTCCTCGAGATGATCCGCCAACTCGGAGATCATCCGCTCTTCCATATGCCCCTTCATCTCCGGCAGCGAGAGGCGCTCCCTCAGGTAGCTCTTCCAGTTACGCATGGCTGACTCCGATCACCTGGTTGACCATGGCGGAGAAGGCCTCCCATTCCCGTCGCTGCAGGGTCACAACCTCTCGCCCTTTCGGCGTCAGAGTGTAGTAGCAGCGCCGCCGCGCCCCCTTCTTCTCGACCCAGCGCCCCTTGATCCACCCCCGCCCCTCGATCCGGTAAAGGACCGAGTACAGTGTGGAGACGCGGAACTCGAGCTGACCCCCGGACAGCTGCTCCAGAAGCTTCCCGATGTCGTAGCCGTGGCGCGCACGGCCCTTCAGGACTGAGAGGATCAGGAGCTCGATGCTTCCACGCTTCAAATCGGCGCTGAACATAAGGGGGCCTCCGGGTTTCGGGCCTGGCTACGCGTCGAGACCCGAGAACATCTGATGGGGGCAACCATGCTGTGATACTTCGCCTGACGAAGTATGCCTATCCCCTTAGACGGCGGATTTGCTGAAAAGGTTTCAACGGTCGCAGCACAGCCGCATATCCCGTCAGCTGTCCGATTCCGCACGCCCGGGTCGAGCTGATACCCGGCGTCGACCACAACCTCATCCTGTCGGAGACCGGCTGCCTGGACGAGCGGAGGCGTAGACCGCGCCGCGAGTGGATCAATTACGCGCCGGAATATCTCGACACGCTGGAGGAGTGGTTACGGGGGTTACCTCACTAGAGGAGTCGGCTCGTCAAACCGCTTGCATGAAGAACGCGGCGCCGAGCGCGAGCAGCAGTCCAAGCCCCACCATAATCAACAGACCGGCTCTAACAACCAAGTTACCGGCGCCGGTCCGCGACTGCGCCAGCTTGATCGCCTCCCCGACCTCGGCCGGCGACATGCCCGGGTGAGTCTGCTGATACTCCCGGATGACGCCCTCGATCTTGTGAGCAAGCTCTTGGGACTGGGGCGACGAACGCGGGCCATAGGTGGGCGTGGGCACGTACGTCATCAGGAAACCTCCGCTGGGGATCCAGTCTAGCGCGAGCGGCCGCTGGCGGCTCTAGCGTCAGCGCTATCTCCGGTGCGTCTAAGGGGAACTACGCAGCCGAGAATCAGCGAGTTTCGAGCCTCAACGATGACGGGGGTTCGAGTGCACACCGTCACGCCACCTTGCGCCTGAGAAGCTCTACCGAGGAGCGCCGAGGCAACGACGCGAGGCGAGGAATCTTTCGCGGCGCATCCATCGTAGTGAGCGTAGCCAGACAGCGGGGAGCGTTCGGGACAGCACAAAGTGTAGGAAGGAGTCGACGGGCCATGCGAGCTCAGTTCCTGTGGCGAAGGTACGTCATCCTGTCATGCTTGGCGTTGCTTTCCTTCGCAGCCGACGGCCGGGCCCAGGTCGACGACTGGGTGGAGCGAAGCAACGAGAACGCCCAGATCCTGCTGGATATCTTCGCGCGCTTCGCCCCGGAGGGGGCGGGCCAACTCGGCGTGTCCGGTCTGGACGAAGAGGTCTTCGACCTCGGGCCTCGCACCACCGAGCGGGCCAACGAGGCCACCCGCGAGGGCGTCGAGATACTACGAGCGCGACTCGCCGTGGAGGAGCATCCGCTGGTCCGCCAGGACCTGGAGATCCTCATTCAGTCGGCGGAGCAAGCGATCGAAGGCGGCGAGCTCAGCCTCAAGTACGACCTCCCATACTTCAACCTGGCGCAGACGATCTTCCAGGGTGTCCGCTCCCTGCTCGACGACCAGGTCGATGCGTCCCGGCGACCCGCTGCGCTGGTGCGGCTGCGCAAGTACGCCGGGCTGGAAGCGGGCCACACCCCGATCGCGCGGTTGGCGCGGGATCGGATAGAGGAGCGCCTCGGTGATCCGGCTCTCAGCGCGCCCTTCGCGGACCAGCTCGAGCAGGACCTGCAGAACGTGCCCGCCTTCATCAACGGAATCGGAGCCCTATTTCAGCGCTACGGCATCGAGGGCTACGAAGTGGCCTACGATGCTCTCCAGGTGCAGCTCGAGGAGTACCACGCCTTCGTGCGCGCCGAGGTGGTCCCCAGAGCCCGCAGCGACTTCCGGCTGCCGGAGGACCGCTACGCGTTCACGTTGCGCCAGTACGGCGTCGACATTCCGGTAGCCGAGCTCATGTCGCGTGCGCAGGTCACGTTTCGCGAGATCCAGAACGAGATGCAGGCGCTTGCCCCGCTGGTGGCTCAGCAGCGCGGGTTCGAAGCGACCGATTATCGCGACGTGATCCGCGAGCTGAAGAAAGAGCAGCTGGTCGGCGAGGCGATCCTGCCGCACTACCAGCAGCGAATAAAGGACCTGGAGGAGCTAATCAGGCGCGAACGTGTGGTCACGTTGCCAGAGCGCGACATGCGAATGCGTCTGGCGAGTGAGGCGGAGTCGGCCGCCCTGCCGGCCCCGAACCTGAGGCCGCCGCGCCTGATCGGGAACACCGGCGAGATGGGTGAGTTCGTGCTGCCGTTGAGGATCCCGGACGAGAGCGGCGAAACGATCGGCATGGACGACTTCACTTTAGAGGCCGCATCGTGGACTCTAACCGCCCACGAGGGGCGACCCGGTCACGAGCTGCAGTTCGCTTCCATGGTGGAGGCAGGCCTGTCAACCGCCCGCGCGGTCTTCGCGTTCAACAGCGTCAACGTCGAAGGTTGGGCGCTCTACGCCGAGGCCGAGATGAAGCCCTACCTGCCACTCGACGGGCAGTTGATCTCGCTGCAGAGTCGCCTGGCTCGAGCCGCACGCGCCATCCTCGATCCCGGCCTGCAGATGGGCATGGTTACCCGCGACGAGGCTTTCCGGTTGCTCGAGGAAGATGTGGTGCTGTCACACGCCATGGCCTTGCAGGAGGTGCAGCGGTATACGTTCCGTCTCCCCGGCCAGGCCACCTCCTACTTTTATGGCTACACGCGCCTGATGGAGTTGCGCGCCGAGGTCGAGAGGACTCTGGGGAGCAGCTTCGACCGGCTACGCTTCAACGACTACATACTCTCCCAGGGCCTGCTGCCCCCTGCCCTGCTCAGGAAGGCGGTGCTGGAAGAGTTCGTACCACAGGAGCGCGAGCGGGCCTGAGCCCGCTCGCACACAACGCAACCGCTCGGAGGTGGGGAGCGCGGCCACCGCGCTCCTCACCTCGGATTCCCTGGTGCCCCACGCACACCGCAGACCACTGGCCGAAGTGACCCGCCGCGTTGCCTCGCCATCCCGCACGCGATAGCATGTACCCACCCCAACCGCGGCCCGGAGGAGACCCATGAGGACAAGAAGTGTTCTCGCGATGCTGTTCGTCTGCACGTTCGTTCTGACGGCCGTCCCAGCCGCCGCCCAACAACCACCGCAGGCGGCGTCAGGTGGGTACAACGCAGCCGGCACAGAAGCCGACCTCCTGCCGGACGAGCCCATCGTCACGCAGCACAGCGCTCGCATCAACGGCCAGAACGTCAGCTACACCACTGAAGCCGGCTGGCTGCCGATCCGCGATGAGGGGGAGATCGCCGCGAAGATGTTCTACATCGCTTACACGCGGGACGGGATCGATGACAAGAGCACGCGACCGTTGATCTTCTCCTTCAACGGAGGGCCGGGCACGGCCTCGGTCTGGATGCACATGGG
>JBDHHZ010000131.1:0-7162 GCA_039589115.1 Gemmatimonadota bacterium | reverse complement strand
CGAAGATCTGCTCGCACGTCGCGGCGTTTACAGCCGGCTTTACGAACTGCAGTTCCAGTCGGCGGGCGACGCGACGGGCGGCGGAGAGGTGAAGGTCAGCTGACTCGACTGCGCCATCTTCTCGAGTACTGGCTGGCGCGGCTGATCTTCGGCCTGCTGGGCCGCGCGCCGCCTGGAGTAGGCGAGCGTATGGGCGAGGGTCTGGGCGGCCTTGCCTATCGACTCGGCTGGCGTCGCCGCGTGGTCGAGACCCAAATCGCCAGGGCGTTTCCCGACCGAGCGGAGGAGTGGGCGCGGGCGACCGGGCGGGCCACGTTCCGGCACGTGGGACGTGAGTGGCTGACGCTGCCGTTCGTCTCGCGGGTGGGACTGGAGGAAGTGAGGCGCCGCATAGTCGCCTTCGAGGGCCAGGAGGTTCTCGCGGCGGCCTACGAAGAGGGCCGAGGCCTTGTCGTGGTCAGCGGCCATTTCGGCAATTGGGATCTAGCGGGCTCGACGCTGGCGGCCTACGGCTATCCCGTGGACGCGGTGATGCAGGGGCTGAGGAACCCGAGCCTGACTCGCTTCGTGAAAGAGTTCCGAGGTCGTATGGGCATGGGCTTGATCGACCGCGCCAGCGCTTGGGGTCTTCTAACCGCGAGCATCGCGGCGAAACGAGTCGTCGCGTTCGTCGCCGATCAGGACGCGGGCGGCTCCGGCGTCTTTGTGCCGTTCTTCGGACGGCCCGCCTCGACGCACCGGGCGCCGGCGCTGCTGGCGCTGAGGACCGGGGCCCCCTTTCTGGTGGGCGGTGCGCACAGGGTCGGCCCACAGGAGTACCACGCCTGGATCGTCAGGCTCGATCCCCAGCCGGGTGCCGATACGAAAGAGCAGGTCTACGACCTGACGCGACGCTGGATAGCCGAACTGGAGCGCCGCGTCCGGCTTTCGCCGGAGCAGTATTTTTGGCATCATAAGCGCTGGAAAAGCGTGCCGCCCGGAACCGATCCTGATACGGGCGGTATTAGCAACAAGGAATGACGCGATTAGCCGCTCCGCGGGGAGCGCCCGCGGTTGCGGAAAACACATAAATGCAAGCTGAAAAGTGATTTACGTCTGTATTCCCGCGCATAACGAGGAGCGCACCGCGGGTGTCCTGTTGTGGAAGATCCGGCAGGTCATGTCGGAGTTCCGGCGTGACTACCAGGTGCTCTTCCTCGACGACGCCTCGACCGATCGCACCTACGAGGTCGTATCGCCCTACGCTCAGGTCCTGCCCCTGGAGCTGTTGCGCAACGAGCGGCGAATGGGCCACGGAGCCTCACTGGAGCGGCTGTTACGTGAGGCGGTGACCCGCTGCTCCTATCCGAGACGCGATATCATCGTCACCCTGCAGGCCGACTTCACCGACGAGCCGCTCGCTATACCGGGGATGGCCAAGCGGATCGAAGGTGGGGCCGACCTGGTCGTTGCCACGCAGCAGCCCAACGGCAAATCGGTGCCTTTCGCGGTCCGCTGGATTCGCAGGGGACTGCCCTGGCTGGAACGCAGGTTCGAGATCCCGCAGGAGGTGAGCGATCCAATCTCGGGGCTGCGTGCCTATCGGGTGGGCCTGCTCAAGCGCGCTTTGAGGGAGAACGACGATCAACCGCTCATCACGCGCGACGGCTGGGCCGCCAGCTTCGAGCTACTGTCCGTAGTCGCGCCGCACACCAAGCGCGTCGAGGAGACGGAGTCAGAGGTTCGCTACGATCGGCATGCTCGCCCCAGCCGGCTGTCCATCTGGCGTGCGGCAAGAGACTACATCGGACTCTTGAGGCAGAGATGAGAGGCATATTCGCGCTCGGGCTGACGCTGCTGTGGGTATCGCCAGGCGTCGCACAGGAGGAGGCGCCGGCGCCGGACTCCACCGCCGTTCAGATCGCTCAGGTGCCGTTCGGGGTCGGCGAGCGGATCGACTATCGCGTGAAGTTCGGCCCGCTCAAAGTTGGCGAAGCGTACATGGAAGTGGTGGGGATCGACAGCGTGGCCGGCCATCCCACGTATCACCTCGTCTCGCTGATCGTTGGTAAGACTTTGTTCTACAAGCTGGAGGACAAGCAGGAGTCCTGGTTGGATGTCGTCCTGCTGGCCAGCCGTCGCTACCTCCAGGATTCGCATCAGGGAAGCTACGAGCGTTATCGCGACTATCATTTCGACCTCGAGAGTCAGGTCTTCGATCTCAACGAGAGCGAGTCCGATTCGATACCGGCGGACGCGCTGGACGATGCCTCGTTCGTATACTTCGTCCGCACGGTGCCGTTGGAGGTTGGTAAGACGTACGAGTGGAACCGTTATTTCCTCTGGGACCGCAATCCGGTGATCCTTCATGTGCTACGCCGAGAGGAGATCGAGGTCCCCGGCGGCGAGTTCTCCACCATAGTCGTTCGTCCGATCATCAAGGCGGGCGGGCTGTTCTCGGAGGGTGGGGAAGCGGAGATCTACATCACCGACGACGAGCGCCGTCTGCCGGTCAAGCTGGTGACGAAGTTGAAGGTGGGCTCGGTGATCCTGGAGCTCACCGAATACAGGCCGGGCGAAAACCTGACGGCGGAGATGCTGGGCGGGCTCCAGTAGCCGGCTACTAGTCGGGGACGGCCGTCGGGTCCTTTCCCTTAAACTCCTCGCCAAAGAACTTCACGATCAGTCGCGAGACGGTATCGGGGTGGCTCACCATCGGGAAGTGGCGCGTGCCGCTGACAATCTCGAGCCGGCCGTTCTTCAGGCCGTCGACGATCCTGCGCCCGTGTGCAAGAGGGGTCAGCGTGTCCCGCTCGCCCCAGATGACCAGGCTCGGGGCGCGGATGCGGTCGAGGATCAGACGTATGTCGTAGCGTCGTAGCTCCTCAACACCTCGCAGCATGTTGCGCGGTCCGGCCCGCAGGATGTCGCCGATGAACGTCGAGTAGAACCCCCGCGGACACCATGACCAGGGCTGAAGGATTCGACTGATCACCTGTCCGCTGCCCACTCCCGGTATGCCGGCGCTGTTGATCAGCGCGAGCCGGCGCACGCGCCCACCGAAATCGGCGGCGACTTGCGCCGCGACGGCGCCGCCCATCGAGTGGCCGACGAGGAAGAACTGACCCAGGCCGTTGCGGTCTGCCAGCTCGATGATCGCCCTCGACGCCTCGATGATGCCCAGCATGGGGCCTGGCGAGCGGCCAAAGCCCGGCAGGTCCGCTGCGATGACGCGGTAGTGCTTCGAGTTGAGTTCCGGCACGAGCGGGAACCACCAGCGGGCGGAGCCGCCCAGTCCGTGGATCATCAGGACCGGCGCGCCCATCCCGGCTTCGAAGTAGAACATGCGCAGCCGGCCGGCGTGCATGCCCCGCTCGACCACGAATCGAGTGGTCCGCACTCCCTGGCGTGGACCTCGAGCCCTCAGGATGCGGCGTTTCCCCATCCTCCTCCTCCTGGTGTTCGAATGCTGACCACGTCGCCGGGCCCGACCTCCAGTGTGACCTTCGCGCCCAGCCGCGTCCATTCGCTTCCGTGACCCAACCAGTTCTCGCCCAGCGCTCCCGGGGCGCCACCGCGAGCACCGCAGGGAGCGTGCTGGCGGCGGTCCGACAAGATGCAGACGCTGGCGGGTGTCAGTAGCTCGATATCACGGCGCAGCCCGTCACCGCCACGCCGGATCCCCGCACCCCCCGATCCGCGTCGCAGCGAGTAGTGGCGGACGCGGACCGGGATCTCGTGCTCCAGCGCCTCGACAGGTGTGTTCAGCGAGTTCGTCATATGCGTGTGGACACCGGAGAGCCCGTCGCGATCCGGCCCGGCGCCCATCCCGCCGCCCACGGTCTCGTAGTAGGCGAACGGACCTCCGCTGCGAGGATCGACGCCGCCCACGGTGAAGTTGTTCATCGTGCCGCTCGAGCAGGCGGGCATCAAATCGGGAAGCGCGCCCGCCAGAGCGCGGAATACGACATCGACTATCCGCTGCGAGGTTTCCACGTTCCCGGCGGCGACGGCCGCAGGTGGACGTGCGTTAACCACGCTTCCTTCCGGCGCAACGATCTCGACGGCGGGCATCGCACCGCCACCGGCCGGTAGCGAGGTGCCGAGGATCGCCTCGGCGACACAGCGCAGCACGTAACGCACCGCTGACTCGGTGATCGCCGCGACCGCGTTGATGTTGCCGGCGCACTGCGCCGACGTGCCGCTGAAATCCACGCGCATCGACTGGCCCCGAACGGCGATCGCCACCGCGATGCGGACCGGCTCGCCGACCACACCGTCGTCGTCCATGAAGTCTTCGGCGCCGTACTCGCCGTCGGGGATCCGCTCGATCACGGCGCGTACCAGCCGGTCCGCATACGATGACAGGGCGTCGAACGCGGCGCGCAAAGCGTCCGCGCCGTGTCGCGTCGCAAGCTCCTTCAGCCGGCGGACCCCCACATCCAGCGCGGCGAGTTGGGCGTGCAGGTCGCCCTCCCGTTCCACCGGCGTCCGAACGTTGGCCAGCAGGAGCTGCCAAACGTCACCCTGGATGGCCCCATGCCTTACCAGTAGCACCGGCGGGATCCGTAGGCCCTCCTGGAAGATCTCACGGGATAGGGGCATGGAACCCGGCGCCTGCCCTCCGATGTCGGCGTGATGGGCTCGTGAGGCGACATAGGCGATGGGGCGATCCGACCCGCCCAGCCATACGCCGCGGACCGTGGTTAGATCTGGCAGGTGGGTCCCGCCCTGGTAGGGGTCGTTCAGCAGCGCGACGTCACCGACCTCCAGGCTCACAGCGCTCAGCGCGGCCTCCACGCTCTGCGGCATCGCACCCAGGTGCACCGGCATGTGATCGCCCAGAGCCACCGGGCCCGCCTGCGGGTCACAGATGGCGCAGCTGTAGTCTCGACGCTCTTTGATGTTGGGCGAGTACGCGCTACGTCGCAGCGCAGCTCCCATTTCCTCCGCGATGGCCATCAGCAGCGATCGGAAGACCTCTAGCCTGATCGCGTCCAGGGCTTCGGGAACTCCGGGGTGCGCCGTTTGCATGTCTCGAGTCGGTCAATATAATTAGGGTCGTTCGGCCACAGCTGCTCGCGGTGGGCTCTCGCAGAGAACTCTGCGGCGCAGTGTAATTGTATGTAGAGGAGGCGACGTTGAGCAAACGCAGCAAGGAGGGTAGACAGAAACCTACAGTGTTCGACAGGGCGCGTAACGAACTGTTTAGCCAAATCAAGCATTGTGGGGTGCTGGAGGCCACGGCGGACCAGAGAGACGTCTGGTTCAATGAGACGATGGATTACCTGGCCAAGCGGTACCCGGGGGTGACCTCGGATGAGCTGTCCAATCTCGATGAGCTGGGACGGCGCTTTTGCGAGCCGGTCATAGCCTACGGTGGCGAAGCAGAACCGGTCACCGAGGGAAGCAACTGAGAGCGCGCAACTCGATTTCGCCCTGGCCACTGTGCCGGGGCCGTTTCTTCTGATGCCCAAACACTAGATGACGACGATAGAGGTCGTTTGGAGACTGCTGGCGGTTCTCCTGTTGGTGGCCGCCAACGGCTTCTTCGTTGCCGCCGAGTTCGCCCTCGTCAGCGTTGACGAGACGCGACTCGCAGGCCTGCTCGAGCAGGGCGATCGCCGCGCCCGGACGGTAAAGAGGGTAAGGGAGGACCTGAATCTCTATCTCTCCTCCTGCCAGGTCGGTATCACCCTCGCCTCGCTGGGCCTGGGCTGGATCGGGGAGCCCGCGATCGCCCAGACGCTCGTCTCTCTATTCTCCGGTCTGCCGGCCCCGCTCGATGTAATCGCCAGCCACGCCGTGGCGGTGGTCATCGCCTTCACGCTCATCACCTATCTCCACGTCGTGCTCGGCGAGCAGGCGCCCAAGGCACTGGCGATCTTTCACCCGGAGCAAGTATCTCGCTGGACCGTCGGTCCACTGGTTTTGTTCACCCGGGTTGGCCGCCCGCTGATCTGGTCGCTGAACGAGTCGGCCAACCTGCTACTGCGGATCGTGAGGGTGCGCTTGCCCGCCGAGGCGGAGCGGGTCCACGGCCCGGACGAGATCATGCTGCTTGTGAAGCGGGGAATGGAAGTCGGGACGGTGGAGCAAGACGAGGAGGCGATGATTCACGGCGTCTTCGGCCTGACGCGCACCGTCGCCCGAGAGGTCATGACCCCGCGGCTCGATATCGTATCGGTGCCTGTCGACGTGAAGTTCGACACCCTGGTGGCGACGGTGAGTCGCTCCGGGCACTCCCGGCTGCCCGTCTATCAGGACAACCTCGACAACGTGGTCGGGATCGTCCTGGCCAAAGATCTTCTGCTGCTGGCCGCGTCGGGCGAACCGGCCGAGTTCGATGTGGCCGAGATCATGCGGGAGCCCTATTTCGTGCCCGACACGAAATCGGTGGACGACTTGCTGGCCGAGTTTCGCCGTATGAAGATCCATCTGGCCATCGTGGTAGACGAGTTCGGTGGGACCGATGGCCTGGTCTCGCTGGAGGACTTAATCGAGGAGATCGTCGGCGAGATCTATGACGAGTACGATGTGGCACGTCCGCTGTACACGACGGCGATGGGCGGCCAACCTCTGATCGATGGCGGCGCGCCGATCGACGAAGTGAACGAGAAGTTCGGGCTATCGTTGCCGGAGGAGGACTACGACACCCTCGGCGGATTCATACTCGGCGAGGTGGGGCATGTCCCCGAGGTCGGCGATACGGTCAGCTTGGACGATGCCAGACTCGTGGTGGAGCGTGTCGATGACCGCAGGGTACGTCTCGTCCGGCTCCTGAGAACCGATCCTGGACCGCGGCGCGCGGCGCGTGGCGACGGGCCGGACTCGAGCGGCGCGGAGTCGCCTGGCACCTGATGGGCGTAAGTCGATTCACGGGGTTTCTTCAAGCAGGAGGCAGAATATGAGCGGGCCGACGCGCCGAGAATTCCTCAAAGTCGGAGCTGTGGCGAGTCTGGGTGCGCTGGGCGGAGATCTCGTAGGCGCGCGGCCAGCTACGGCCGGCGCGGTGAAGGGCGTCGAGACTTCGGGCAGCGCGGCCGGTCCCGTGGTCGTCAGCAGTGGGAACGGGCTGCGTGCCACGGAGCGGGCGATTGAGTTGCTGGGCGAGGGCGCCGACACGTTGGAGGCCGCCGTCGCCGGAGTGAACATCGTGGAAGCGGACCCGGAAGATACCAGC
>JBDHHZ010000130.1:0-7183 GCA_039589115.1 Gemmatimonadota bacterium | reverse complement strand
CGTCTCGCACTCACAGCCCCGACCGCACTCATCATCGTTGTTCTGGCCAGCACTACTGCAACGGCGCAGATCCCCAGCTTTGCCGATGTCACCGGCCACGAATTCGGCGAGCGGGCGACCGTTCATCACGAGATGGCGAGGTATCTGAGGACGCTAGCCGAGCTTTCCGACCGGGTACAGGTGGTAGAGCAAGGCGAGACATGGGAGGGGCGCGTGTTGCTGGTGGCGATCGTGACCGCGCCCGAGAACCACGTCCGGCTCGAGCAGATCCGTCAGTCGGCGCACTTGCTGGGCGATCCGCGTAACGCGGCGCCCGACGTAGCCGCAAGGATAATAGAGCGACAGCCGGTGATCCTGTGGTACGGCGGTTCGATCCACGGGTTCGAGCTGTCGGGCGCCGAAGGCGCGCTCAAGCTGCTGGAGCACCTGACGACGCGGAGCGACGCGGCGACCATGGAGGTACTGGAAAACGCCGTGATATTGATCGACCCGATGATCAACCCCGACGGGCGCGACGCGTTTGCCAACCTGAACCACCAGAGCATCGGGCGCCAGCCGAACCCGCAGCCCGACGACTGGGCGAACGATTTCACCGGTTGGCAGTCGCTGAAATTCCGCACGGGCCACTACTACTTCGACACCAACCGCGACTGGTTCGCCCACACGCAGCGTGAGACGCAGGCGCGGGCGCCGACGATTCTGGCCTGGCGGCCGCAGGTCGTTATCGACATGCACGAGATGGGCTCGAATCGTGAGTTCTTCTTCGACCCGGGCCAGGATCCCTATGCCCCGTATTTTCCACCGCACTCGAGACGCTGGTTCGACATCTTCAGCCGCGCCTATGCCGCGGCCTTCGACTCGGCAGGCTTCGAGTACACGACCCGGGATTTGTTCGACTATTTCTACCCGGGCTACACCACCTCGTTCGGAGACTATCAGGGCGCGGTCGGCATGCTTTACGAGCAGGGATCGAGCCGCGGGCTGGCGCTAAACCGTTCCGATGAGTCGGTACGGACGCTGGCCGACGCGCTCGAGCAGCAGTACGTGGCGGCCTGGACCGCCGCCCGGACCTCGGTGCTCCAGCGCGAGACGCTGCTGCGCGACTTTTATGAGGCGCTCCGGGCAGACATCGCCGAAGGGCAGCAGGGGGTACGACGTTATTTGATAGCGCCGGAAGGCGATCCGCTGCACGTGACCGAGCTAGCCAACATGCTGATGCGAAACGGGATCGAGGTCCATGTGCTGACCCAGGCGGCGCGAGTGGGCAACGTGCGAGATCGCGCGGGCGCATCGGTCGGGCGGCGCGACTTCCCCGCCGGCACCTACGTGATCGAGGCGGCGCAGCCGCGTAACCGGCTAGTCCGCACGCTGCTCGAACCGGATTTGCCGACTCCCGAGGAGTTTCTGCGCGAAGCGCGCGAGCGGATGGATCGGGCCGAGAGCCCCCGCTTCTACGACATCACCGCCTGGTCGCTTCCGCTCCTGTTCAATGTCGGCGGCTACAGCTCCAGCGACGGGCGCAACCTACCGGCGCAGAGAGTGCGGGGCCAGATCGTACCGACAGCCTCAATGCTGACCCGGCAACCACGCTACGCTTACCTGATCGACGGGAGCCGCGCCGCCTCGCTGAGCGCCCTCTACTACCTGAAGGAGCAGGGCTACCGAGCCGCGCTGATCCGGGAGCCCAGCAGGATCGCCGGTCAGGACGTGGCGAGCGGAACGGTGATCGTCCGGATCGGCCAGAACGACGAGACCGTGCACGAGGCGGTGCGCGAGGTCGCCGAGCGATTCCGCTTGGAGGTCAAAGGGACGGACACCGGGCTGTCGGATCCCGGATTCCCCGTCCTCGGCTCGGCCTACTCGGTCAGCACCGTGCGCAAGCCGGAGATTGCCATCCTCGCCGAGAGCCCGATCTCGGGCTACTCGTTCGGCTGGGCCTGGTACACGCTCGACCAGCAGTACGAGATCCCGATCACGGTACTGCGCGTCGGTTCCGTTGCGAACAGGAAGCTCGACCGTTTCAATGTGCTGGTCATACCGTCCAGCCGCGGGTCGTCGCTCGGGTCGGAGCTGGGCGAGTCCGGCGTCGAGCGCCTGAAGCAGTGGGTCGAGGAAGGCGGTACGCTGATCACGCTCGGTTCCTCAACCGACTTCGTGCGTGACCTCGAGCTGATCTCGCTTCGCTCCTGGTACGACCTCGAGGAGAACGAAGACGCACAGAGCTTCGCCGTGCCCGGCGCCGTCTTCAACGCCAATCTGAACGAGCACCACTGGATGTCCGCCGGTTTCGCGGGGATGAACCTGCCGGTCCTGGTGGACTCGAGGCGGATCTATCTGCCGCCGGATGGGCCGCCCTCGTCACGTAACCGCGTCATCGCAACCTACGGCGAGAAGATATCGGGACATGCCTGGGAGGAGAGCCTCGAGCGACTGGCCGGCGCGGTGTTCGCCTACGAAGAGCGCGTGGGCGATGGCCGGGTGATCGCCTTCGCCGAGGACATCAACTTCAGGGCCTTCTGGCGCGGAGCCAACCGGCTGTTCTTGAACGCGGTGGTGCTGGGGCCGAGCGCACCCTAAAGGGAGTGAGGGAGCGCTAGCAGAGTTGGGGAGTAATTGAGTGTGGGAGACTGCGAGGTCAGGAGTGACACTCCTCATCTCGAAGTCTCCCACACTCCACTGCTCCCTCACTCAATCAGGGCTCCCACACTAATGGCTCAACAGCACCTTCCCCACGCTCTTCCGTGATTCGACGTAGGCGTGCGCCTCGGCGATCCGATCGAACGGGAAGGTCTTCCCGATGATCGGTTTGATGCCATGCTGCTGAACGAAAGCTTCCAAGCTTTTGAAAACCCTCTGTAGCCTGGCCGGATCGTCGAGCAGATAGCCCAGGTGGGTAGCCATGAAGCCGGTGGAGGCCTCGGCCATCTGTCCCAACTTCGCCCGCGGGATGTCGCGCCAGGTCCGCCACCAGGACAGAGGATTCCATTTCTTCAGGCTCAGGCTGGCGAAACCGGCAACTACCATCCGACCGAACGGGTTCAGCAGCGCCGAGCTCTCTCTGTAGATGCGCCCACCCACGGTCTCGAGAACGACGTCGAACCCGCCGGCGGCGCTGTGCAGCCGGCCAAAACAATCGGGCTCTCGATAGTTGAAAGCTCCGGTAGCTCCGAGGGAGCCCACGAGCTGCAGCTTCTCCTGGGATCCGGCGAGACCGTAGACCTCGCAGCCGTGCTTGACGGCCAGCTGGACCGCCGCCGTCCCTACTCCGCCCGCCGCCGCCGTGATGAGCACCTTCTCGCCGCCCTGTAGACGCGCCAGCTCCATCAGGGCGACCCAAGCGGTCATGTAGTTGACTGGGAAGGCGGCGGTCTCTTCAACGGTGAAGGAATCGATAGCCGTGATGGCTCGCTCCTGCGGAACGACCACCTTCTCGGCGTAACAGCCGTACTGAGTGCCGACCATCACGTCTTGGCCAACCCGAGCGGGATCGACGCCCTCGCCGACGGCATCGATCACACCCGCGCCTTCCATGCCCAGGACATAGGGCCGCTTTGGCGCCCAGCCGTACAGACCTTTCCTCGATAGGATCTCGGCGTAGTTGATGCCGCTGAACCGCAGCTCGACTCGCACTTCGCCCGGGGCCGCCAGCGGCTCGGGCACTTCTTGCGGTGACAAGACGCTCGGACCGCCCGTCCGCTTCAGGAGGATCGCTTTCATCGCTGCAGCAGAAGAATTCTGATCGATCTCAACGGCAACCTCCTTGAGCCGCGCCCTTGTGCCAGGAGTTCGACTTCGTTAGTAGCTGCTTCGGCTATGAGAGGCAATATCGTCGCCGGGCACATCGCGCTCCTGGTCGTCCAGGTGCTCTTCGGCTTGTTCCCCATATTCGGCACGCTCGCTTTCGGCGAAGGCGGCCTTTCGCCGCTGGGCGTGGGAAGCTGGAGGATCGCCGGGGGAGCGCTGATACTGGGAACGCTCGCCTTCGCCGCTTACGGCCGGGAGGCGATCCCGCGTCGTGAAGACCTGCCGCGCTTCTTCATCTGCGCGCTGCTCGGGGTCGCCCTGAACCAGGGGCTCTTCCTCGAGGGCTTGGCGCGCTCGACGCCCATGAACGCCGGGCTAGTGATGACGCTGATCCCGGTGTTCACTTTCGCGATCGCCGCTGCGGTGAAACAGGAGCGGCTGAGCGTGCTTCGGGCAGCCGGCGTCGCGATAGCAATGGCCGGGGCAGCTTTGCTGCTACTGGGACAAGGGACGGGCCTCGCCAGTGGTCACGGGTTCGGCAATCTCCTGATGGTGCTGAACTCGTTCTCCTATGCCACGTTTCTCGTCATCTCGAAGCGGCTGGTGAGCAACTATAGGTCGCTCGTAGTGATCGCCTGGGTTTACATCCTGGCACTACCCTGTTTGCCCTACTTCGTGGCCGGCGAGACGCTCGTTCCCGATCCCGGCAACGCGAGTGCCTGGTGGTCGCTGGCCTATATCATCGCTTTCCCAACCGTGCTCGCTTACCTGCTCAACATGTTCGCCCTCGCCAGGGTGCGGGCTACGACCACCGCGGTCTACATCTACATGCAGCCGTTCGTCGCAGGCGTCGCCAGTTGGATGGTCTTCGGCGAGCGGCTGACAGCCAGCATCGGAATCGCAGCGATCTGCCTGTTCGTTGGGATCTGGATGGTGGCGCGCAAGCCGCCGGAGCAGGTCACGCGCCAGCGCTGAGCAGGTAAAGGACCAGCGCGCTGAACAGGCCCACTGCGAGCAAGCCGAGGCTCGTCCACCCGACGATACGGAACACCCTGGCATGAGGGCGTGCGCATAGCCCAACGATGGCGATCCCGGTCATGGTGAGCGCGGCGATCGCGGTCAGCAGGTGGTGGTCGCTCACCGCGCCGAGGATGGGCCCATCCACGTACACCACGTCCTCGACGGCGATGATCAACAGATCGAAGAGGTTGCTGCCGAAGATGCCACCGATCGCCAGATCGACGGCTCCGATACGGACGGCCTGGACCGATATTACGATCTCTGGCACGGAGGTAGCGAAGGCCAGGAAGATCGTCCCGACGAAACTCTCGTCCCAGCCCATGGTGATCGACAGCGCCTCACCGATCAGCGGCAGCGCCGTGGCGGCGACGATCAGAACGGCCGCGTTCAGCGCGAACAACACGTAGACACGGGCGAGGCTCTTCCGTGCACCGTCCTCTCCTTCAGCGCCGGTCACATCGACCACCGAGTTCTCGCGCCGGTCGAAGACGAAGATGCTGCGCATGGCGATCACATAGATCACCGGCGCGATGAGCGTGTAGGGGCCGATCGGCCCTATGCCGATAGGATGGACGTATTGCTGCACGAAGAGCCCGCCAGCCACCGCACCCAGCAGGATGACACCGAATCCTGCGGAGAGGCTGTGGCCGTGCTGAATGCCCCGGTAGATGGAGCCCTTCCAGTAGACGAAGTCGAGGATCGCGACGATGATCAGGTTATAGATACAGCTACCCAGCGCAGTGCCGACCGCGAGGTCGGGCTCACCCACGATCACGATGGCACTCACCCCCGTCACCAGCTCCGGGAACGACGTCACCGTCGCCAGCAGGACCAGGCCGACCCAGGCGCCGCCGAGACCCGTACGAACGGCGATCAAGTCACCGTAGCGTGAGAGCCTCGTGCCGGTGAAGAGGATGACCAGGAGGCAGGCGCCGAAAGACGCCCAGGCGGCGGGCAGGCTAACAGAGTGGACCAGTTCTCTGAACATCGCCGCAACTTAGCGCTTTCAGTCTTGCGCCGTAAACACCGACTTTCTGCGCGAACTTCCTGTCGAGATCGGTTTCAACAACTGCCCGATGACCAGGGGCAGTAGCGAGGCGATGAGCACGGCGGCCCAGTCGGTCGGGCTCAACTGATACGTGCGCAGCACACGGGAAAGCAGCGGGTTGTACACCGTGGCTAGTTGCAGGCTGATGGTCAACAGCAGAGCGCCCCAGACCCAGCGGTTGCGAAACAGCCGGCGGCCGCGCCAGACCGGCTCCGCGCTGCGTGCATTGAAGACATGGAAGAGCTGTGCGAGAGCCAGCGTCATGAACGCCAGGGTCACCGCGTGCCCCACCTCGGTCTGCCGCACTTCGAGGGCCCAGATGAAAACGCCGAGCGTCGCACCGGTGATCAGCAGCGAAAAGGTCACCACGCTGGAGATGAACCAGCGTGAGAGGATCGCCGACTTCGGATCGCGCGGCGGCCGCTCCATCACGTAGGGCTCCGGCGGCTCCATGGCGAGTGCGAGGGCCGGGAAGACATCGGTGACCAGGTTGAGCCAAAGTATCTGGAGCGGCAAAAGCGGCAGCGGCATTCCTGCAAGTCCGGTGATGAGAAGGGTGGCGACCTCGGACAGATTGCAGGAGAAGAGATAGAAGATGAACTTGCGGATGTTATCGAAGATCACGCGCCCGTCCTCGACCGCCGCGCCGATCGTCTCGAAGCGGTCGTCCTGGAGCACGACGTCCGCCGTCTCCTTGGCCACATCGGTCCCGCGCAAACCCATCGCCACGCCAATGTCGGCGCGCTTCAGCGCGGCGGCATCGTTAACGCCGTCACCCAGCATGCCGACGATATCGCCGCGAGCTTGATATGCCTGGATGATGCGCAACTTGTCTTCCGGACTGACGCGGCTGAACGCTGCTACACGCGAAACCCGCTCGGTCAACTCGTCATCCGAGAGTTGTGCCAGGTCGCGGCCTTTCATCGTGCCGTCGCCGTTCCGGAAGAGGCCAAGGTCGCGAGCTACCGCTTCCGCCGTGACCGCCTGGTCGCCAGTGATCATCACCGTGCGGACGCCGGCCCGGTGGAACCGCTCGATAGTCTCTTTGACACCTTCCGCCGGCGGATCCAATAGCCCGGCGAAGCCGACGAACGTCAGGTCGCTGAGCGTATCCGGGCCGGGAGCCTGGTCGGCCTCGAGCTCCCGGTAGGCCAGTGCGAGCACCCGCATTCCGCGACTCGCGAGGTCGCGATTCGCCGCCACCAGACGCTCGCGACCTTCGTCATCGATGGGTATGACGCCGTCAGCGCCGACCATGGCGGTCGCGTGCTCCACTATCCGCCGCGGCCCTCCCTTCACGTACGCGACGGTCCCACCGCCGGCCGCCCTATGAAACGTCGCCATCATCTGCCGCTCGCTGGAGAACGGGAC
>JBDHHZ010000129.1:0-7590 GCA_039589115.1 Gemmatimonadota bacterium | reverse complement strand
GATGGCCGGCTCCTGGGGCTCCTCCACCTGTTCCAGCACCTCCACACGTTCCGCCGGCCGGCCGGCGCGGCGCTCTTCCCTGGCGGCCTCCGCCGCCGGGGCCGAGTCCGTCGGCGCAGCACCGGTGTCGGCGGCGGCCGCGGCGATCGAATCGAGGGCCGCCTCTTCGGCGGCCAGCCGCTCCTGATCGAGGGAGTCACGGTAGGCCGTGTACTGCCAGAAGTGGAAGACGGTGTCGATGGCGAGCGGCGTGCTGTCCTCGAGAGCGAAGACCTCGAAGCTCGCGACGCTGAGCGGCGTCTCGGGATCGAGGTAACCATCGAACCCCAGCTCGAGGAACATCGAGTCGACGGGCGTGACCACCTGGACGAACGGTCCTAACGTGTCGTGCTTGAAGACCTGGAACTCGAGGGTGAGCGTGTCGACATCCCCCAGGCTGACCTGGAGGGTGTCGGAGCGGTCGAACGCATCGACTCGCTGGTTGTTGTTCACGTCCTCGTACCCGATGGCGTAGTAGTCGCCGGGCGGCAGGATCGCGACTCGGTAGGCGCCGACCGTGTCGGCGATCGAACCGTAGCGGATCGTGTCCGGCTGCAGAACCATATCGACGCGGCCGCCGGCCAGCTCGCGGCCGGTGATTCGATCGAAGACGGTACCTTGAACCGCGTTGGCGGGCATGGGCAGGCCCGTGGAGATTACGTGGTGGATCGGCTGTTCGATGGTGTTGTTGAACAGGTCCCGTATGACCGGCTCGACGCGGATGTGATAGATCCGGTCGGGAACCCAGCCGGCCCGCGGCTGCACCCGCAACTCCCGTTTGCCCTTCCTGACCTTGGGCCGCGCCTCGAACGGATACAGCATCGCCGCCACCTGCAGGTTCTGCTCGGAGATCGACTCGTTGAACTCGAACCTGACGTAGTCGTCAAACCCGGGCACGACGGCGTAGCTGTCCGGGACGACCGCGATCAGGATGGGAGGGATCGAATCGGGCGGGCCGCCCGGCGGCGCCTCGACATGCGCACAGCTCTCCAAGCCGGCCACGGCGAGAAGCGTGCACCCTCCCGCGAGCAGGCTGGCACTAGCCGCGCCGATTCGCGGAAGCACGCTCACGGTCTAGTCCGCCTCCAGGGCCTTGCGTTTTCCGGCCACTCTCTCGTACTGCTCTCGCAAGCCGCGCAACTTCTCGCGCGACTGCTCGACGACCTGTTCCGGGGCCTTGCCGACGAAATTTTCGTCGGCCAGGCGCCGCTCCGCCCGCTCGACCAGACCCGCCAACTCGCCTTCCTGCTTCGCCAATCGCGCTCGCTCGCGTTCCAGATCGATCAGTCCCTTCAGCGGCACATAGACCTCAGCACCCGACGTTAGGACCGCCGTGGCGCCGGCGCCGTGTAGCTCGCCGTCGAATGTGAGTCCGCCGATGCCGCCCAGCTTGAGCGCGGGATCGCCCTCCGCTTCGATCGCGCGCCGCAACGGCTCGTCGGCGGCACGCAGCTGGACATCGATCTGCTGGCCGTGCGCCACGCCGTATTCGCTTCTGATGTTGCGAACCGCGCCGAGCATCTCCTGGAGGATCGCTATCTGGGCCTCCGCATCCGGATCATCCCAACCACCTCTGGGCTCCGGCCAGCAGGCGATCATGATGCTCTCCTCGCTCCGGTTCGGCAGCCGCAGCCAGAGGTCCTCCGTGATGAACGGCATGATGGGATGGAGCAGTCGCAGGCTGAGGTCGAGAACCTCGGCGAGAACCGCTTGAGCCACCGAACGAGCTTCGGCGTTCTCCTCATCGTACAGCCGCGCCTTGATCAGCTCGAGGTACCAGTCGCAGAGCTCGTTCCAGAAGAATCGGTAGAGCTCCGCCGCGGCTTCGTGCAGGCGGAAGCGCTCCAGGTCATCGGTCACTTCACGGATCGCACTGTTGAGCCTTGAGAGGATCCAGCGATCGGCAAGCTCGAGTGCGGCGCGTTCGGGTAGAGCGGCGACCTCGCCGGCCAGGTGCGGCAAAGCGAGCCGCGCCGCGTTCCAGATCTTGTTGCCGAAGTTGCGGCCGACGTGGAACGACTCCTCCAGGTCCTCGTTGTTGAGTTGCAGATCGGCTCCGATGCCGAGCTTGTTCGTCAGCGTGAAGCGGAGCGCGTCGGCGCCGAATATCTGCACGACCTCCAGCGGGTCGATCCCGTTGCCCAGCGACTTGGACATGCGGCGGCCGGTATGGTCGCGCACCGTCCCGTGCAGGTAGACATCGCGGAACGGCACCTCACCCATGAACTCGAGCCCGGCCATGATCATGCGAGCGACCCAGAAGAAGAGGATCTCGGGGGCCGTCGTCAGCGTGTGGCCGGGATAGAACGTCTTCAGGTCGTCCGTCTCGTCGGGCCAGCCCAGAGTGCTGAACGGCCAGAGCCAGGAAGAGAACCAGGTGTCGAGGACGTCGGGATCCTGTTGCAGATCGGCGCTTCCGCAGCTCGAGCACTCATCCGGGTCCTCGCGCTGGACGAGCACCGCGTCGCAGGAGGCGCAGTACCAGACCGGTATGCGGTGGCCCCACCACAGCTGGCGCGAGATGCACCAATCGCGGACGTTCTCGAGCCAGTGCTCGTAGACGCCGCCCCAGTGCTCGGGCGTGAAGCGGACATCGCCCATCCGGTACGCCTCGAGGGCCGGCTCCGCCAGCGGCCGCATGCGGACGAACCACTGCTCCGACAGGCGCGGCTCGACCGCGGTGTGGCAGCGATAGCAGTGGCCGACCGAGTGCGTGTGAGGTTCGATCTTCTCGAGCAGTCCCCGCTCCTTCAGCTCCTTGACGACCGCGTCGCGTGCGGCGAAACGGTCGATGCCGCGGAAACGCTCGGGCACCGCGTCGCTGAGTGTAGCATCCTTGTTGAAGATGTCGATCTGTTCGAGGTCGTGGCGCAGCCCGATCTCGAAGTCGTTCGGGTCGTGGGCCGGCGTCACCTTGACCAGGCCCGTACCGAACTCCGGATCGACGAATTCGTCGGCGAGCACCGGGATCTCGCGCTCGGCCAGCGGCAGGAGAACCCTCCGACCCAGCAAGCCCTGGTGGCGCTGGTCTTCTGGGTGAATGGCCACTGCTGTATCGCCGAGCATCGTCTCGGGCCGGGTCGTCGCCACGACGACATAGTTCGACTCATCACCGACTATCGGGTAACGCTGGTAGTAGAGGGCACCTTCCAACTCCTCGTGCTCCACCTCCTCGTTGGCCAGCGCGGTGGCACAGCGAGGGCACCAGTTCACTATGTAGTTCCCCCGGTAGATCAGGCCCTTCTCGTACAGCTGTACGAAGACCTCGCGCACCGCCCTGCTGGGGCCCGGATCGAGGGTGAAGCAGGTACGCGACCAATCGGCGGAACTGCCGATCGCTTTCAGCTGCTCGAGGATGGTGCCGCCCGTCTCGCCGACCCAGTCCCAGACGCGCTTGACGAACGGCTCGCGACCGAGGTCCCAGCGGCTCTTCCCCTCGGCGGCCAGCCGGCGTTCGACGACGTTTTGGGTGGCGATGCCGGCGTGGTCGGTGCCCGGGACCCAGAGCGCCTCGCGCTTCTGCATGCGTCGCCAGCGGATCAGGATGTCCTGGATCGTGTTGTTGAGGCCGTGGCCCATGTGGAGCTCGGCGGTCACGTTGGGCGGCGGCATGACGATGACGTACGTCTCCCGGCCACTGTTCGGATTCGCCGCGAAGTAGCCGCGCTCCGACCAGCTTGCGTAGGTCGAATCCTCGAAGGAGCCCGGATCGAACCGTGTGGCTAGGTCCGCGCCCCTGGCCTTACCAGCTCCCATCAAACGCTCTTCTCAGGTATTGGGCGGCCGGCCTGGACACAGGCCGGCCGCGAAGGCATCCGCCTCGCAGGCGATCAGCAAGATGCGTGTAACTTATCTTGAAAGAACGGTGTGGCAATCGGCATGCCGGCGCGGGAACACTCAGCCGGTACCCGTGGTGTCCTTCTGGGCCGCCCGCTCAGCTTCCTCGCGCTCGCGCCGCTCGCGGATCGCCCGGACACGATCCGCGAACGCGTCGTCGATCACGCCCTGCCCCGCTTGACGCTGGATCGCGTTCCAGTCCGCATTGCGGTCCTCACTGAGACGGTCGGTCGCCGGATGGGGCGCGAAGTAGAACGGCAGCGGCAGGGTGAGGCCGCCCAGATGGATCTTGCCCGGAGATATGCCCCACTTGCTGTCCCCCTCGCCGATGGTCCAGTCCAGCGCCTCGGCTTCCCGGAGCAGCTCTGCGGCCAGGCTGTCGTCGCGCGCCTCTATGGCGGCGTACAGTCGCGCCATCACGTCGGCCAACCGCTCTTCATCTGTAGGATCGAGGCGCGTGTAGGGCGGCCGCATCCACAGGCGCCAGTCACCGACCCGAGGACGCAGTCGCTCGGCTGCGCCGACGCGCTCGAAAACGACCGAGGGTTGCTCCAGGGGCAACTCCTCGGGCCGGGGATCCGGCTCCCGTGCCGGCTCGCTCGGGGTCTCCGTTATCTCGACCTCGACGACCCGCATCCCCTCCGCCGGCACCATGATGGGCGATGGAACCCGATAGAAGCCGACGTCGGGCTCTAGGTACCTGAAGATCAGCGGCGATAGCCTGACGACGAGGATGTGAAACAGGACCGAGAGGACCAACCCGATCGACAGGATGCGATTGTAGCGCCGCGCTCGCTCGCGGGTCGCGGGCAGCACGCGTGCGTCGGGTTGGACGGCACCCCGATCTTCCTTCTCAGGCGGCGCGCCCGGTGGTTTAAGTATGGTCGATAGGATCACTATAGCTCGTACTCCGAACGCGCCATCCTGTTCCGATTACAGCACTTCTGCCACGCGCTGCGCAGCTTCCTTCAGACGCTCAGCCGGCTTAGTGAGAGCCACGCGGAAGAAGCCTTCGCCGCCCTCACCCATACCGGCGCCCGGGAAGAGAACAACGCCCGACTCCTGCAGGATCCGACTCGCGAACTCGACTGATGGTTCGCCACCGGGAATCGGGATCCACAGGTACATGGTGGCACGCGGCGAGTCGACCTCGAACCCGGCCCCGCGGAAGCCTTCCACCGCGGCGTCGCGTCGCTCCTGGAAGATGGCGACGGTCTTGGGCACGAACTCTTCCCAGGCATCCAGGCTGGCCACTCCGGCCGCCTGACAGGCGAGGAAGACGCCTGTGTCGTAGTAAACCTTTATCTTCGCCAGCGCCTGCACCGTCTCTTTATGGCCAGCCACCCAGCCGATCCGCCAGCCGGTCATGTTGAAGGTCTTGGAGAGCGAGTGGAACTCCACCGCCACCTCACGAGCCCCTTCATACTGTAGGACACTTGGCGGCCTGTATCCGTCAAAGGCGATCTCGGAGTACGCGTTGTCGCTGACCAGCAGCAGGTCGTGCTTGCGACAGAATTCGATCGCCTCGATGAAATACTCGTCGGTGGCGACTCCGCCGGTCGGGTTATTCGGATAGTTGAGATAGAGCAGCTTGGCGCGCGCCAACTTGTCGGCCGGCACATCGTTCCAATTGAGAAGATACCCGTTCTCGCGCCGCATCGGCATCTTAACGACCTCAGCGCCCAGCATGTGGGTGCCGCCGAAGTACGGGTAATATCCGGGATCGGGTATGATCGCTACATCGCCCGGGTCGACATAGAGCAGGGGCAGGTGTGCGATCCCTTCTTTGGTCCCGATCAGCGGCAGCACCTCCTCGAACGGATCCATCTCGAAGCCGAACCGCTTCTTCATCCACTCGGAGATCTTAATGCGGAACTCGGGTAAGCCTCGCTGGAACGGGTAGCGACTGAAGCGCTCCTCCGTAACCGCCTGCTGAATCGCTGCGATCGTCTGCGGCGGCGGCATTTGGTCTGCGTCGCCTGCGCCCAGGTCGATTACGTCAACACCCTTCTCTATCAGTTCCGCCTTGATCTTCGGAACATTGGCCAGGGCGTACGGCGGCAGCGTCGAGAATTGTCGCGAGAACTCAGGCATCGGTATCCTCTTCCTCGTTGCAGGGGCCGCGGCCCGCCGCGGCGCCATTCGGCTTCAGCCACGGCGCGAGAGGGCATCTCGCGCCGGATGAGTGGGGCTCCCTGGAACCTTAAAACTTACCTGTCCGCCGCGCCTCTGGCCAGTTCAGGTCTTGAGATGCTTCTTCTTAGCAGCCGGAAAAAGCACGTTGTTGAGGATCAGCCGGTAGCCGGGAGAGTCCGGGTGGAGGTCGAGATCGGTGGGCGGGTCACCCACTACGTGCTGGGGGTCTTCGGGGTCGTGGCCACCGAGGAAGGTCCAAGTCCCTTCGCCGTAGTTACCGTGCAAGTACTTCACCCACGGCGCGCCGGTCTCTTCCGCCAACACAGTCACCGAGCCCTTGAGTCGACTTCGCCGGAAACTGGTCGTCAGGCCGTAGAAGTCCCTGATCAGGCGTTCGTGGTTCTGGGTCAGCATGCTGGCGACGGGGTCGATCTTGGCGCTGAAGTCGAACAGCCGAAACGAGGCCAGCGACTGCCGCATCGGCGTGTTAACGAGATGGCCGTCGATATCGCTGAACGCCGACATCGTCGGGTTGGTGAAGATCTCGGCGCCCTCGAACGCCAGAGACCGGTCCAAGTTCATGCGAGCCGTCGCATCCGGGTCCGCCTGGTCACCATCGGCATAACTGGCGGCTATGTCTACATCGAGCGCCGCCAGCGCCAGGTCGATCGTCTCCGTCGCGGTGCACATGGCGAACACGAATCCGCCGCCCTCTATGTAATCGCGGATCCTCTCCGCCACCGCCTTCTTCAGGCTCGGGGCATCCGGCAAGCCGAACGAAGCGGCAGTTCCTCTGTTGCGGGCGACCTCTTCCTGCAGCCAGGCGGTGTTGGAGTAGCTGATGTAGAACTTCGAGTATTGGCCGGTGAAATCTTCGTGATGTAGATGCAGCCAATCGTATGCGACCAGGTCGCCGCTCAGCACTTCGGGGTCCCACAGTCGCTCGTACTCTATCCCGGCGTAAGCGAGCGCCAGGGTCACAGCGTCGTCCCAGGGTCTGGAGCCCGGCGGCGTATAGGGCGAGCGCGGAGGCGGCGAGCGGCTCGAGCGTGACCCCGCGCAGCGCCGCCTCGCGCCTGACGGCCGGCGCGTCCGGGATCAGGAACGAGCCGCCACGATAGTTGAGCAACCACTCGACCCGCTCGCCGCGTTGCAGAACCCAGTAGGCCAGCCCGTAGGCGCGCAGATGGTTCGCCTGCGTTTCGTCCATCGGGGCCAGCAGGTACTGTGCTTCAGCCGCGGCCGGACCGGCCAAGCAGAGGTACAACACCAGAGACAACCGCCAGTTCACGACCTGGGTATCTCCTCTTTGAGCTCGGCCAATCTCCGCCGCCCGATTGGCGTCAGAGCGCTCTCGGGGTACTCGAGTATCAGGTCCTCCAGCAACGCGATGGCCTCTGACAATCTCCCGCTTACCGCCAGTTCTTCCGCCAGCGTCATCATCGCGACCGGCGCCTCTCCGGATCGCGGATAGCGTTCCGGGATACGGCGAAGCACCTGCTCGGCCTCCGCGACGGCACCGCCCGCCATCGCCAGTTCACCCGCCCACAACAGAAGCGCCGGCCGCGCGCTCGATGG
>JBDHHZ010000128.1:0-7235 GCA_039589115.1 Gemmatimonadota bacterium | reverse complement strand
CGATTTGGGTCGGCTCGCCGAGATTTCGGAAGAGCCGCCGCGCACGGTGCGTGAGTTCGTTCAGGAGTACAAAGTCGAAGGTCGTCGGGTATTCGTGCTCGGCGAGGGTCGCCTGATCAATCTCGCGGCGGCCGAAGGACACCCGGCCGCCGTGATGGACATGTCCTTCGCCAATCAGGCGTTGGCGGCCGAGTTCATGGTCCAGAAGGGGCGCGATCTGGACGCTGCGGTGCACCGGACTCCAGAGGTCATCGATCGCGAGATCGCGCGGCTCAAGCTGGAGTCGATGGAGACCGCTATCGATCAACTGACCGAGGAGCAGCGTAAGTACCTGTCGTCCTGGGATCTTGGAACCTAGCTGACTGGGCGGGGTTTACACGTGCACGGGGGCTGGTATCTTCAGAAACGCAAGGCGTAAGCCCTCCGCTTGTTAAACCAGTGAGCGAGATGAATCAGGTCAAGGTCGCCAGTCTCGGGCTGGACAAGGCAACGAACACGCCCGTGGTAATACTCCAGGAGATGGAGGGCGAACGGGTACTGCCTATCTGGATCGGGCCGGGCGAAGCCAGCGCGATCGCGATGGAGCTTGCCGGCATGAAGTTCTCGCGCCCGCTGACGCACGATCTGTTCACTTCTCTGTTGCAGGGTTTGGGTTCGGAACTGCAGCGCGTTCTCATCACCAAGGTGGTCGACAACACGTATCACGCCGAGCTGATCCTCAAGCGCGACGGTGATATGGTCTCGATCGATGCCCGGCCCAGCGATAGTATCGCTATCGCTCTGCGGGCTAAAGCACCCATATTCGCGCACGACGATCTGTTGGAGCAGGCGTCAATCGAGATCCAACCCGCGGAGCTCGATCCCGACCAGATGTCCGAGGTGGAGCCTACCGACGAGTCCAGAGGGATGGACCCCGAGCAGCTGAAGGAACATCTGAGGAAGCTGAATCCGGAAGACTTCGGTCGCTTCAACCCGTGATCTCAGCACGGACCGCAGGATCGTGCCGCCGTTGCAGAGCGCTTCGGCGGTATTTCTTTTGCCTGGCGGTTCCGGCGCTGGCCGCGCTGCCGGCGCTACAGAGCGCCGCGGCCCAATCGCCCGCGGATCGCGATAGCGCCCGCATCATCGAACGACAGGTTAGGATCACCTTGGACGACACGGGCGACTACCGCCTAATCGAAGCGTTGCGCGTCCAGCCTGGTGACTCTATGGGGGTGGGTGTGCTACCGGTCATCGCGCTGCCGGAGCAGGCGACGGATCTTCGGGGCTTGGGCGGCGACATCGCTCCGCGTCAGGTCGTCCACGAGGGCGGTCGAATGGCGCTCATTCAGCCTATCCCTCTGCGGGTCATCGAAGTCGCCGCTACGTATCGCCTACCGCGCCGGGCCAATTCTCTAGTTCTACGGTCCGATCTCCCGGTCGAGGAGCTGGTCGTGTTCGTCGACCGGGGCAGGGTGGAGGCACGCCCCGATCGCTCGCTGGCCCGCGATGGCGTTGTAGGTTCGGCGTCTCAGCCCTATCTGAAATACGTCGCGCGTCAGCTTCCGCCCGGCGCCCCGGTCCGCTTCGCGTTCGCCAGCCACCGGGTCGGCTGGCGTCAACGGCTTGCCGTGCTGGTCGCGAGCGCGCTGGCGGTGGGAGCGGCCGCTACGTGGATCTGGCGAGGCGTGGACCGACGCCTAAGTTAAACCCATGGCGCTCGTCACGACTCAGGCGACCATCCTCAAGACCTACGAGTACAGCGAAACCAGCAAGATCCTCCGGCTGCTCACCCGGGACCTAGGGCTCTGCTCGGTGATCGCCAAGGGCGCTCGACGACCCAAGAGCCGTTTCGGCGGCCTACTCGAACCGTTCACGGATGGTGTTGCGACCTTCTACGCTAGGGAGGGCCGCGACCTTCATACGCTCTCGTCGTTCGAGTTGCGCCGCGAGCGGCAGTCTTTGGGCCGTGAGCTGGTACGCTATGCGGGGGCCGGGCTGCTCACCGAGATAGCTCTCCGTTTCGCCCACGCCGCCGCCGACGAAGAGCTTTTCGTCCAGCTTCGCCATGGGCTCGATCGTCTCGTGGCCCAGGAAGGTGACATGGAGGCGGTGATCGTCGAGGAGGCCTGGAGGTTGATCGAGCGGCTCGGCTTCGCTCCCAGCGTCGAGTTCTGTTCCGTCTGCGGCGAGCCGCTTCAACCTGACCAGGCGTCGCACTTCGATCTCGCGGGTGGTGCCATCGTCTGCGGCAATTGCCGGCCGGCGGCCCGCGGCTTGACGCTGCGGCTGCTGGCGCCGGCGGAGCGGTCGGAGCTGGCCGCGCTTCTAAGCCCGGAAGGGTGCGCGGGTCAGAGGCTCGCCACCGCCGGCACGCAGCGTGCCCTGTTGCGGGACTTCATCGCCTACCACCTGGCCGACAATCGGCCGCTCAACTCGTTCCGATTCCTAGACGAGCGCTTGGGATGAAGAACGTAATACTCGGCACAGCGGGACACGTTGATCACGGCAAGACCGCACTTGTCGAAGCGCTGACCGGTACGAACACCGATCGCTGGGAAGAGGAGCGTCAACGGGGCATCACGATCGACCTGGGCTTCGCGCGGCTGCCCAGCGAAGCGGACGACATAGAACTCTCGATCATCGACGTTCCCGGGCATGAAGATTTCGTGAAGAACATGCTGGCGGGCGCCACCGGCGTGGATCTGTTGCTGCTTGTGGTGGCCGCCGATGAAGGCCCCATGCCGCAGACGCGCGAGCACCTCTGGATCGCCCGCCTGCTGGGCATGGAGCGCGGCGTGGCGGCCGTCACCAAATCCGACCTGGTCGATGCCGACTGGCGCGACCTGGTGATGGAGTCGGTCAGCGAAGAGCTGGAGCGAGTCCTCGGGGTCGGTGATTGGCCGGTCATCCCAACGTCTGCGGTGAATGGTGACGGCCTCGGAGAGCTGCGCGACGCGATTCTCGCTGCCGCGCGATCCACGCGGGCCCGCAGAGATGACGACCTGTTCAGAATGCCCGTCGATCGCTCGTTCAGCGTGCGCGGAGTAGGTACGGTGGTCACCGGCACCGCCTGGAGCGGTCAGGTCGCACCGGGTGACGAGGTGCGAATCCTGCCGGGAGATCGCAGGGCCCGGGTGCGTGGCGTGCAGGTTCACGGCCAGGATGTATCCGTTGCGCGTGCCGGCCAACGCGCCGCAGTCGCCCTCGTCGGGGTGGAACGCTCGGAGGTAGGCCGCGGCGATACCCTGGCCAGCGACGCGGTCTGGCGCTCCAGCCGCTATCTGGACGTGAGGCTTCACCTCGTGCCTGACGCGCCCTGGCCGATCAAGCACTGGCAGCGCGTTCGCCTGCACCTGGGGACCGCCGAGACGATGGCGCGCGTCGTGCTCTACGAAGGAGAGCGACTGCAGCCCGGCGCAAGCGCTCTGGCCCAACTTCGGCCGGAGCAGCCGTTGGTCGCACGGGCGGGAGACAGGTTCGTCCTCCGTTTCTATTCCCCTGTAACGACCATCGGTGGTGGCGTTGTCCTCGATCCATGGGCTTCCAGGCGCGCTCGCCTCAGCGGCGCGGTCGCCACAGAGCTGGGCGCGCTGGCGAAGGCCAACGGCGAAGAACGCCTGCGTCACGTCTTGGCTCGGAGCGGTGACGGTGCTTCGCAGCCCGAGTTGGCTGTGCTGGTCGGGTCCAGCCCGGCCGAGTTGCAGGCCCAGCTCGATGCCCTGGCCGCCGCGGGTGTCATCCGACAAGTCGGCGAGCGCTGGTTCGGAGAGGATTCGCTTCGAGCCACCGGGGACGCTCTGCTCGAGATGCTGGCCAGCGGCCACGCTCGAAATTCCGGCGCACGTGGAGTGAGTCTCGAGTCGCTGCGTAGCGCCGCGGCTGCACCTGAGGGTCTGGTTGACGCCGCCCTGGCCGACCTCGAACGGGAGGGGGCAATCCGCGTCGAGGGCTCGCTCGCAGCGCTGGCCGGGCACAAGCCGCGGCTCGAGCGGAGGCAGGAGGAGATCGCCAACGCTGCTCTGGCGCGGATTCAAGGGGATCGGCTGACTCCCCCGGCCATCAAAGACCTGGCCGCCGACCTGGGGATCGCCGGGGACGCCCTGCTGCCGGTGCTGAAGTTCCTGGCCGATCGGGGCGACCTGGTGGCGGTGACCCCGGATCTCTACTTCGACGCCGCAGCTCTGGACGAGGCGCGGGCGTGCGTCGGCGATGCGCTTCGCGCCGGACGGGCGGCGACGCCGGCAGAGCTGCGCGAGGTCCTGGGAGTCAGCAGAAAGTATCTTATCCCACTACTTGAGCACCTGGATTCCAGCGGCTTCACTCGCCGAACTCCGGAGGGGAGGGTGCTGAGATGAGGCCGTTGAAGGGAAAAGATGTCCTTGCCCGTTTGGCGGTCGTTTTCTATAATGCAATAGTGAGAAGCGGACTTAGGACGATGTCCACCCGGGAGGATTGACCGGAACATTCAGCTACTGATCCAAAGAAGGGAGAGGGCGACTTGAAGCACAGGTATGCTGTGCTCCTCGTCCTTCTGCTCGCGCGAGGCGCTACCTCACCAGAGGTATTCGCGCAACAGACCGACACCACCGCGGTCTTGCAAGACCCCCGCCAGACCGAGGCCAGCGGTGTGGCGTTGGAGCAGAATTATCCGAATCCGTTCACGCGCGAAACCCGCATCCCATTCGTTCTAGGGGAAGATCTATTCCAGGATGGGCGGCCGGTCGTTGTGACGGCTCGCATCTTCAACGTTCTCCGCCAGCAAGTTGCGATCCCGACAGCGTTGGATCATCCCACAGGTGCGGGCCAGCCGGCGTGGGAGTTGACCTACGAGGCTCCAGGTCGCTACGCATTGTACTGGGACGCCACGGATCGGAACGGGTCGGCCGTGTCATCGGGCATATACTTCTGTCAGCTGTACGCCAACCGGCAGCAGGCGCTGATCCGGATGATCGTCACCCGCTGACGACGCTATCGCTCAATCGACATAATAGACGAAAGATCCGCAGTGCTCGCACCAGCGGATCTGGTCGTTTGTCGTACCGGTGGCCGTGGGCATCGCCACGAAGCAGCCGTAGCACATGCCATCCAGAACGGGCGCCACGGCGCGCGGGCGGCGTCCAGCGATCAGGCGGTAGCGGGAGAGCACCTCGGGCTCGAGGGCGGTCTCCATCTCGTCGATCTTCTCCTGGAGGTGGGTGATGGCGTCTTCGGGCTGCACCTGAAAGACGCTTCGCTCGATCTCCAGGCTGCTCTCCTCGGCGGCCTCCTCCATCTCTCGCTTCTGCGCCTTCAGGTCCTGCAGTTCCAGGAGTATCTCAAGCTGGGGGTGCATAGAAGCCGTCCTCCGTCAGACCTGTTTTTCGTCGAGCAGCGCCAGGAAATCGGCCGGCGTTTCGATCTCGGACAGGCGGCCCGGGACGTCGGCTTCGCGGCAGAGCTGGGCGATCTTGCCGAGCACTGGCAGGTACTGATTGGAGACCTCGAGGGGTGGGGCAACGATCAGGAAGAAGAAGGAAACCGGCTTGTCGTCGATCGCTTTGAAGTCGATCGATTCCTTCTTCCGTCCGAAAGCGACCCGCAAGCGGTTGACCACCAGCGAGCGGCAGTGGGGTATGGCGATCCCGCGGCCGATCCCGGTCGAGCCCAGGTTCTCGCGTCGCTTGAGCATCTTGAAGAGGATGCCCTCGGATTTGTCGGTCAGCTTCAGCAGCGAAATCAACTCTCTGAGGATGTCGTCTTTGCTAGTGCCCTCGAGGTCGAGCGTGATCACATCTTCAGTGAAGAACTCTCTCAATTCCATTCTAACCTCCGGTTGCGACCGGGCGGTTGAGCGTAGATTCCGGGTTCTCTTGCCGGTATCGCGAATCAGGATCAACGGCTATCAATATCGAATGTGTCACCGTGTGTCAAAGGCCCGCAGCGTGCAACCACCGGCGCCCCGTTTGACTGCCTCCCGGGGCAGAGTATATTCCGCCGCCTGAACACCATTGCCCGCCGCGAAATCCTGAATATGAGACCTGAACGTATAAAGGACCTGCTGGAGCGCTTTCAGCGAGGTGAGCTGTCGACCCGCGAAGTCATCGAACGGTTGGAGGTGGCGCCGTTCGAGGACCTCGGGTTCGCGCGCGTCGACCACCACCGCGCCGTCCGCCACGGCTACCCCGAAGTCGTGTATTGCCCCGGGAAGACCCCCGATCAGGTCTCAGAGATCTGTGCGCGCTTAGCCGCTCAGGGCGATGGCCTGCTCGCCACGCGTGCCGACCAAAACATGCGCGAGCGGTTGGCTGGTGAACACCCCCGCATCGAGCTCAACGAGTTGGCGCGCACTGCCTACCTGCCTCCGGACGAACCGGTCGACGTCCGGGTGCGGGGCTCGGTGCTCATAGTGACGGCGGGCACCTCCGATCTGCCGGTGGCGGAAGAGGCGGCCGTGGTGGCGCAAGCCATGGGTAACCCGGTGCGCCGCCTGGACGATGTGGGTGTGGCGGGGATCCACCGTCTCTTGGCGGACCACAAAGAGCTGAGGGAAGCGGCAGTGATAATCGTAGTGGCGGGGATGGAGGCGGCTCTGGGGTCCGTGGTCGGCGGCCTGGTGGCGGCGCCCGTCGTGGCGGTGCCGACCAGCGTTGGCTACGGCGCCTCCTTCGACGGGCTGGCGGCGCTTCTCGGTCTTCTAAATAGCTGTGCGCCCGGCGTGACCGTCGTCAACATCGACAACGGCTTCGGCGCCGCCGCGGCGGCGACCCGGATCAACCGGATCGTCTAGGCGTCTACCATGACCGCGAGCCTGCCCGGTCTGGATAGGGTCACCAGCGAACTGCGGGGCTGGCTGGAGGCGCTGCGTCTCGCTTTCGGCGCCGAGAAAGCCTGTCTCTGGGCCTTGTCGGAGGAAGGTGACCGGCTGTTCGCCGCTCTTTGCACACCGGACGTCGCTTCCGGCTCGCCGGACGAGGTCCCGGTGCAGGGACACGCACTCGGTTGGGTCGTGAGCGAGGGACTTTCCCTCAAAGCATCGCGCCCCGATATGTTTCGCAAAGCACCCGACGGCTGGGTTGTCGCGGCGCCGGTCTCTGTGCGGCGCGGCGAGCGGGTCGGTTGCGTGACGATGGAGTTTGCCGGCGTACCGCGCCTCGATGCTCCACGGTCGCTCGAGCTGGCGGCCCAACTGGCCGGGCGGCTGCTGGGCGATGTGCGAGCGACTGAGACCGCTCTCAGCGACGTCAGGAAGTACGAGCAGCTCTACGGTGCGATTC
>JBDHHZ010000127.1:0-7242 GCA_039589115.1 Gemmatimonadota bacterium | reverse complement strand
CCCGCGCCCTCTCGATCTGGCTTGGGAGGAACCGGTTGACCACCTCGATGCCCTCTCGATCTGGCCAGGGAGGAACCGGGGGACCGCCGAGCGGAGCTGGTGTTAGCGACCCGGCTCCGATCCCTGCTTGACAACCCGTCTCACGGTCCGATAGTGTGACGCTGATGCTGTCACACCGAACCATCAGAACGGTCATCGCTTTCCATCTACTGCTCGCTCTGCCGATCGTGGTTGGAGCGCGCCTGTCACTGGACATCCGTTCGGCGCCACACACACAAGCGAGCGTCGAGGCAGAGCACTGCTCGTGCTGCACAATGGCACACGACCACAGGCTCTGCACCCTTGTCTTCCAAACGCCCTGGCCGCCAGCTTCCGCTGCCCCGAGAATCGCGCTGGGCGCTCCGCCGGCGGAGATCGCTCCCCACCCCGAGAGCCCGCGCCATGACGCCGGGGAAACCCACCTCCAACTCGCGCGCGCGCCTCCCAGCCCGGTCTGATGAACACCGGTCGGCTCGGTGCCGGCTCTTACAAACGACAGCTTAGACTTATCGGCACCGCCTGGCCCGACGGCCGGCCGTGCTCTGGGATATGAATCTGGTTTGGGATCTGCTATGCGCATACGACACATCTTCACATGCATCGCTTTGGCGCTCGCCGTGATGGCCGTTACACCGGCCGGCCTCGCGGCCCAGGACGCAAAGACCGACAGCCTCGAAGCGCGCATCAGACAACTCGAGGCTCGACTCGATAGCCTGCTCGCTGCCATGGCTCGCGGCGAGCGCGCCGACAGCGCGGCGCAGGATGCCGCAGCCGAGCTCGATGCGCTGCGCGCAGCGGCAGAGGCCGCAGCCGGCGAGCAGGAACCGAGCGACACAGCGCAAGAGAGCCGCACGCGCGACCTGAGCATCCTCAATCCGGAGATCAGTGTAACTGGCGATGTTGTAGGCACTTACAGGGCTCCGCCCGGCGAGAGAAATCGGTTCACCGTAGTGCCGCGCGAGTTCGAGTTTTCATTCCAAGCTGCGCTCGATCCTTACACCGGCACGAAGATCTTCGTCACCCACGAAGAGGAACTCGAGATCGCGGGACATCCCGAGGAAGAGCAAGAGGATGGGGAACGCGCACACGGCGGCATCCACATCGAGGAGGGCTACCTCTATTACATAGGTCTGCCGGTGGGCATCAAGATCGGGAAGTTCCGCCAAGAGATCGGACTGTACAACCGCTGGCACACCCACGCACTCCTCGAAGTGGACCGACCGCTGCCGATGGTGGCATTCCTGGGGGACGATGGCCTGATCCAGACGGGGCTCTCGTTGGCTCTTCCGACTGTGACGACCGGCCCCGGTACACACATCGCCACGCTGGAAGTCACTCGAAGCGAGAACGAGGCGCTTTTCGCGTCCGCCAACGAGATGAGTTTCCTGGGCAACATCCGCAGCTTCTGGGACTTGAGCGCCAGCAGCTATCTGCAATTCGGAGCGACGGGCGTTTACGGCGAGAACAAAGATGCCGAGGAGCCGTTCAAGGCGAGCCTGCTGGCCGTCGACGTCTCGTACCGCTGGCGGCCACCCGGTCGATCGCTGTATCGCGATTTCACTCTCAAGGGCGAGTGGTATTTCGCACGTAGAGATCTGGGGACGAGCGACCTCGACGGAGATGGTGGCTATCTTCAGGCGAACCTTCGCCTCAACCGGAGGTGGATCGCCGGGTTCCGAGCCGACTATCTGGACGACTACGGGGAGGGCGGTGAGCTGCATCAACTGGTTCCCAGCCTGACCTGGTGGCAAAGCGAGTGGGTGTACTTCCGGTTGCAGTACAACTACGTGAAGCCGAAAGGAATTGGGGCGAGCCACACCGTGCTGCTGCAGGCGGTCTGGGCGATGGGCCCCCACAAGCACGAGGCGTACTAGTACTCGACCACGATGATCGTGATGAATCGACAAACAGAGCTTTTAAACGCATATCTCTTACCGATCGTCATCGCGTCGTCATCGCCCGCGCCCGCACCCGCGTCCGCGACCACAACAAGCCGGAGTGGAAGAGCCGCGGACGCGGGCGCGGGCGATGACGTGACGACGACGTCAGAGGACATATTTTTGGGAAGCGCACCGGGCAACTGAACGAAGCGTCAGAATCATGATGGTCCGGCACTAGGGGAGTTCAGAATGCTAGCACCACGGATTGATTCAGGAGTGCGGTTGCGGGCGGCGGTAGCCGCTCTGGTGGTCCATCTCCTGTTTCCCGGATATGCGGACTCGCAGGACAGGCTCAAGGTAGTCACCACGTTGCCGACGTTCGCCGCGATCGCCAGGGAAGTGGCCGGCGACCTCGCGGACGTGGACGCTGTTGCCAGGGGGGATGAGGATCCGCACTTCGTCAACCCGCGCCCGAGCTTCGCAGCGATGGTCGGCAAAGCCGACATCTTCGTGGTCACCGGATTGGACCTGGAGCTGTGGGTGCCGGCGATCATCGACCGGGCGAGGAACCCCAAAGTCGTTGAGGGCGCCGAGGGTCACGTGGTGGCGTACTCGGGCGTCAAGCTGCAGGAGGTTCCGCAGAGCGTGTCCCGGACAGGCGGGGACGTGCACGCGTTCGGCAATCCACACATCCACACCGACCCGGTCAATGCGATCATCGTCGCCCGGAACATCCTGGCGACCTTGATGCGCGTGGACCGGGAGAACGCCGCCATTTACGAGGCGAACACAAGCGACTTCGAGGACCGGGTGATGCGCCGCCTGTACGGCGACGAGCTGGTCGAGCTCTTGGGAGCGGACGCCATATTCCGCCTGGCGCGGAACTACGAGTTCTGGGACTTCGCCCGAGGTCAGAACTTCCAGGGGGTGCCTCTAACGGACTACGTTGGCGGCTGGTTGGCCGAGGCGTTGCCGTTCCGTGACCGGCGCATGGCATGCTACCACAAGAACTGGGCGTACTTCAGCGCGCGTTTCCGCATCGAGTGTGCCGTCTACATCGAGCCCAAGCCGGGCATCCCGCCATCGCCGGGGCATCTGGGCGATGTTGTCGAGCTGATGGAAAACGAGAGCATCGGGGTCCTTTTCGCCGCCAACTACTTCAGCCACAGCCAGGTGGAGCGGGTAGCTTCGCGCACGAATGCCAGGGCCGTCATAGTCCCCGAGCACGTGGCGGGCGCCGAGGGAGTGGATACGTACTTCGAGCTGGTTGACACTTGGGTCACAGGCCTCTCGGACGCGTTCCTGGCGTCGGACAGGCGTCGCGAGCACCGCGAATGAAGTTGTACGTCCCTGGGCGTGGAGGCAGCGATACAGTCTCGATGCAGCGCCCCCGAATCGACAGGTGGATGACATGTTGGAGCTGATGCTACCGGCCCTCGTGGTCTCTCTTATACTCGTGGGGATCCATGGCTACCTGGGCATACACATCATCGCCCGGGGAGTCATCTTCGTCGATCTAGCCCTCGCGCAAGTGGCCGCTCTGGGTTGGGCCGCCGCGGGACTCGGCCTATCGCAGAGTCTGGGTGAACAACTGGGCATCCCGCCTGCCGAAGCGGGCTACGCCATCGGGCTTGGCGCCACTCTCATCGCCGCCGCCCTGTTCAGCATCTCGCGGATGGAGCACAAGTACGTGCCGCAGGAAGCCATCATCGGGATCGTCTATGTGGTGGCATCGGCGGGAACGATCCTACTGGCGGCGCAGGCACCTCGCGGTTCGGAACACGTGGAGGAGCTGCTCTCCGGCAGTCTCCTCTGGGTAACCTGGCCCCAGATCTGGAAGACCGCTCTGGTCTACGCCGTGATAGGCGTCGTCCACTGGTTGCTTCGCCATCGCTTCTTCACGATCTCGATGAATCCACAGGAAGCGAAGCGGCGTGGCTGGGGGGTGGCCGGCTGGGATTTTCTGTTCTATGCGCTATTCGGAGTCGTCGTCACTTCGTCTGTGGCGATCGCCGGAGTGTTGGTCGTGTTCAGTTTCCTGGTGATTCCAGCGGTGATCGCTTTCCTCTTCACCTCGCAGCCCGCCGCGCTGCTGGCGATCGCCTGGTCGTCCGGCGCGCTGGCCACCCTGCTGGGGATCTACGGTTCCTACAAGACCGACTTGCCGACCGGGCCCACCGTGGTTTGCGCATTCGCGATTACGCTCGTCCTGGCCTTCGCGCTCCAGAAGCTGATCGGCAGACCTTCACAGGAGCCAGCTAGCGAGCCGACCAGGGCACGCTAGTCACACCCTCTGGGCCCTACGGCTTACGAAGGCGCTTCTGCCATCGTAGAACCGCCACCTCTTCTCTTTGCCCTTGCTGATCCCGACGCGGGTCGCGCGAACCAGCGCGCGGGTCGGCACGGCCTCCCCCTCGGCTATGAACAGGGGCGACTCGGTGAGCCTGTGCCGCTGCAGGTCAGGACCGATGGCGAGCGCCTGGGTGAGCTTGGCCGGGCCGGAGGTGAGCTCTCGATCCGGCCGGCCGTGGCGCCGTCGCCGAATCGCATCGAGCCCCTCCACCGGCTCTAGAGCGCGGATCAACACAGCGGCGGGATAGCCTTCGGGCCCCACCACGGCGTTGAGACACCAGTGAATCCCGAAGTTGAGATGGATGTAAGCCGTACCGGACGGGCCGAACATGGGGTCGTTGCGGGCCGTGCGCCCGATCGACGCGGCGGCATGAGAGGCCGGATCGTGGGGGCCCGGGTAGGCCTCGGTCTCGACGACCCGGCCCACGCACCGCACCCCCTCACACTCCGAGACCAGGTAGGCGCCGAGGAGCTCCCGCGCTGCGGTCTCGGCCGGCCTATCGTAGAAGCAGGCGGGCAGGGGTCGATAGCTGCTTATCACCGACCGCCGGCTTCCAACTCCTCGCGTCGCGCTTCCAGAACCCGCTCGGCGCGGTGGTCCGGCAGTACCTCACGGACCCGCTCCGGCTGCTCGTCGAGAATCTTGAGGGTCTCGGCACCGAACGCCTCGACCAGCGACTCCGCCGTCTTCCGGCCTACCCCCGGATAGCCGGTCAGGCGCGATACGATCGAACGGGTCTCCGGCCCCGCTGTGCGATCTTCGGCGACCGCCCGGCCGGGCGCCGGCGCCTCCTTCGGACTTCCCGCCCTGCTTCCCGGCTTCTTCTGCCCCTCGAAGACCGGGGGCGGCGCCTCAGCCGGGCGATAGCGCCCGCGGGTGCCCCAACGGCCGCGGATCGTGCCCCGGGGCGCCCCGGGCAGCGGCGCAGGGGCCGCGCCAGGCGATTTCTCCGCCTCGGGCTGTTTCCGGCCCGGAGCGCTCGCCTCCTTCGCCACGACCTCATCCGCCTTCGGCGCCGGCTCCCTGATCTCCGCCGCCGTCTTCGCGGTCGACTCCCGAGGCTCGATATCGGGAGGAGTGGGCTGCGCCACAGCAGCCGCCCGTTCCTTCTCTTCCCTTTCGCGCTTCTCGCGGCCTATCTCGGCTTCGCGGGGTCGCCTCTCTTCCCGGCGCGGCCCCCGGGCCTCATCCCGGGGACGTCGCTCGCCGGCTTTGCGACCGCTGGCGGCGCGCGGCTCGCCGCGCCGCGGCTTGGCGTCGCGCGGCGTTGGGGGGTCAGCCTTCGCGCCGCGGTCAGCGGGCCTGGCGGCCCTCCGGCCCCGCTGTCCTTCCGCCGGTGCCTTCTTCTGCTCGCGTCCCCCGCGCCGCTCCCCGCGCGCCTCCCGCTGGCGCGGGCTCTCGGTCTGCCGGCGCGGTTCCGGCTTCTTCTCAGCAGGTGGCGCTTTCGCCTCGGGCCCCTCCTTCGGGGCGGCTCCGAAGAGGAACCGGGTCAATCGCTGCACCGTCGTTGCCTTCTGACCCGCCTCGACCGCTGTGGCGGCGGCGGGCTGCCGTGGCTTGCGGCGCCCGGAATGCTTCTTTCGACCAACGTGATAGTTGCCGTTCGGACCTCTGGTGAGCTGAATCGCGTCGGCCTCTTCGGCGGCCTGGAGGAACTTGCTGAACTTGCTGTATCCGAGCTCGGCCTCGTCGAAACCGGGGTCCAGCTCGAGGATTCTGCGCTTGACATCGCTGTCGCGGACCGACGGCGTGTCACCTTCGAGCAAGGCATCGAGCGCCTTATCGAGAAGCTGCAGGGCCGACTTCATCGTCAGCTTGGGCCGTGCTCGGCTCGTCTGCACCTTCCCCTCGTCGCGACGCTGACGCTCCGGCCGATCTCGCTCCCGCTCGCGCCCGCGGTGGCTCTGGTCGCGCCGGCTCTCGGCCTTCGGCTCCCGCTTCGCGGGTTTCGCGGGTTTCGCGCCTTTCGCGCCCTTGGCTGTCTTGTCGTCCGGCGCGACTCCATATTGCCCGTTCTCCATCTTCTGAATCGAGAGCAGGCCCTTCGACGCCGCCTCCACCACGAAGCGGTTGAACTTAGTGTAGCCTTGCTCCTTCTCGTTGAAGGACGGGTCGATCTCGATCATGACCTGCTTGAGGCGATCCGACCTCATCGTGTCGCCGCGCTCGACCATCCGCGCGATCGCCTTGCCTACCAGCACCCACGGATCGTGACTCTCCAGCGGTTGCTCGCCCGACTTGCTCAGCCCGGACAGTGACGAGTAGCCGTAGTACTCGTCGCAGTTCTGTACCAGCAGGTCGGAGCTCGATTCCTGGATCCCAACGCCGATCACGTACTTCCCATACTCCTTCAGCTTCAGAACCAGACTGGAAAAATCGCTGTCGCCCGACATCAGGATGTACGTCCTAATCTCCGGCCGTATGAAGACGAGCTCCAAAGCATCAATCGCCAGCCGGATGTCGGTAGCGTTCTTCTTGGACGAGCCGTAGGCCGGGGCGAAGATCAGGTCGATCGAAGCTTCCGACAGCGGCACGATGTACTGTGGATAGCGCCGCCAATCCGCATAGGCACGTTGCACTGCAACCTTCCCTCGTATCACGTCGGAGTTCAGAAGGTTGCGCAGCTCCTGGCCGAGATTCGACCGGATCCCCATGGTGACGTTGTCGAAGTCGATGAGCAGCGCGGCCTGATGCGCTTCATCCACGTCGGGGCGGGTCCCGCCCTGACGCTCGGGTGAGTCGTTCTCCATACTCATGCCTCTCGTAACTCCTTGTAAACAAACGTATTACGGCACAGGAGAGGCAGCCCGCCATCGTGGCGCGAGGGGCTCGTGTCGAAGACACCGGAAGGACCTTACACTCTGCATTTGGCAACGGCGCCGACGACCGGCTCGGGATTGCTCCACCCGGTCCCAGCAGCCGTGCCGAGCATGGCTTCCGGTTCAGCAAGCCGCTCGGGCGAACTCCAAC
>JBDHHZ010000126.1:0-7265 GCA_039589115.1 Gemmatimonadota bacterium | reverse complement strand
ATCGATGGCCGCCGGCATCGGGTGCAGGCTCTGGATGAGCGGCAGCGGGCGATTCGGGAGTTTGCCGGCGCCGCCGCCGTCAGCCATGGGCCGATCGATGAGACGGCCCCGATGCCGGGCCTGGTGCTGAAGGTGGAGGTGAGCGAGGGCGAGCGGGTCGAGCGCGGACAAGGCATCATCGTCATCGAGGCGATGAAGATGGAAAACGAGCTCAAGGCCTCGTCGGCGGGCCACGTGACCGACATCCGGGTCGCTGCGGGTCAGGCGGTCGACAAAGGTCAGACGCTGCTGGTGATAGAGCCGGCGGACGATGGGGACTGTTGAGAGACAAGCGCGAGAACACGAGCGGCATTGAGATAAAGCCGACGTACGCTCGAGAAGACGCGGCGGGCGCCCCCGAGCCCGGTGCACCCGGTCAATTTCCCTTCACGCGCGGCGTATACGAAACGATGTATCGGGGCCGGCTCTGGACGATGCGTCAGTATGCCGGCTTTGGCACCGCCGAGGACACCAACAGCCGCTTCCGCTTCCTGCTCGATTCCGGCCAGACCGGCCTCTCCGTTGCCTTCGATCTCCCCACACAGATGGGCTACGACTCCGATCACCAGGCGGCGGAGGGCGAAGTCGGCAGGGTGGGGGTCGCCATCGATACTGTCGATGATCTGGGCGTGCTGTTCGACGGGATCGATCTGGGTCGTGTATCCACCTCGATGACCATCAACTCCACGGCTGCGATTCTGCTCGCTATGTACGTCGCGTTGGCCGACGAGCGAGGGACGGGCCGTGAGGCGTTGGCGGGTACGGTGCAGAACGACATCCTCAAGGAGTTCATCGCGCGAGGCACCTACATCTACCCGGTTGAGCCCAGTCTGCGCCTGGTTACCGACATCTTCGACTTCTGTTCCAAAGAGCTGCCGCGCTGGAACAGCATCTCGATCAGCGGCTATCACATGCGCGAGGCCGGCTGTACGGCGGCTCAGGAGATCGCCTTCACCCTGGCGGACGGGCTCGAGTATGTCGAACGGGCCGTGCAGCGTGGCCTCGCCGTCGAGGACTTCGCGCCGCGCCTCTCGTTCTTCTTCGCCGCTCACAACGACTTGTTCGAGGAAGTCGCCAAGTTCCGCGCCGCCCGGCGGCTGTGGGCGCAGCTGATGCGCGAGCGTTACGGCGCCTCCGATCGCTCGTGCCTGCTTCGATTCCACACCCAAACGGCCGGCTCTGCGCTCACCGCGCAACAACCGCAGGTCAACCTGGTGAGGGTCACCCTGCAGGCCTTGGCCGCCGCGCTCGGCGGGACCCAATCCCTGCACACCAACGCCTACGACGAGGCGCTGGCCCTCCCCACAGCCGAGTCGGCCAAGCTGGCCCTGCGCACCCAGCAGGTCGTCGCGCACGAGTCAGGCGCCGCCAGCACGACCGATCCCCTGGCCGGCAGCTACTATGTCGAAACGCTGACCGGCCAGTTGGAGGCCGGCGCCCGGGGCTACCTCGGCAAGATCGGTGAGCGCGGCGGTGCGGCGCTTTCCATCGGTTACATGGTGGACGAGATCCAGAGCGCCGCCTACGCCTACCAGCTGGAGGTCGAGAGCGGCGAGCGCGTAGTCGTCGGTGTGAATGAGTACCGCGAAGAGGAAGCGGAGCCACGGATCGAACAGCCCGCCTTCCCGGAGCTGGAGGCTCGGCAGCGCAGGCGCCTGGACGGAATCCGGCGATCTCGGAACGCTGGGCAGGTCGAGCAGGCGCTTGAGCGGCTGTCGGGCGCGGCTTCGGGCGACGAGAACCTGATGCCGTACATCGTAGAAGCCGTCAAGCTACGCGCCACCCTGGGCGAGATCAGTGACGCTCTGAGGGAGATATGGGGCGAATACCGGGCGGCGAGTTGAAGGCGGTAGCCCCTTCGGATAACTTTCGGCCGCGCATAACCACTAATTTGTAGCGTGAGAGTGCATGCCGACTTACGAGTACAAATGCGGTAATTGCGGGCATCAGTTCGAGAAGATTCAGAAGATCTCTGATTCTTCGAGGGTGGAGTGCCCGCGCTGCGACAACATAGCCGAACGACTGATCTCGGGGGGCGCTGGCCTCCTGTTCAAGGGCTCCGGTTTCCATATCACCGATTACCGCAGCGACTCCTACAAGCAGGCTGCGAAGAAGGAGAAGGCGGAGCCTGCTGCTAAAGCCCCGTCCGGGGAGAAGGCCGACTCGTCGAGCGGGAAGAAGCCGGTGAAGAAGAAGGACTCGAAGTAGCCATGCGTCTCCCCGAACTGACCCGGGCGCTGGAGCGAGCCGCGCAGGAAATGGGCGCCGAAGCCGTCGACGTCAGGTTGGAGCGGCCTGCCAACGTCGAGCACGGCGACCTTGCTACCAACGCGGCCATGATTCTGGCCGGGCGTCTCGGCCGCAGGCCGCGTGAGCTGGCTCAGGACCTCATCGATCGATTGGACCTTCCAGGCCTCAATATCGAGCATGCCGATATCGCCGGCCCGGGATTCATAAACTTCACGCTCAGCCGCGACTACCTGCGTGAGCGCGCGCGCGAGATCGCCAAGGCGGACCGGGGTTACGGCCGCAGCGACTGGGGCGCCGGCCGCACCGTCAACGTCGAGTTCGTCTCCGCAAACCCGACGGGCCCGCTTCACGTTGGGCACGGGCGCGGGGCGGCGATTGGCGACGCTATCGCCCGTTTGCTCGAATGGACCGGCCACAAGGTGCAGCGCGAGTTCTACGTCAATGACGCCGGTGCACAGATCGAGAAGCTCGTCGACTCGATCGCGGCCCGCTGCGCGCAGTTGTCCGGCAGCGAGGCGGCGATCCCTGAGGGTGGGTACCACGGCGAGTATGTGACCGAAATGGCCCGCGAGCTTCAGACGACGCACGCCGATCGCTTGACGGGAGAGTGGGGCGAGGGTGAGCGGGAGATCGTCCGCGCCTGGGCTTTGGAGCGCATGCAGGCCCAACAAGAGGAGGACATGCGGGCGTTCCGGGTCGAATTCGACGAGTTCCGGTCAGAGAGCGCCGTCTACGAATCAGGCCAGATCGATGCGACCCTCGCCGACTTGGACGGCCGCGGCCTGCTGTATCAGAGTGAGGGTGCCCGTTGGCTTCGCACCACGTCATTCGGCGACGACAAGGACCGTGTGCTGGTGAAGAGCGATGGCAGCTACACCTACTTCCTACCCGACATGGCCTACCACAGGGACAAGGCGGTGCGCGGGTTCGAAATCGCGATCGACGTGTGGGGCGCCGACCACCACGGCTACGTGCCGAGAATGAAAGCGGCGATGGAGGCGTTGGGCCTGGGTCGCGACTTCTTCGAGGCCGTCATCGTTCAGCTTGTGCGTCTGGAGCGGGGCGGTGAAGAGGTGAAGTTCAGCAAGCGGGCCGGTGAGTTCGTGACGCTGCGTGATCTGATCGACGAGGTGGGGACGGATGTGACCCGCTACTTCTTTCTCGAGCGAGGGCCCCAGCAGCAGATGGTCTTCGATCTCGACCTGGCCAAAGAGCGCTCTGAGAAGAACCCGGTGTACAAAGTGCAGTACGCTCACGCCCGCCTCCGCAGCGTCTATCGCAGGGGCGACATCGATCCCGATGCTCTGCATCTCGACGTCGACCTTGCCGCTCTCGCCCAACCCGAGGCGTTCGAGATGATCAAGACGCTTCTCGACTTTCCGGAGGTCGTAGCAGACGCCGCGCGCGATCGCGAGCCGCACTACGTGACAGCTCATCTCGAGGAGCTTGCCAACCAGCTCAACAGCTGGTACCACGCGGGTACGAGGGACCCGACGCTGCGCGTACTGGGCCAAGATGAGCACGTGACCCAGGCTCGCCTGGTGCTGGCCCGCGCTGCCGAGGTGGTCCTGCGCAATGGGCTCGGAGTCCTCGGTATCGATGCGCCGGAGCAAATGTGAGGTCCGGAAGCGGAGGAGACGGATGAGGTGCGCGGCCCAACTCCTGACAATCACGCTTCTGGCTCTCGGAACGCAGGGGCAGGCTAACGGTCAGGAGGGCCTCGACCCCAGCCTGGAGTCCCTCTGTTCGGCGGAGTTCTCTCCAGACACGAACGAGTATTCGCTGTGCCACGATGTTGGCACCTCGATTCAGCTCCTGCAGCCGGAGCTGGGATTGTCGCTCGCCGGGGGTAATCCCGTGCTGGGGACCGCTAGCCCGCTGGGCAAGAAGTTCCGATTCATACCCAGGCTCCACATCGGGGGCCGCATCAGCTTCGTCTGGGCCGAGATTCCGGACATCATCAACTACCCCGAGAACGTGACGGATCCCGTTGGGACGATCTCGTTCTCCGTCCCAATGCCTCAGCTGGATCTTTCGGTCGGCATCTTCGAAGGCTTTCGGCTGGGAAGTACGATGGGGGGAATGGCTTCGGTGGAGCTGCTCGGTTCGCTGGGGGCGATGATCCTGCCGGCGGGGAAAGGGTTCAAGAACGATGTCACCGGCTTCGGTCTCGGGGCACGCATCGGATTGCTGCGCGAGTCGTTCACTGCTCCGGGGATATCGCTCTCCGGGATGTACAAGTGGCACGGCCGCATCCAGTTCGGCGACGCCGAAGCGGGAGACGCCGCCGAGTTCGGTATGGACATGCAGGTCGCCAGCCTGCGCGTCGGGCTCAGCAAGAGCTTCGTCGCCCTGGCATTGGGACTCACTCTGGGCTACGACAGCTACTGGAGCGACGTCGATTTCGCAGTGAACACTTCCTCGAGTGTCCTTCCCGTGCCGGTGGTGCCGGTGGAAGCCCCCGTAGGCTTACAGAGCGAGCGCTGGTCAGCCTTCCTCGACGTCTCTTACATCATTCTGTACTTCAACATCGTCGCCGAAGCCGGATGGCAGGAAGAGCAGCGGCTGCTCAATTCGAGACAAGATGAGCTTAAGTCCGGTAACTTCTTTGGCGCCATAGGAATACGGCTTACGCTGTGACACGAGATCGAGACGAAGCCTTCATGCGCTGCGCCCTGGAGCTCGCCGAGCGAGGCTGGGGACACGTGGCCCCCAACCCGATGGTCGGCGCTCTCGTCGTTCGTGAGGGGACGGTCGTCGGCGAAGGGTATCATGCCGTGTGGGGCGGTGCGCATGCGGAGGTCGAAGCGTTGAGGGCGGCGGGCGCGAAGGCGAAGGGGGCAACTCTGTACGTGACGCTGGAACCGTGTCACCACAGCGGCAAGACGGGACCGTGCAGCCGCGAGATCGTGGATGCGGGGATCGTGCGGGTCGTTTGTGCGGCAAGTGAGACAAATCCGGCGGCTCGCGGCGGCGCGGACTGGTTGGTCGAGCAGGGGGTCGAGGTCGAGCGGGGCGTCTGTGAGCAGGAGGCGAGCGATCTCAACGCCGTCCACCTGAGCGCCCACGGCCGCGAGCGGCCCTTCCTGGCCTTGAAATATGCCATGTCTCTCGATGCGCGGCTGTCAGAGGCTCCTGGGAGGCCGACTCGGGTGACGGGCGGCGCGGCCGTTGTCGAGGCGCACCGGCTGCGGGCCGGCCATGATGCCGTGATGGTGGGTATCGAGACGGTGCTGGCGGACGATCCGCTGCTCACCGTTCGGGAATGGGAGGCGCCCCGTGTGGCGCCGACGCGTGTCATCCTCGACTCGAACCTCCGTCTACCCATGGACTCTAGGTTGGTGTCCAGCGCCGGCGACGCGTCTGTCGTGGTGTTCGCCGCCGAGCACGCTCCAGACGACAGGGCGGGCCTCCTGGACGCCGTGGGGATCGACGTGGTACGCGTCCGGCGAGCCGAAAGCTCGGACGGCCTGAATCTTGGTGCGGTTTTTGCTCACTTGTGGAAACACCGCGTGCGGTCTGTCCTTTGCGAGGGAGGTGGGGTGTTGGGGTCCGCCCTGCTCGCCGCCGGACTGGTGGACCGCCTGTACGCCTTCATAGCCCCCAGGGTATTCGGCGAGCCCGGCGTGCTGGCTTTTCAGGGTGACCGCGGCCGAGCGGCGCTGGAATGGCGAACGATCAAGCGTAGCGAGCTGGGCCCTGTGACGCTTCTTGTATTGGCCGCCGATGAAGGCGGGGCCTGAGAGATGCGCAGGAAGTCATGTTCAGCGGAATCGTAGAAGAGATCGGCTCCGTAGAGTCGGCGACCGAGGTGGGCGGCGGTCGGGAGCTAGTCATCTCCGCCTCGAAAGTTCTCGAGGATCTCAAGCCCAGCGACAGCATCAACGTCGATGGCGTCTGCCAGACTGTTGTGGCTCTCGGGCAAGGGAACTTCAAGGTACAGTCGATCGCCACCACCTTGTCCCGCACGACGCTGGGCGAGTATCGTCGCGGGCGGAAGGTGAACCTGGAGCGGCCGATCGCCGCGGGTCAGCGGTTCGGCGGGCATTTCGTCCAGGGTCACGTCGACGGGGTGGGAACCGTGGCTTCCGTGAAGCGGCAGGGAGATATGTGGCTGGTGCGGTTCACCCTGCCTGATACTGTGGAATCGTTCACAATTCTGCACGGCTCGATCGCGGTAGACGGGGTCTCCTTGACCATCAACGCCCTCCAGGATGGCGGGACTGCGGAGGTCGCCCTGATACCTTATACTTATGAACACACCAACCTCTCGCGATTGGCACCGGGGGATCGGGTCAACTTAGAGGCCGATATGCTCGGCAAGTACGTCGCCAAGACGCTCGGCCAGCGCGCAGGGGAAGATGCGCCGGGCGATTTCCAGCAGCGGCTGTCCGACTGGGGAATCAGCTGAAATTCTCTCGCGGTGGGTGTTCGGCCGGCGCGAGTGTACATGGATTGGAGAAATGAGCGAGATAGAGTTCGATACAGTTGAACAAGCGGTAGAGGCAATACAGCGCGGTGAGATGGTCATCGTTGCAGACGACGAAGATCGTGAGAACGAAGGGGATTTGGTCTGCGCGGCGGAGAAAATCACACCCGAGGCCATCAATTTCATGGCCACCTACGGACGTGGCTTGATATGTCTGTCGCTGACGCCGGAACGCGTCGAGGAGCTCGTCCTTTCGTCGATGGGGGACCACTCCACAGACGTTCAGGGGACGGCGTTCATGGTCTCGATTGACGGCACACCGAAGCACGGCGTGACAACGGGGATCAGCGCCTGGGACCGGGCAAAGACGATCCAACTGGCTGTCGACCCCGAAACTTGCCCGGAAGACCTCGGGCGTCCTGGACACGTCTTTCCCCTACGAGCGCGGCCCGGAGGTGTGCTCCAGCGAGTAGGCCAGACCGAGGCTTCGGTCGATCTGGCTCGCATGGCCGGGTTGATGCCGGCGGGCGTGATCTGCGAGATCCTC
>JBDHHZ010000125.1:0-7267 GCA_039589115.1 Gemmatimonadota bacterium | reverse complement strand
CAACGGCTGTCAAGCTACCGCTCCGCACTTAGAGTGTGCAACATTTGTTCCCACCTTAGGCGATGCCACTTAACTACTTGTCATAACACAGCTTAAGTGATATTGGAACGGCCAAAAAAGACCCATTTTTCGGCAATATTTGACCATTTGCGGGGAAACTTTGCGCTGCCGCCCGCCCCAGCTGCGGCCCACAGGTTGCGCGCCGGAACCGGCCCCGGCAGGTTCATTTCGGTAGCCGGTGGCCGGTGGCCGGTAGCCGGTGGCCGGTAGCCGGTAGCCGGCGCTACCCGAACCCTTCTCGAAAAAAGAGCGAAGGCCTGATCATGCTTGGCATCTACATTCTCGCCGCGATGCTCGGCGGTGGGCTGCTCGTCTTCTCGGTCCTCAGCGGTGCGCATCACGATGTAGGGGACGTCGACGCCTCCGGTCTGGACGTGGACGCGTCGGGTCTCGACGCCGACCTGCCCCATGTCGATGTGGATGTTGCTGGTGCCGATGTGCACGTTGGGGTCGACGCCGATCACGATTTTCATCCGAGCGCGGCAGGAGCCGGCGGCCTGGTACTGGGTCTGTTCAGGCCGCGCAACATCATCTTCTTTCTGGCCGGCTTCGGTTTGACGGGCACGCTGCTCACGCTGACCGGGACGTCACCCGACGCGACCCTGTTCGCGTCGCTGGGTATGGGAGGCGGCGCCATGCTGCTGACTCACTCGGTCTTCACCTGGCTGCGGCGCAGCGAGGTTGGGATCGACACGGTGAGCGAGCGGGAGATGGAGGGACGGGCGGCTCGGGTCGTGTTGCCGCTGACCCCTGGCGAGCGGGGACGAGTCGTCTGCCTGATAGCGGACCGAGAATACTATCTGACGGCGCGTGTATCTAAGGATGTAACCAGGCAGCTCACAGCCGGCACCGAGGTCGTGATAGTCGGCGTCGAGGACGGGGTCGCTGAGGTGATCCCATTCGACACTCTGGAGCTTCCACCAGCAGAAAGTTGAGGGTAGCCGCGTGTCCCCGGACACTGGATTGCTATTGGGAATGGTCGGATTGGGCGTGCTCGGGGCGCTCATCTACACCGTCAAGTCGCTGATCGTCATCTGCCTGCCGAACGAGATGGTCGTGGTCACGGGCCGCAAGCGCCTCACGGCCGACGGCCGGCACGCCGGCTACCGGCTGCTGCACGGCGGCCGCACGTTGCGCGTTCCGATCATCGAGCGCGTCTCGAGGCTCGACCTGACGACGTTGCCCATCGAGGTGGTGGTCAAGAACGCCTACTCGAAGGGCGGCATCCCGCTCATAGTCCACGGCATCGCCAACGTGAAGGTCAGCGCCCGCGATCCCGTCGCTCATAATGCCGTGGAGCGGATGCTGGAGAAGCCGTTTGAAGAGGTCATGCAGATCGCCAAGGACACGCTGGAGGGTAATCTGCGCGGCGTGCTGGCGACGCTGACGCCCGAGGAAGTGAACGAGGACCGGCTGAAGTTCGCCCAGGTACTGATCGAAGAGGCGGACGAGGACATGAAGAAGCTGGGCCTCGAGCTGGACACGATGAAGATCCAGAACGTCACCGACGAGGTGAACTATCTGGACTCGATCGGCCGGCAGCAGACCGCCGACATCCTGAAGAAGGCGCGCGTCGCCGAAGCGGAGCGTAGCTCCGAGGCCCAGCAAACGGAAGCGTCGGCGCGCCAGGCGGCGGAGATCGCCAAGATCCAGGCCGACCTGGCCATCGTCGAGCAGAACAACGCGCTGCGCGTCCGCACCGCCGAGCTCGAGGCACAGGCGCTGGCGAAAGAGCTGGCGGCTCCGGTGACCGGTGAGAAATCGAAGGTGGTCGCCGAGCAGGACCTGCAGCACGAGCGGATCGCGCTGGAGCAGCGCCGCCTGGAGGCCGACGTCCTGTTGCCCGCCCGCGCCGAACGCGAGGCGATGGAGGAGCGGGCGAAAGGCTCGGCGGCATCGATAACCGAGGACGGCCGTGCCAGGCTGTTCGTGCTCGGCGAGATGATCAAACTTTACCTGGGCGCTGGCAGCGAGGCGGAGCGCATCTTCATCCTCAACATGCTGCCCGAGATCATCGAGGAGCTAGCCAGCTCGGTCGACAACATCGACATCGATCGTCTCACCGTCATCGACTCCGGCGAAGGCGGCGGCGTGGCGAACGCGGCGGGTCAGTTTCCGGCGGCGATCATCAAGCTGACGGAACAGATCGAGAATGCGACGGGCGTGAATATTCTCAGTCGGTTGCAGCCGGCCGACTCCGCGGAGCAGGCAGCTCCGGAGTAGAGACGGGTTCCGAATGTAGAATGCTGGATGCTGAATGTTGAATTCTGAAGTGAACTGGGAATTCAGCATTCAGCATTCTACATCCTACATTCGACCCTCGCCTCGTCCCGGTCGTATCACAGCACCGTCCCGCACAATCCCAGCACTCTCGCCGAAGTCTAGTCTCCCCAGCGAGTCCACGAGAGCCGCTCCGCGACCCGCAGGATCGAACTGCACCAGTCCGGGCGGCACCTGGAACGTCGAGCGGAAAGCCGCGTCGCTGACCCGGCCCGCGCCATCGATGGAGGCGCAGGCGACGCCGCCGAGGTCGAGGGGATGCCGCATGTTGAACGGCCCATAGGTCAGCAGATTGCCGAGCGAGTAGAAGACCAGTGCCGCGCCGCGCCATTCGCTGCCGCGGAGCACGTGAGGTCCGTGCCCGATCACCAGGGCGGCGCCGGACTCGAGCGCGGCCGCGGCGATCGCCACCGAGTTGCCTCGGTTCTCCCCCAGGAAGATCTCGTCCCGGTTCGGCGTCCGCTGAGCGCCGCGCCCTTCCGCTCCCACGTGCAGGCTGACGACGACGCGACCGTAAGCCGCGAAGGCGCGGGCCACGTGGCGGCGCACCGCCGACAGGTCCCGCGGGTCGGGGCCTGCCCTGAAGGGACTGAAGCCCAGAACAGCGATGCTGTCGCCTCGCGGCGTGACCACGAGGGTGGCCAGCGTGTCTGTGCCCGTCACACGAGCGCCCGCCCCCCGAAGGTGCGCCATGGTCGCGGAGAAGCCATCGACGCCGGCGTCCATGGCGTGGTTGTTGGCGATGCTGGCGACGAAGGCCGCCGGCTCCGCGAACCGCAGCAGCGCGGCCGCGACGGAGATAGGCTGGCGAAAGGCGTAGCAGCTCGTCGAGCCGGGACGGCACTTGCGCGGCGCCGGCCCCTCGCCGATGGCGCCTTCCACGTTGAGCAGCACGATGTCGGCGTCGCTCACCAGCGAGCGCAGCGGCGCCAGCAGCGAATCGGGGTCGGGGAAAGGAGGCACGTAGAAGCCCAGCCGGGCCGAGGCCCTCTCCGCCCACAGCGTGTCCAGGTTGTTCCCCAGCAGCACGTCACCGCCGGCGCAGATGCGAACGACCCGCTCCGCTCGAGCGGGCGACACGGGCTCTGGCTCGGCGGCAGGTGCGGGCACGGCCTCCGGCTCGATGGGTACGACGGCCGGTCCCGGCTCCTCGGCAGGTGGCGGCTCGGCCGGCGGAGGCGCACAGGTGACGATGGCGATGCTGGCGATTGTCAGGGCGAAGCGAGCGCGCTGGGTGGTGGCGTCGGGGCGCGTCGTCTCGCTCCGGCCTCCCCCGCGCTCACGGTCACCCGTGAGCGCGGGCTCGCTAACACCAGCTCCGCTCCACGACACGCCCCGACGCCTGTAATCGGTGGGCGAGCACGACCCGCTGACTTCCAGATCCAAGTCGGGAGGAGCCGGGGGACCGACCGCACGCCCTCTCGATGTAGCCAGGGAGGAACCGGGGGACCGCCGAGCGGAGCTGGTGTTAGCGACCCGGCTCCGATCCTTGAGCTGCATGCGGGTGGGCTGCACGATGTCGTCGCGCGGAGTAGGGGCCCGGCGTGTCGGGTCGGCCGGAGCGAGCGGTCCCCCGGTTCCGACCCCTACGGGTCGGCCGGAGCGTACGGCCCTCCACATCACAGCGAATTGCAGGTTTAGCTCTCAATCTTGGGGAAGAGCACGGCCTGCCGATTCACGCGGCGGCCCGCCAGATCCATCTCGGCATAGGCGGCCAGCCCGGGGAGCTCGTCGTCGCGGCCCAGGGCCGACCACAGCTCGCGGCTCTTGCCGGGCATGAAGGGGCTAAGCAGGATCGCCAGCCGCCCCAGCGTGCGGGCTAGGCTGGCGAGGGTGGCGTCGAGCTCGGCGCTCTTCGATTCATCCTTGGCCAGCTTCCAGGGGGCCTGCTGCTCGATGAAGGCGTTGGCCGCGCCAGCCAGCTCCAGTGCGGCGCCGGTGCCTTTGTGCAGCAGGTACCCGTCCATCGCTTCGCGGTAGGCGGCCAGCGCCTCGCCGGCCCGCCGGTCGAGTCCGGTCTCGGCGGCAGCCGGCACAGCGGCGTCGCGGTATTTGTGGATCATCGCCAGCGTACGGTTCGCCAGGTTGCCCAGGTCGTTCGCCAGCTCGGCGTTGTAGATATCGTCGAAGCGCTGCCAGGTGAAGTCGGCGTCGCCGTCCCAGGGCACCTCGCGCAACAAGTAGTAGCGCAGCGGGTCCGGTCCGTAGCGCTCCAGCGCGCTCTCCAACGTCACCGAAGCGCCGGCCGACTTCGAGAGCTTCCTGCCGCCCCAGTGGATGTAGCCATGCGCCCAGACGGATTGCGGTATCTCGACCCCGGCGGCCATCAGCATCGCCGGCCAGATGATGCAGTGGTGGCGCGTGATCCCTTTGCCGATCACGTGCTGCTGCGCGGGCCACCACTCGTGGTACCGCTCCTCCGGGAAACCGATAGCGGACAGGTAGTTGATCAACGCGTCGTACCAGACGTAGACCGCGTGGTCCGGGTCGCCGGGGAAGGGGATCCCCCACTCGCGCTGCGGCCGGGACACCGATACATCCTGGAGCCCGTCCTCCAGCACTTTGCGGATCTCGTTACGCCGGATCTCCGGCTGCACGAACTCCGGGCGCTCATCCAGGAGCGCGAGCAGCTTGTCGCGAAACGCCGACAGCTTGAAGAAGTAGTTGTCCTCCTTCGTCCAGCCGATCTCACGGTCCGGATGCTCCGGGCAGCGCCCGTCTACCAGGTCCTTCTCCTGCTTGAAGCTCTCGCAGCGCTCGCAGTAGTAGCCCTCGTATGTGCCCTCGTAGATGTAGCCCGCCTGCTTGGTTCGCTCGACCAACTCCAGCACGGCTCGGGCGTGCCGCTCCTCGGTGGTGCGGATGAAGACGTCGTGGCTGATCGCGAGACTCTCCCACGCGTCCGAGAAGACGATCGCCATCTTGTCGACCCAGGCCTGCGGCGTGAGCCCCGCCTCGGCCGCCGGCTCCAGGATGGTCTGCGAGTGCTCGTCCATCCCGATCACGAAACGGACGTCGTCACCGCACAGTCGCCGGTAGCGGGCGATGACGTCTGCGCCGATCTTCTCGAAGGCGTGGCCCAGATGCGGGTCACCGTTGGAGTAGTCTATCGCTGTAGTGATGTAGAATTTCGACAACGGTTGGGCCTCAGCTATTGCGTGCGCTCCTGCGTGCTTCCGCCGTCTCTTTCTTCAGGTCGTCCAGCGTTACCGTCCGTAGCGCTCCAGTTGCCGTCCTCAGCGTCACACGGCTCGCGAAGATGTTCACCGTCACCACCCACTCGTCGCCCTGCAGCGTCAGCACCTGACGACCTTCCTTCGGGAACCGCTTGCGGGCCTGGACGTAGAAGTCGTGCTCGAAGCGCAGCGAGCACATCAGTCTGCCGCAGGCGCCCGATATCTGGGACGGGTTGAGCGACAGGTTCTGGTCTTTGGCCAGCTGAAGTGTGACCGGCTTCAGCTCTGGCAACCAGTTGGAGGAACAGAGCTCACGGCCGCAGCGCCCAACGCCATCGAGCCGCCGCGCCTCGTCCCGCACGCCGATCTGCTTGAGCTCGATGCGCGTGCGGTATTTCTTGGCCAGGCTGCGGACCAGGACGCGGAAGTCGACGCGTTTGTCAGCCGTGAAGTAGATGATCAGTTTGTTGCGGTCCCACTGCCACTCGGAATCGCTGATCTTCATCTTCAGGTTGTGGTCCGTCACCATCTGCCGGACCTCGCGCCGAACGTCGGTCTCCTCGCTACGCAGGCCGAGCGCTCGCTCGACGTCCACCGGTGCGGCGCGGCGCAGGACCCGCTGGCCGGGTAGGGCGTTGGCGTTGCAGCCCTCGCATACGGCGCACTTCCGGCGCGCCAACCCGTCCGTCGCGGTGATCTGGCCCAGGTCCTGGCCGCGGTCCGCCTCGACGACCACGTACTCCCGCTCCCGCACCGGCGGTGTCACGTGGGCGGTGTAGTAGTCGCTGCGCTTGCCTTTGAAGCGGACCTCGACGAACTGCGGCTGCGGGCCCTTGCTGATGATGCCGTGCGTCACCGGCGCTGGCCCGTTCCCGTCTTCTTCCGCCTGACGGTCGTTTCCGCTCTTCGCCGGCTCAATCACCCGCCCAGGCCCCCATCTTTCGGTATTTCTCGTAGCGCTCGTCGAGCAGTTCCTGCGTCGGCCGCCCGCGCAGCTCGTCCAGGTTCCTTATCAGAGCTTCACTCAGCAGCTCCGCCGCCTTGTCCCAGTCCTCGTGGGCGCCGCCTTCGGGCTCCCCCACTATCTCATCGATCACGCCCAGTGCACTAAGGTCGGGTGCCGTCAGCTTGAGCGCCGCCGCCGCCTTCGAGCGGACTTCCTCGGTGTTCTCCTTCCAGAGGATCGAAGCGCAACCCTCGGGTGAGATGACCGAGTAGATCGCGTACTCCATCATGATGATCCGGTTGGCCACCGACAGCCCCAGTGCGCCGCCGCTGCCGCCCTCGCCGATCACCGCCGCGATGATCGGCGTCTCGATCAGCGACATCTCCAGCAGGTTACGCGCGATCGCTTCCGCCTGGCCGCGCTCCTCGGCGCCGATCCCCGGGTACGCCGCCGGCGTATCGATTATCGTCACGATCGGGCGCCCGAATTTCTCAGCCTGGCGCATCATGCGGAGCGCCTTCCGGTAGCCCTCCGGATGCATCATCGCGAAGTTGCGCTTCAGGTTCTCCTTCGTGTTGCGGCCCTTCTGCTGGGCGATGACCATCACCGATTGGCCGTTCAGCCGGCCCCAGCCGCAGACCACCGCCGGATCGTCCCGAAACGCGCGATCGCCGTGCAGCTCGATGAAGTCGCTGAAGACGCGCTCGATCATGTCCAGCGAGTGCGGGCGCTGCTGGTGCCGCGCGATCAGCACTCGCTCCATGGGAGTGAGCGCTTTGAAGTTGTCCGCACGCAACTCTTCCAA
>JBDHHZ010000124.1:0-7760 GCA_039589115.1 Gemmatimonadota bacterium | reverse complement strand
GACCTGTCCGTATCAGGCCTTTGACCTCTCGCATCTGAAAACCCAACAGCTTGCGACTGCCAAACGCTCTCCGCGCATTCTCAACCCGAGCGCGGAAAACGTCTTCGATCTCCAACCCGTACTCAGCTCGTAATTGCGAGGGGTGGAACCACAGGGCTCCGCGGAAGAGCCAGAGCCAAAACGGGGAAGGTCCAAAGGGACGCTTACTGCTCATGTTGCCCGCGCCTGAAGTACCTGCTTTGCCACCGCTATGTCCACCAGTTGCCTCAGCCGCGCGGATTCCGCCGCGAGGACATTCCGTCCCCACTCGGTGAGCCGATACGTCCGCCTTCTGCTATCCTGGCCCGACTCGTGCTCAATTGCTGGAGCTGGCTCGATCAACTCCTCATTCCGCATTCGCCTGATCGCGTGATACAGAGCACCGGTTTCGATCTGCATGCTCTGGCCGGTTCGCTGTTCCACTTCCTTGATGTTCCTTGATGATGCTGTACCCGTGCCTGTCATGATCGGCGAGCGCGAGCAGGATATGGTACGTGAGTGTGGTGAGAGGTAGGGCTTCGCTTGGGTTCTTCATGCCGAACTCGTTAGTCCAGAGTGACCATTCAGATACACAACGACATTATATGAACCATTCACATAAACTATGTGAATGATTCATATAACGCATGGGGGGTGGGTTTTGTTTCAGTTGGCCGATCGGTATTCGGGCGTCCCATAGGGATGTGCTCTCGTTTCACCGGCCTCCGCGGCCAGCAATGATGACAGGGTTGTGTCGTAGGCGGTAGAGCGGTTAGCCTTGGTCCGGCGTGATCACAACAGTGCGTAACGCCCAAATCACAGGGAAGGAAATATGAGAAGTCTGCTGGTCGTATGCGCCGCCGTGGCGCTTGTTGCCTGTGGAGATAACGGGACGGATCCTGGACCCGAGCCGTTGACCAACGACGATTTCGCTCCTGCCCTGAATGTGGACCTGGCGGCCATGACCGAGACTCCCTCCGGCCTGTATTACCAGGACCTGGAGGTCGGAGCGGGTGACGAAGCCGTAGGTGGAATGACCGTCTCCGTGCACTACGAGGGCTGGCTGGCAGAAGGCACCAAGTTCGACAGCAGCCGGGATCGTGGCATGCCGTTCGAATTCCTGCTGGGCGCTGGAACAGTGATCGCGGGTTGGGACGAGGGAGTGGTGGGCATGCGCGTCGGAGGAATGCGCAAGTTGGTCATTCCGCCACATCTGGGATACGGAGCAAGTGGCGCTGGTGGCGGGGTCATTCCTGGAAACGCCACACTGGTGTTCGACGTGGAGTTGCTGGAAGTGCAATAAGGGTGGAAAGGCGAAAGAGAGACGCCTTTCGCCAAGCTGAAGATCCTCGTGTTGACCATGTGAGCCACCTGACGTTCCGCACGCCGTTGATCGCGCGAGTCACCACGCGAACTCTGTCCCGCACATTACGACCTAGCTGACAACACAGGTTCGAGCCACCGTCCAATGCCTGGACTGCTCCAAGTCCGTGCGACATACTTGGGACGAGTGAAAGCAGATTCCTGTGCCGAACATCCAACGCCAGGGAGAAACCCGCCCCCCCAGGAGAAGGAGCCGGAGTGACGGAGTTCCTGGATCTCACCGAGGCGGTCCGGAAACACCTGAACCCCGGCAACGTGGTCGCGGCCGAGGGTTTCACGCATCTCATCCCCCACGCGGCTGGGCTCGAGATCATCCGCCAGGAGATCCGGCACCTCACTCTCGTCCGAATGACGCCAGACATCATCTACGACCAGCTCATAGGGATGGGGTGTGCGGACAAGCTGGTCTTCTCCTGGGGTGGCAATCCGGGAGTCGGGTCCCTCTACCGCCTGCGCGAGGCGTTGGAGCAGGGGATCCCGCACGCCCTGGAGCTGGAGGAGCACGCGCACGCGGCGATGGCCAACGCGTACGCGGCGGGAGCCGCGCGTATGCCATTCGCGATCTTCAAGGGGTACCGGGGAACCTCCTACCCAGACGTGAACCCCCACATCCGCTTCCTCGACTGCCCTTTCACGGGTCAGAAGGTTACCGCCGTGCCCGCCCTTCGGCCGGACGTTGCCATCATCCACGCCCAGCGCGCGGACCGGGAGGGGAACGTCTGGCTGCGGGGGATCGTGGGCGTTCAGAAGGAAGCGGTGCTCGCGTCGGCCCGCAGCATCGTCACCGTTGAAGAGGTCGTCGATCGGGTTGACGAGACGAAAGGGGGAACCGTCATCCCGCGCTGGGCCGTCAGCGCGGTGTGCCCCGTCCCCCTGGGGGCTTTCCCTTCCTACGCGGAGGGCTATTACAGCCGCAGCAACGCCTTCTATCTGAGGTGGGCGGAGGTGAGCCGGGACTACGACAGGTTCCGCGAGTGGATGGACCGGTTCGTCATGGGTACCCGAGACTTCGGGCACTACCTGTTGGCGCTGAAGGAGCACGGCTATGTGTGAGCCCGCCTACATGCCCGAGGAGATGATGGTCGTGGCCGCGGCCCGGCGGCTCGATGATGACGACGTCGTGTTCATCGGAATCGGGCTTCCCAGCAAGGCCGCGAACCTCGCCCGACGGACGCACGCAAGACACCTCTCGATGATCTACGAGAGCGGCACTCTCGACACCGCGCCGACGGTGCTGCCACTCTCGATCGGCGACCCGGAGCTGAGCCGGACCGCTAAGGCGGTGGTCTCGGCTGTCGAGATGTTCAACTACTGGCTCCAGGGCGGCTGGATCCGGACCGGCTTCCTCAGTGCGGCCCAGATCGACCGCTTCGGAAACCTCAACTCCACCGTCATCGGAGACTATCGCTCTCCCAAGGTGCGATTGCCGGGAGCGGGCGGTGCCCCAGAGATCGCGGCCTTCTGCTCGCGGACCTTCATCCTGCTGCGCCAGAGCCGCCTGAGTTTCGTTGAGACGCCGGACTTCGTCACGTCGGTGGGATTCCTGGAGGGGGGACGCTCCCGTGACCGTCTGGATGTCTCGGGGCGTGGTCCCCAGGCGGTGATCACGGATCTGGGTGTTCTGGAGCCCCACCCGGAGAGCCGAGAGCTCGTGCTCACCGCGGTGCATCCGGGCGTGGGCGTCGAGACGGCGGTCGAGGCCACCGGGTGGCCGCTGCAGGTTGCGGATCCTGTCGCCGAGACCGCGCCTCCGACGGCCGGCGAGCTGAAAGTGCTGCGTTCATTGAAACCGTCGGAGACCACGGATGTCGGAGACAAGGTATCCTCGCACTACGAAGTGAGCCCAGAATGAGCGACGCTGTCGCACTGGTCACCGGCGGATCGCGCGGCATCGGTGCCGCGGTGACTAAGCGACTTCGTGTCGACGGATACAGGGTTGTCGTGTTGGACTTGGTGGAGCCGGAAGGCCGAGACGGCGTCGAGTTCCACACTGTTGACCTGAGAGACGCCGAGGCCGCCCGCGCGGCTCTCTCGCGCGCCACCGACGCGCACGAAATCACCCGCCTCGTGAACAACGTGGGTGTCGTCCGGCCGGCGCCGGTTGGGGAGACGAGCCTCGAGACCTTCGCGGACGTGCTCGATACAAACGCCCGGGCCGCTCTCCTCTGCGTGCAGGCCGTCCTGCCCGCCATGCGTCGGAGGAAGGAGGGCCGCATCGTCTCAATCACCAGCCGGGCGGTCCTTGGGAAGGGGCTTCGGACGGCATACGCCGCCAGCAAAGGGGCCCTCGAAGCCATGACCCGGACCTGGGCCCTCGAGCTTGCACCGGACGGCATCACCGTCAATGCGGTGGCCCCCGGCCCCATTGGCACCGAGGCCTTCTTCGCAAATAACCCGGCGGATTCGCCACAGTCGCGGCGCATCGTCGAGGGCGTACCGGTCGGTCGCCTGGGCACACCCGAAGACGTGGCACACGCCGTGAGCTTCTTCCTGGACGAGCGCAGCTCGTTCGTGACCGGCCAGACCTTGTTCGTGTGTGGCGGCCTGAGCGTTGGCTTGGGCGTCTGAACGGGGCGGCGCTAAGGGAGAAAGGACCGCAGCAATGACGACCCTCGCTCTCAAGGACCAGGGGCTGCTTCGGGAACGCGCCTTCGTCGGCGATTGGTGTGGAGCTTCCTCCGGCGAGACGTACGAGCTCCGGAACCCGGCCACCGGCGAGACCCTGGCCACGCTGCCGATGCTCGAATCTGCGGACGCCGCACGAGCTATAGAGGAGGCCGAGCGAGCTCTCCCTGTGTGGCAGGGTCTGGGGACCGACCAGCGCACTACCGTGCTGCAGCGGTGGGCCGCTCTCATCCGGGAGAGCCAGGACGACGTCGCCCGGATCATGACCGCGGAGATGGGGAAACCATTGAAGGAATCCACCGGCGAGACAGTCTACTCGAGCACCTTCATCGACTGGTTCGCTGGTGAGGCGGCCCGGAGCTCGGGCGAGATTGTCCCCGCTCACCTGGGCGCTCAGCGAGCGGTCGTGACGCGCCAGCCGGTCGGGGTCGGGGCGGCGATCACGCCGTGGAACTTCCCCGCCCTCCTCGTGACCCGTAAGGTCGGGGCGGCGCTGGCCGCCGGCTGCACGATCGTCCTGAAGCCGTCCTCGCTGAGCCCGCTGACGGCGCTGGCCCTGGTGGAGCTGGCCAACCGGGCCGGCATCCCGGCCGGGGCCTTCTCGGTCGTCGTCGGCCGCAGCTCGGTGATCGGCAAGGTGATCATGGAGAGCCCGGCCGTCCGGACGGTCAGCTTCACTGGCTCGACCGCGGTCGGAAAGCTCTTGATGGCCCAGGGCGCGGCCACGGTCAAGCGGGTGGGGCTGGAACTGGGAGGCAACGCGCCCTTCGTATGCTTCGACGATGCCGATCTCGATCGCGCGGTGGAAGGCGCTCTCGTGGCCAAGTACCGCAACGCGGGACAGACTTGCGTCACCGCCAACCGCTTCCTCGTTCAGGACAAGATCCATGACCGCTTCGTAGAGCGCTTCGTCGAGAAGGTAAAGGCGCTGAAGGTGGGTAACGGCCTGGAAGATAGTACGGACATCGGCCCCCTCATCAATGAGGCCGCGGTCGAGAAGGTCGTGGAGCACGTCACCGACGCGACCTCCAGGGGGGCGACAGTGCTCACGGGTGGCCGGCGTCACGCCCTCGGTGGGACGTTTTTCGAGCCTACAGTGCTCGGCGATGTGACGCCCGAGATGCTCATCTTCGAGGAGGAGACCTTCGGACCGGTCGCGCCAATAATCCGTTTCTCCTCGGAGGAGGATGGCATTCACCTCGCTAACGACACGTCCTACGGGCTGGCCGCGTACTTCTACAGCCGGGACGCGGCGCGTTGTTGGCGTGTGGCCGAGGCCCTGGAGGCCGGCATCGTATGCGAGAACACCGTGGCCTTCTCCTCGGCCCGGGCTCCGTTCGGCGGTTTCAAGGAGTCCGGCGTGGGGCGCGAAGGAGGTCACCAGGGGCTCGACGAGTGGCAGGAAATCAAGTACCGCTGCATCGGCGGCCTGGAGTAGGGGACGAGCATGAGTAGCTTCGAGTTCCAAACCCCCGGCACCATTCTCTCGGGCGCCGGTTCGGTCCGGCGGATCGCGGGCACCCAAGCGCTGCGCTCGGCGCGGCGCACCCTCCTGGTCACCGACCGAACCCTCGTCGATCTCGGGCTCGCCGGCCGGGTGGAGCAGGCCCTACGGGAGGGGGGCGGCGAGGTAGTCACGTTCGCCGATGTGGAGCCGGAGCCGTCGGCGGAGACGGTGCGCAGCGCCGCCGCGGCCGGCCGGGACGGGGGAGTGGACGCCGTCGTTGGGCTGGGTGGCGGAAGCCCCATGGACGTGGCGAAGCTTGCGGCGTTGCTAGCGGCCTGCCCGCAGCCGGTCGAAGATATGTACGGGGTCGACCGGGCAGAGGGGCGTCGCCTGCCCCTGGTCCTGATCCCCACGACGGCCGGCACCGGGTCCGAGGCTACGAAGGTCGCGGTAGTCACCGGAGACGACGGCCAAAAGAGCCCGATCCTGGCCCCCCAGCTCGTGTGCGACACCGTGATCCTGGACGTCGAGCTCACCCTGGGGCTCCCTCCGGCGATCACGGCGGCCACCGGCGTCGACGCCATGGTCCACGCCATCGAGGCCTACACGTCGGCCGTTCGGAAGAACCCCGTGAGCGACCAGCTCGCCCTGCAGGCGCTGCGCCTGCTGTCCGGGAGCATCCGCACCGCGGTCGCGCACGGCGAGCAGGTCGAGCCCCGGTCGCGGATGCTCACCGGTGCGATGCTCGCGGGCCTCGCCTTCGTCAACGCCACGGTCGGCGCCGTCCACGCCCTCGCCTATCCGCTGGGCACCGGGTTTCACGTCTCACACGGTGGCAGCACCGCCCTCGTCCTCGTGCCAGTCATGCGGTTCAACATGCCGGAGGCGACGCCGCTCTACGCCGAGATTGCCCGGGCGGTGATGCCCGACCTGGACGCAGGAGAAGATCGTGAGGCTGCCCAGCGCCTTGTTACCTCGCTCGAGTCTCTGATCCCAGAGGTGGGGCTACGGGGCCGGCTTCACGAGGCCGGCGTGCAGGAGGGAGACGTCCCCGATCTCGTCGCCGGAGCCCTGCGGCAGGAGCGTCTCCTGTCCTACAACATCAAGCCGATGACGCCGGACGATGTCGAGGCGGTATACCGGGCGTCCCTGTGAAACGCCGAATGAGGTCGATGACGACGGGAGCCGGAGCGTGAGGCTGGACCGCCTACTGCTGGCGATCGTCGTCGCCCTCTGGGTCGTGACCCTGGGGACGCTGCTGATCGCCGAGCCCCCCGGGGCGCTCGGCGCGGCCCATCCCGACTTCGCCGGGATGCGGCACGGCGGGTCGGGTCTCGAGCGTCATTCCCTCATCCTCTGGGCGGGCTGGGCGTTCGGCGCTGTCGGGATCGTTTTCTACGTGGCGCTGATGGCCTTCGGCACGCGCCGGGGAGCCGCTCGTCGGGCGAGCGCGCCCTGGCTGCTCTTCGGGCTGTGCGCCTTTCTCGCCGCCTGGACCGGACTGGTCGTGGCCTACCGCACCTACCTGCTGGAGGGTCCGGGCCGCCTTTTCCTCGGCTTCCCGCTCCCGACTGCGATTATGCTCTACGTGTTGTTCCCGGCTTCTCTGATCCTCACCGCGATTTACGTTGTCGGCTTTGGCCGCTGGGTGCTGTCAGAGGACGACGAGGCGGCGTATGACCGCTTGCTGGCCGAGTTCCGGGGCCCGCGCTCACGCATCAACGCCGAAGAGCCCGGAAAAGCCGGTTCGGGTACGGGGTAGGACTGTGGACGTCCTGCGTCAACCCATCATCCTCGGCAGCGTGGTGGCCTACATGGCGCTGTGCGTAGCCGTCGGTTTGTGGGCTCTCCGCCGGACCTCGTCCACCCGCGACTTCTTCATGGCCGGGCGCAACCTCGGCGTGATGATCACCGGTATCGCCATCTTCTCGTGCACGATGAGCGGCTTCGGCTTCGTCGGCGGCCCGGGGCTGGTCTACGCGCTGGGGATGAGCTCGGTCTGGATCGTGATCAGCACTTCGGTCGGCCACACTCTCACAGCCTTCCTCATGGGGAAGCGGCTCCGGCTCTTCGCGGGGCTTGCCGACTCGGTGTCCCTCCCCGACGCGGTGGCCGTCCGGTACGGCAGCGAGACAGCGCGGCTGCTCACCGCCGTAGCTATCCTGCTCGGCGTCATGGGGTACCTGGCCACGCAGATCCTAGCCATGGCCACGGTGCTCCAGAGCATCCTCCAAGACGTCAGCCTGTTTGCCGGCATCAGCCTCGAAGCCTGCGTGGCCCTCGCCAC
>JBDHHZ010000123.1:0-7314 GCA_039589115.1 Gemmatimonadota bacterium | reverse complement strand
AGGCGCCGAAGCTCACCCTGATTCCGGCCAACTTCGATTTCCTGGAACGCCGCGTCTACGTCCCGGCATCCACCTACCAGGCCCGGTTCACAGGCACCAAGACCGTTCATGCTATCGTGCTGCGTGCGCCGTCCTACGAGGCCGTGGGTCCGGCGGTCAGGGATGCGGAGGCAAAGCTACTGCAATTGCACCGCGGAGTCCGCGATTTCGAGATCGAGAACAACGCAGCCGAGTACGCCGAAGACATGGAGATGGTCAACGGGATAATGCTCGGCTGGAATATCGTGCTTGGCGCCATCGCGATCATCTCCCTACTCATCGGCGGAATCGGCCTGTTCAGCATCCTCCAGGTCTCCGTCCGCGAGCGCGTCCGCGAGATCGGCATCCGCAAGTCGGTAGGCGCCGACGACTCCGACATCCGCCGCGAGTTCCTCGCCGAATCGCTGACCCTCGCCGCGCTCGGTGGCGTGCTCGGAATCCTGATGGGCTTCGGCCTCTGCTTTAGCGCCGAGGCCATCGCCGCGGTCTTCGGCCGCGAATGGTCCATGCCCGTCTCCTCGCTCGGCGCCAGTCTCGGCTTCGCCTTCTCGATCGCCGTCGGGTTCGGCTTCGGCCTCTACCCTGCACGGCGGGCGGCGGATCTTGATCCGGTTACTGCAATCTCCCAGTAGATTCGGTATGCGGTGTGCGGTCTGCGGTGTGCGGTAGGGACCCCGCCAGACCGGAGATTCGCTCTGTTCCTCCGCCACCGCACACTGCATACCTCATACCGCACACGTCCTCTCTGCGGGCGTCTTCCAGACTGCAGTTGCACGACCGTTCCGGCTCCGCCAAACTATGGGCAGTTGCCGAAACGGGGGTACGATGAAGATCGCCGTTGTCTTCGATTGGCCGGCTCCGGGCTGGGAGCATGCCGATTTCAAAGAGGAAGTCGAAGCCGAAGCCGGCGAGGCCGAGTACGAGATCGCCGAGGCTCTGATCGAGACCGGCCACGACGTGCACCTGGTCGGCTTCCACCACGATCTGCGCCGCCTGCTCGACCGGCTGGAGAGCTTCGACCCGGACCTCGTCTTCAATGGAACAGAGTCGTACATGGGCAAAGCCCGTTACGACTACGGTGTGACCGCCCTGCTCGAGATGAAGGGGTATCGCTACACCGGCTCGTCCCCCGAGGCGCTGTTGATCGCCCGGGACAAAGCGACCAGCAAGAAGATACTGACCTATCACTCGATCAACGTACCCGGCTTCCAGGTATACCCGGTGGGCGAACCTGTAGAGCCGCCTTCTGAGATCGAGTTTCCGCTGATCATCAAGCCGACGCACGAGGACGCTTCGGTCGGCATCGCCCAGTCATCGGTGGTCAGCGATGAGGCGGCCCTGGAGGAGCGTGTGGAGTTCATACACCGCAGCCTCAACCAGGCGGCGATAGTGGAAGAACTGATAGACGGCCGCGAGCTTTACGTCGGTCTGATCGGCAATCGGAAACTGGAGATACTGCCGATCATCGAGATGGCGTTCGACAAGATCGAAGACACGGACAAGAAGATCGCCACCTACAGTGCCAAGTGGGACCTCGACTACCGGGAGCGCTGGGGAATCAGGAACGTCTTTGCCCGTCGCATCGGGGAGGGCGCGCTGCAGGAGATCGAGCGGACGGCCCGTCTCGCATTCGACGCCCTGGAGCTACGCGACTACGGTCGCATCGACCTACGCCTCACAAATGACCAGCAGGTCTACGTCCTCGAGGTCAACCCGAACCCTTACATCGCGTTCGGGGAGGACATGGCCAACGCCGCGGAACGCGCCGGAATGGGTTACTACGAGTTCATCGAGCGCATCGTCCGGGAAGCGATGAAACGGTATGACAAAGAGTAAGCTCGAGACCTGGGCAGCGGCCGACTGCACTCGCTGTGGCCGTGAGCTGCGCCGCTATTGGCATTACTGCCCTGATTGCCGGAAACGACTCACCTGGGGTGACGATAAGGGCATAACCGGCGCCGAGTGCTACTACTGCGGTTGGATCGTATCCGACAGCCACTCCTGTTGCCCCTGGTGTGGCAAGGACATCTCCGACGAGGCGTCCAGCGAACTGCCCCTCAAGCGGCCTCGCGGTTTTCAGTACCATACCCGCTGCCCGTACGTCAATTGCCGCGGCGGCCTCCAGTACCCCATGGATTACTGTCCCTGGTGCGGCAAGAACCAGTACTGGACGTTCGGCGACGAGTTCGATGGCGTATGCCCGCACTGCGACGGCGGGGTCGATGACTCGATGGACCACTGCATCTGGTGCGGCCGTGACGCCACCGGCCAGGACCTGCTGCAACCGGCTCTGCGCAGGGTGCACCGCCTGCTACGCACGGCACGGGTCCCGGACTGGGGCCATCGCATACTCGTGCGGCCGGGCGTCTCCGGCGTCGACCCCGAGTACCCGAAGATCGTCGAGATCGAGCGACGCCACATCGAGCGCCGCGATGAGATCTCCTGGCCCGGCATGGTGGGCCTCATAATACACGAGCTCGGACATAGCTTCCTCTTCCACCATTGGCGATTCGCTCGCTCGCGTCGCTTCAGAAGCGCCTTCGGCGACGTCAGCAAGGCCTATCGTGGCGTCGACGAGAGCTGGGTCTCGTTCCGCAAGCGGAACATCTCGCACACCCCAGTCAACTACGTCACCGCTTACGCCTCCAAGCACCCGCTGGAGGACTTCGCGGAGACGTTCCGTTTCTATGTGATCCGCCGCGGGCGCCTGAAGGACCTGCTGGCGGAGATCGGGCGGAAGGGCAAGGGCGTCGTCGTGTTCGAGAAGTTCCTCACCCTGCACGCCTACCTGCAGGAACTGCGACAGAGGAAAAGGAGAGCGAACAGCGGATGACTGCCGGACATCCAACAGCCGACATTCGACAGCCGACGTCGGGCTGTGCGGCGCTGGCGCGCCTTGAGCGTTGAACGTTCGACGTCCTGCGTTCAACGTTCATCCAAAAAAGAGACGGACAGTTCATGACCACTGAAGACACGATCCGCTGGGACTGCTTCGATTCGCCGCTGGGTCCGATCTATGCGGCTTTCAGCCCGCGAGGGCTCTGCCGGTTCACCCGGCACGTTTCCGGCCAGGATGAGTTCGCCCAGGACCTGGCGGCGCGCTTCCCCGGCCGACCGATCGTGAAAGACGCTGCCAGCTCTGCAGAGACACGCAGGCAGAGCGCGGAGTATTTCGAGCGGGGACGCCGCGCCTTCGACGTGCCCCTCGATCTCTCCGTTCTGAGCGATTTCGAGCGCGATGTGCTCGAGGCGGCGCTGGCCGTGCCGTACGGCCAGACGGTGACTTATTCCGACCTGGCCCGCCGGATCGGCCGACCAAAGGCAGCGCGCGCCGTGGGCAACGCTCTGCGCCGCAATCCGATCGCCATCATCATCCCCTGCCATCGCATCATCCGCGCCGACGGCTCGCCGGGCGGCTACGCCGGGCCGGAAGGAACGGCGGAGAAGAGTTGGTTTCTAAGGCACGAATCGGATAACGGCTGAACAGTCGACAGCCGACATTCGACATCCCACTCCCGAGTACTGCTCGACTTTCAACTTTCTGCCAACGATTCTCCACGGACATCGCACGTTGGGAGTCGAGCGTCGGTAGTCGAGCTGTACTCGAATGTTGGCTGTCGGCTATCGGCTATCGGCTGTTGAAACAAACCAAGCCGGGGCCGCCACTCTTGCTGCAAGCGACGGCCCCGGTCTCGATCCGACCCTGTCCAGTCGAATCTCTAGATCCCAGGCACCATATCGACTATGGCGTACGCCGTCAGCGACACGTGCCAGAGTATGTGGATCGCACGACGCGGCTGCGTATCCGATATCTGGATCGCGCGCGTCTGCAAGAGCTTCACGTGATCGAGTAGCTGAACCAGGAACGATCCCGGCGGCAGGTCGGCCACAGCCGCCTCCGCTGCGTCGATCGCCAGGTCGCTGACCTCGATCATCAGCAGCACCCGATCCCGCTCCGCGTCGGGCTCGAGCATCACGACCACGAAGCCCAGATTGACGACCTGGCGAGCCAGGACGAAGGCCAGCCGGAAGCGCCCGGCATCCATCGCCAGGTGAGCGTCCTGCAGCAGATGCTGCATGTGTCTCAGGAGGTGCTGCTGCTCTGGGGTCGCGTCATCGCCGGCAACGTCGGCGGCCAGCTCCAGCGCCTGGTGCGCCATGAACACAGAGTGGCGCGAATGATGTACCATCTCCATGCGCCGGTGATGTGCACGCTCGCGGTGCGCGATCTGCAGCGCCAGCACCAAGCGCTCCATCGCCGCTACCTCATCGCTGGCCTTCAGGCCCTCCGCCTCCGTTCTCAACGCACGGATACGCGCCAGCAACTCGGACGCCTCCCCATCGACTTCCTCTTCCAGCCAGGCGATCACGTTGTCGACGCGCTCCAGCATCATCGCGTATGCCTCATCGCCGAACACGAGGAGCATCGCCTGGGCGATCAGCTCCCGGCCATCCTCGGCGAGATCGGCTGCGAGTTCCGTGTCCCCGCCGATCCAGGCCTGCCGCGCCTGTCTGAACTTCTCTCGTGCCTGCTCGAGCAGCGCCCGGGCACCGTCCACTGCTTCAGGATCGGGCTCCGAGAAAAACGCATCGGAGGGTGCCGGGGCCCCCAGCACGGCGGCCAGAGCCGCTTCGACGTCGACGATCACCGCTTCGGTCAGGTCCTCGTCGACCATCAAGTCGAGCAATGTCTGCTCCAGGCCACCCGGCGACGTGACGCTGCTATCATCACAGGCGGCCAGGCCACCTACCAGCAGCAAAGCCAGCAGCGCAGTGGTTCTTGTCCTTCTCATCTTCTTCCCTCCTTTAGGATTCCGCCCTGCTCGACGGGGAAGCCGGGCCTGCGGACCCGTTTTCGGTCTCTCCGTATGTTAGACGGCCCACCAGCACAAACGTTAAACCGGCCGTAGACCCCCATATCTGTGCCCTCCACAGACCGGGCCCAGCGCCGTAAACCCTTGACGGATAAGCCGTAATGCAGTACCGTGCCAGTGACCCTGTCCCACCCGCGGTACCCCCCTTCGCCCCCAGACACACAACCTTCGTGGGGGATTTCGCGTGCCAGATTTCAGGATCATCGCCGGTAGAGGCGCAGCTGACAAGCCAGAAGGTACCTCAGTCGTGGAAGCCCTGATCCACCGGGCCGATGATATCGCTAATCGTTACAGGCTCGTCGCCGCCAATCTCCCCTACCGTGCCTTCGCCCAGCAGCTGCAGGAGGAAGACATCTCGGCCCTCACCGCACAGCTGGCAGCGGCGACCTGGAAGCGTTTAGGGGATGAGGTGCCCAGCTACGCCTTCGCCGAGAAGCTCGGCCGCCGCTACAGAGAACAGGGTGTGCCGGAGAGCGCCCTGCTTCTGCACTGGCAGATGTTGCGCCGCGCTATTCACCTGGTTCTGGCGGATCGGAGGATACGCACGGGCGAGGGTGACGAGGACATGCTCCGCCAGGCGACTCTGATGAACTACACCCTGGACTGGGCTATCGAGGCGTCGCTCGTGGCCTACGTCATCGCGGAGCCAGCGGAGCTTGGGTCCTTCGAGATGCCCGACTGAGGGCGGCCCCGAAACTACATATCCTGCCTCGAGATCCGGGTGGCCGACCGCCTGAGCTGCCTGCCGTATGCCGCGCTGTAGCTGCGGAGTTCTCTGCCGCTCTTTACGATTGCACCGCTCACGACCTTCACGCCGCCATCGGCCGACGCGGCCGGCGATACGCCGAGCCGCTCGGCGCCCAGCGTATAGGCACCTTCATCTAACGGCTCGAACGAAGTAGCGATCACCAGGACGGTGTCGTCCGTATCGAAGACCACGGTCACCGCCGCGTCCGTGCTGTCGGGTCCAACGCCGCTATCGTCGTCCCCACCCAGCACTTCCTCGTCCAGGCTAGTGACGAGCAGAAACGCGTCGAAATCCTGAGAGCGCAATGTGATACCGAGTGAGTCGCCCATAGCTCCCGTCAGCGCGTAGACGTCGAAGTACGCCCCATCCTCAAGCCCCTCCACGAATTGGCCGCCCGCCAACTGGCAATCATCGCTGGAAAGGCTGTCGGCAACCTGACCTTCCGGCGGGAGCTCCCCCCCAGCCGGGCAGCCGAAGAACTTGACCACGCTGGGCCCGAAGAGCTTGACGCCGGCGTCCACGGTGGCGGAGCTGATACCCGAGCTCGTGTTGTCCTCCACCAGAAAACGCCAGCTACCGATCAGCGAGTCCTCGACGAGACTCGTCTCCCAAGCCTGGATGGTCGAGGTGAAGTCATCCGCGGCGCCGATCACGCCGGCCAGCGTGATCACCCCTTCCCGATCCACCGTTCCCTCGACTTCACCGATCAACTCACCCTGCGCGATCGTGCCACTCACTCGAGAGCCGTTTTGGACATCGAGGTCGAGCTCCAGGATGAACGAAGAGCCGTCCCAGAACACCGCATCGCAGAACAGCGGATCGCCGCCCCCCGAGAGGCTGCAATCAGTCGGGCGGTATTGGCCCGACCAGAAGCCGACTACATCCGGATAGACGCCGGGACCGACGACGACATCATCATCGCACGCTAAGACCGCCAGCCCGAGGAACGCGGCGACCGCGAAGTATCTTGATGGTCTGCTACGCATTCGCATACCCATGATTCTAGCATAGGCGGTCGAAAAATGCCTGTCAATCACGACATGTCGGGAAGGTGCCTGGCCGTACGAGTACTAGTTGTCGACGTTCTTCTCGTAGCGCAGGTTCCTCGGTGAGATGCGCCACAGCGACGTCTTCGTGAGAAGCTCGCCGTGGTTCACGCGCGGATCCGCTCGGTCGGCCTTCACGGTCACTCTTACCTTGATGGTGACCATGTCATTGAAGTCGTTGGTTAGATCCGAATCGTAGGGATTCGGGTAAGGCAGCTCGTCGCCGTCCTCGAATATGACCGAGATGTCGAACTCCTGCACGTTGTAGGCGACCACGTGGCCCCTGGGGCTACCGTCCGTATTCACCTGCTCGGCGCGCAACAGCCGTTCCTGGTCGTCCACGTAGTAGACGATAGGGCTGACCTTCTGGAGGAGCGTCGAGAAGGGGTTGAGTCGTATGCCCTCCAGCCCGGCGGGCTGGCTCAACAGCGTGTCCGCAGCAGAGAACTCTATCTCCAGCTCATCGCCATCGTCTTCGACATCCGTGATCAGAATCAGGCGCCGCGTAGCGCCCAACTGAAGGCGCGCCAAATCGCCCGGCTGCAACTCTATCGGCTCGCTGTCATCGAACAACACCTCGACGCAGCGGATCCCGCACGTCCCCTCG
>JBDHHZ010000122.1:0-7675 GCA_039589115.1 Gemmatimonadota bacterium | reverse complement strand
TCGCGCAAGGCCTGCACCGCGCCCTTGGCCATGCGTGCCGGCGTGTTGCAGGCGATGATGACCCAATCGGCATCGTCACACCGGAAGAGATCGGCCCGCTGCTCGGTATCTTTGATGCTCTGGTACTTCTCGTTCAATCTGATGTTGTGCGCCTCGAGGTCGGGCTCGATCAGCAGGATGGAGGTGTGCAGGTTGCGCCGGTGCATCTCGTCACCGTAGACGGCCCAGTCGGGAAGGCCCGGCTTAACCATACGCCGTGGCAGCTTGACTCGCCCCGTCATCTGTCCCAGGTAGCCGTCGCTCGCCAGGATGACCGGGCAGGTCCAGCATCTCCTGGGGAGTGGACGGTGCGAATACCAGTGCATGCGTGTTTCCGTGGCCGAGACCGCGGCAGACCAATTTGATGTCGCCCTGTTCCGGGCCGATGTTGCCGAGGCCGGGCCCACCCCTCATGACGTTGAAGAAGACGCCTGGGATCTCGGCGCCGATCATGTAGGAGATACCCTCCAGCATGAGGCTGAACCCCGGGGAGGACGTGAACGTCATGCAGCGCATGCCGGCGCCGCCGCAACCATACATCATGTTGACGGTCGCCACCTCGCTCACCGCCTGTACGAAGACGCCGTCCAGTTGCGGCAGGAGCCTGGCCAACAACTCCGCCCCCTCGGTGGAAGGCGTGATCGGATAGCCGAAGAAGTGGCGACAGCCGGCCAGCAGCGCGCCGATCGCGGAGGCGTGGTTGCCCTTGAGAATCAACGGCTCCAGCTCCGGCAAGGGCACTTCCGAGTCCGGGATGGTCTCCGGGATCGGTGCTGTGGTCATCTTCTCCCCGAAGAGCTTCGCCGGGTCCAGGAGCTCGAAGTCGACCCCCTCGGGAGCCGGCATGAGTCCGTGTGGCTCGGGACACGCGCTCAGGCAGAGCCCGCACCCGTTGCAGATGTCCAGGTCCAGCACCACCGGTGTGAATCCGGTGGCCGGGTTGATCTCCGTGCCCATGGCGATGCAGTGCTTCGGGCAGGACGAGATGCAGCGCCCGCAAGCCTTGCAGTACTCGGGGAGCAGGAAGGGCTTGGGTCTGTCCTTGGTCTTTGTACTTGCCATAGGCACTTGGGAGGTTGAATGGAGAAGGCGGGCAGCGACCGGCGACCGAATCCGCCGGCCGTGCCCGTGTTACTTCTTAGTGCCGACGAAGACTACGGCCAGATGCCGCGTTCCAGGGTCACAGCCGCCACACGGCTGATTGCCAGTACGTAGGCGGCCATGCGCAGGTCGACCGGCATGAGCGGGTCGCCGCTGAGGCCACGTGCCTTGCGCCGCTCTTCCAGCTTGGCCAGCGAGGCGTTGATCTCCTTCTGCTTGGCGATCACGTCCTCGGTCGACTTGAGCATCTTGGCCTTCATCTTGTCGTTGACTTCATCCTCTTCCCACTGCTCGTTCTCGTTGTTCTGCACCCACTCAAAGTAGCTCACAGTCACACCGCCGGCGTTGGCCAGGATGTCCGGGAGCACCGGGATCCCACGGTCGAAGAGGATCTTGTCACCGGCCGGCGTCGTCGGCCCGTTCGCCGCCTCGGCGATTACCTTCGCCTGGACCTCCGCCGCATTGTCGCCACGGATCACGTTCTCCAGCGCCGCCGGGATGAGGATGTCGCAGGGGATCGTCAGTAACTCCTCGTTGCTCACTTCTTTTGAACCCGGGTAACCGACAACCGAGCCGGTCTCCTTCTTGAACGCTAGAACAGCGTCGGGATCGAGGCCGTCCGGGTTGTAGATGCCGCCGCGCGAATCGCTGACGGCGATGATCTTCGAGCCCTGTTCCGCATACAGCTGCGCCGCGATCGCTCCGGCGTTCCCGTATCCCTGAACCACGACCGTAGCGCCGTTCACCGAGTTGAGGCCTTCCACGACGCCCATGGACAGAGCCTTCTCGGTGCAGAACAGGCAACCGCGCGACGTCGCCTCGTTGCGGCCGAGCGAACCGCCCATGTTGACCGGCTTGCCGGTGACGACGCCCAGGTTGTTCTGGCCCTTGTGCATCATATCGTAGGTGTCGAAGATCCAGGCCATCGTCTCGGCGCTGGTGTTCACATCGGGTGCCGGAATGTCGGTGTGTGGGCCGATCGCATCACCAAGCTCCGCGATGAACCGGCGCGTGATCTTCCGCAGATCCTCCCTCGTCCGCTTCTTGGGATTGCAGATGATCCCACCCTTCGCACCACCGAACGGCACGTCCAACACCGCGCACTTCCAGGTCATCCACGAGGCCAGCGCCCGCACCTCGTCCGCCGACACGTCGGGGTGGTAGCGGATGCCCCCTTTGCCGGGACCGCGAGCCAGGTTGTGTGCACAGCGATAGCCGACGAAGTTCCTGACCTCGCCTTCCGCCGTCTCGATCGGGAACTCCACCGTGATCATCCGGTTCGGCCGCTTCAAGAACTCCACCAGCCCGGCCTTCAGGTCCGGGATGTAGCGCGCAGCATTGTCAAACTGATTCTGCGCGATGTGAAAAGGATTCAGGTCCTCGCCGTTGCCGGCAGCTGTCGATTGGGTCTGTTTCGCTTTGCTCATAGCTCGTTCGATCCCTCTAAGTCAGTGGGGCTTCCCGTGCTGTCCGAGTAACCGAGTGACCTCCACCGAATGAGCATCTTCCGGGCCCCGACAGTCGAGCAATCTAAATGCTTCGATCACAACAGGTTAGGTTCCGATTACACCAACCCGACGACCCCGGCGCCGGGGCAGAATGTCACAGCGAGGGAAAAGTAGGAACACCATCCCGGTGGACACAAGAGCGCCTCCCCTTGGAAGCCGGAGGGGGGTAAGACATCCTACATTCGGTGGTTTGCAGGCCGGGGTCCCCAGGGGTATCTTTAATACGGTTACAAAACAACCGGCGTAGTGTCGGTGGGCAGCATGGTTAGCGAGCCCGGAAGGTGAACTAACCGCTGGCACCGGCGTTCCCGTTCCCGAGCCGGATCACCGGTGAGGGATCCCGTCGAGCCGGGCGGAGCCCCTTCTGATGGGGGGAGTTGCCCGGCGCCAGCAGTCTCGTCTGCCGATCGTCTGGACTCGAGAGAGTAGGTCCCCACGGGCGCCGTAGGGCGGACGGAGGATGGCCTTCGGAGAGACCCAAAGCGAAGGACGTAGAAGATGCTCTTCGGAAAAGACATTCAACGGAGGAGTGCGCTCGCCCGAACGGGAACGCGCAAACTTCGCGTCTACACGCGGAAGGACATCTGCCGGATTTCCCAACTCAGGCGACTGTCGGCGAGCGAGCGGACCGCGATGGAGGCTGTTGCTGCGGTATTGCCGTTTCGGGTGAACAACTACGTGGTCGAGGATCTGATCGACTGGAGCAACATCCCGGAGGACCCGATCTTCCAGCTGACGTTCCCGCATCCGGGGATGTTGAGGCGAGCGGACTTCGTGCGGATGTACAAGTTGATCTACCGGGGTGCTCCGGAGGCTCAGATCAAGGCCGCTGCGCGGAAGATACAGTACACGTTGAACCCGCACCCGGACGGACAGATGGACCTGAACGTCCCGGTTTTCCACGATGAGCCCGTCTCCGGAGTACAGCACAAGTATCGCGAGACGGTGCTGCTGTTCCCCGCACCTGGGCAGACCTGCCACGCCTACTGTACATACTGTTTCCGCTGGCCGCAGTTCGTGGGCATCGAGGAGTTGAAGTTCGCGAGCCGCGAAGTGGAGTCCTGGTTGGAGTACCTGCGGGCTCATCGCGAGGTTACCAGCGTGCTGATCACGGGCGGCGACCCGATGATCATGAAGGCGTCGGTGCTGCGTCGCTATGTCGAGCCGTTGCTGGACCCGTCGTTGGAGCACATCGCGAGTATCCGCATAGGTACGAAGTCGACTGGGTATTGGCCCTACCGGTTCGTCAGCGATGACGACGCGGACGATCTACTGTCGCTGTTCGCGGAGGTTCGGCGATCCGGTCGGCACCTGGCTCTGATGGCTCACTACAGCCACCCACGGGAGCTGGAGACGCCGATCGCCGAGCAGGCGGTGAGCAGGATCCGCTCAACCGGCGCGGCGGTGCGTTGCCAGGCGCCTCTGATTCGTAACGTCAATGACTCGCCCGATGTTTGGGCGGAGCTGTGGAGACGGCAAGTCCGCCTGGGAGCGATCCCCTACTACATGTTCGTCGAGCGGAATACCGGAGCCAGAGACTACTTCGCGGTCCCGCTGGCTCGGGCGCTGCGGATCTTCAACGGCGCCTATCGGCAGGTGTCCGGCTTGGGTCGGACGGTGCGCGGACCGAGCATGTCGTCGACGCCGGGCAAGGTCCTGGTCGACGGTCTGGCGAACGTGGGGGGGCAGAAGGCGTTCGTCTTGAAGTTCCTGCAGGCGCGTGACCCCGATTGGGTCGGGAGGCCGTTCTTCGCCAAGTTCGACGAGCAGGCGACCTGGCTCGACGATCTAGAGCCAGCCTCGGGCGCGGGTGAGTTCTTCTTCGAGGCGGGTTTGCGCAAGCTCGCCGCGCGCCGCGCAGCCAGCCGGGTGGAGCGGGAGAGCGTTTTCCCGGCCTAGGCTAGAGTCTTATACCCCAGCTCAGGTTCGACTACCATAATCCGCGCTGTAGCGGCCGCGTCGTTGTGGGTCTTTTCCGCGGGGCCGGCAGGAGATATTACTTGTCGGCGCTGAGATCTCTAAGGTAAGGCGACGGGTGACCCAAGCGGTGAGAGGCCCGAACTGCGTTCTGACGGTGTGAAGGGAAAGAAGGATATCGAGCTGGCGTCGGTGCTGGTGCTCATCGGCACGATGCTGGTCGATATGATCGGGTTTGGGATCGTCCTTCCCTTGCTGCCCTTCTACGCGGAGGAATTCGGGGCCGCCACCTGGATGGTGGGCCCGCTGGTCGCCTCATTCTCAGTGGCCCAACTGATTGCGACTCCCTTCTTGGGCAAGATCTCGGATCACTACGGCCGCCGCCCGCTCATACTGGCCGGCCTCGCATTCTCCGCGGTCTCCTACGTGTTGTTTGGGCTTGCCACGACGGTCACCGTACTGTTCATCTCGCGCATCGTGCAGGGCGCGTCGGGCGGTACGGTCGCCGTGGCGCAGGCTTATGTGGCAGATACGACGGCACCGGAACGGCGGGCGCAGGTACTCGGTTGGCTGTCCGCCGCCACGGGCGCGGCGTTCATGATCGGCCCGGCCATCGGGTCGTGGGCCTGGCGCTGGGGCGGTCACACCGCACCGGGCTTCGTCGCCGCGGGACTCTGCCTTGTGAACCTGGCCCTCGCCGTGAAGTTCCTGCCCGAGCCGACGAGCCAACGATCGGTGCCGAGCCGATCGAGCCTCTCGGTCCCTCCTCTCACGCAGGTTCTGCGCGCCGCGTTTCGGGAGCCTCTCTCCCGCATGATCGCCGTCTATTTCCTGGGGATCGGAGCGTTCGCCTCGATGACGACGATCTTCCCACTTTTCCTGCAAGATCGTTTCGGCATCGATGAGTCCACGGTGGGATACGTGTTCGTCTACGTGGGCTCGATCTCGGTGCTGGTGCGCGGGGTAACCGTGGGCCCGCTGGTGAGGCGCTTCGGAGAGCCCTTCGTGTCTCGGGTCGGCGCCGTGCTGCTCGGACTGGGGTTGGCGGTAGGAGCGCTGGTCGACACCTATCCGCTGCTCGCCGTCGCGATCACTCTGATCGCAGCGGGTACCGGGACGCTGTTCCCGCCGCTCGCAGCGCTCATCTCGCGCTCGACCGCGCCGGAGGTGCAGGGGAGCACCCTGGGGATCAATCAGTTCTTCGGCGGTGTGGCCCGCGTGCTGGGTCCGCTGTGGGGCGCCGCCGTGTTCGATCTCTACGGTTCCGCCTCGCCGTTCATCACGGCCGCCATCGGGGTGGGCGTTGCGTTCCTGCTCACGTTGCGATTGCGGCAGCCGTGAGTTCGGTGTGCGGTATGCGGTGTGCAGTATGCGGTGTGCAGTGTGAGGTGGCTAGGCGCATAATCGAGCCTTTCGTAACCACATACGGCATGCAGCATACCGCACACCGAACTCTTGACGGTTTGTTGACAGACCGGCGCTAGACTTGTGGGGTGAGTGGAAGCTAACGCTTACCTTCGCATTCTACCCGATGGTCGGTCGACTAGCGACGGACTTTACCGAGCTCGAGGTCTACCAGAATTGCAGAGAGCTTGCGCGTGAGCTCTTCCAGGTGACCAAAGCCTTCCCACGCGAAGAGAAGTATGCTTTGACCGCACAGCTCCGGCGCGCTTCTCGTTCGATCGGTGCGCAGATCGCGGAGGCTTGGGGCAAACGGCTCTATCCTCGACACTTCCTCAGTAAACTCAGTGACGCCGATGCCGAGCAGCTGGAGACGCGCCACTGGATTGGGGTAGCTGAGGACTGCGGATACCTGAGTAAGGAGCAGGCCGCCGACTTCGTTCAGGAATTCTCGACGCTGGGGCGCATGCTCAACGCGATGATGAAGAAGGCCCGTTCCTTCAGTCGAGAAACGGGCCTTCCCTAACTACTACTGGGTCATTCTCACCGCATACCGCACACCGCACACCGCTTACCGATCAAAACATCTGCCTGCGCGCTCGGAAGTCGACGTTCTCCTTGACCCAGGTCCACAGGCGGTCCTGCTCTTCGACGGGCCGGCCCAACGTGATCTGTGAGCGCCAGCCTCTCATCACCTCGGCGTCCACCGTCCACATCCGCACGCGGCGGCGCTCGATGTCCTCCTCCCAGCGCACGGCGACGGTCGGGGTGGCGTAGAGCAGCCTGACCGTGACGCTGCGGGACAAGTACTCCAGCGGCTCCAGGTTGATCCTGCTGTAGCGGTCGTCCTGACCCGCGTCGGGCACGCCATCGCTGATGACGACGATGGTGAGCGGCTTGAGGATCAAGTTCTGCCGCTTGACGAACGCGGCCACGCGCTCGAAGAACGGGTTGAAGTCGGTGAACGCGTCGCCCGACTCGAACCAGGCGTGCAGGTCCGCGTCTATCTGGTCGACGGACTTACCCTGGAAGTCGTGGATCGGGTGGAATGACTTCGCCTCGCCGGGCCGCTCGCCGCCTATGGAGCCGACAAACAGCACCGCCGGCTCCTCCAGTTCGCCGAGTGCGTTGAGGTGGCCGTAGATGTAGTGCGCGGCGAAGCGCATCGCGTCGTTGTAGTTGCCGGTGTTCTGGAAGGAACCGCTCACATCGATCCCAATGAACAGCGACATCCGCGCTTCCTGATCGGTCTCTGCTGGCATGCAGGCGGCGCAAACCAGAAGGCAGGCTGCGGCCGCGAGCCCCCTGATCGGGCGCTGTCTCTTGGTACCGGATTTGTGGTCAGCGTACATAGTTGTCACCTGCGGCTTGTCGTCATAGTCGTCAGTTCACTCGCTACCGGAGGCACGCGAGGAGCTCTGGCCTCGTAGTACGTGGACCAGCGCGTCCTTGATCATGACATTCTCGATGCTTGTGAAAGGCAGCTTAAAGGCCTGTCGCGCCGTGATCACCACGGTGGCGCAGTTGATGGCAGCGGCCAGCAGCTGCAGCACGGGCAGCGAGGCGAGCTCGAGCAGCTCGCGTGACTGAGAGCGGAACCACTCGTTCTCCGCCTTGAGCGCGTTGATCGGGGCGCGCCACCAGTCGGGCTCGGGGGCCACCGGGCGAGCCTCGGGCGCGTCCATCGAGATCGAATCGCGTGCGAGCAC
>JBDHHZ010000121.1:0-12234 GCA_039589115.1 Gemmatimonadota bacterium | reverse complement strand
AGCCTCCTGCAGGATCCCGATGATCTGCTCTTCGCTGAATCGACTCTTTCGCATGGGCTCCTCCCGCTCGAGGAGTCCCATTATAACTGGATCAGGTTTCGGGGGTCACCTCAGTTTCGGGGGTCACCTCATTGACCCTACACGACCTGCGTCACTTCTATGGACAGGCCCTAACGAATGCCGGGCGTCCTGAGGTCAGTGTGCAGCACAGTCTTCGGCACTTGGACCCCACTATGACGCGTCGCTACACCCGGCAGAGGGATCGGGGTGAGAACGCCGAAGCAATGGACAGAATCATGTTTCGGGAGGGGCAAGACCGAACTGCTGAGAGTGCGTGATAGAATGGTCCGTCCCACGGTTTGTCCCACAGTGAGAACAACGGGGGGTCGTAAGTCAATGACCGGGGTGGGGCTCGAACCCACGACCTGCGGATTAAAAGTCCGCTGCTCTTCCAACTGAGCTACCCGGTCGAAGCGCTCACTGCCGAACGCACTAACAGATATCCCAAAGCGCCCCTCTACGCCAGCTTCCCTGGCGAGCTGTTGATGGGCAGTTGAGGCTATGCCCCTATCCTTCGCCGAGAAGCCGAGGGCCGATAGGACAGGCCGGGTTGACATGTGCGGCACATGAAGCCATGCTTACGACATGTCTACCATGCTTCAGATCAGGAATGTCCCTGATGCACTGCACCGGAAGCTGAAAGCGCGGGCCGCACTGGCCGGGATGTCGATGTCCGACTACGCCCTCAGGGTGCTGAGGAGCGACCTCGAGCGTCCGACCCGGGAGGACCTGCTGGCCCGGATGGCCGAGCTGCCGACGCCGGACCTCGATGTGGCGCCCGCGGCAGTGATCCGGGAAGAGCGCGAGGGCCGGTGATCGTCCTCGACGCCTCGGCTGTCCTCGAGTTGATCCTGAACACCGAGTCGGGCCGTCGCGTCGCCAGAGCCATCGCGTCACCCGAGGACTCGCTGCACGCGCCGCACCTGCTGGACGTGGAGGTGGCGCAGGTGCTACGGAGATACGTGCGAAGCAGGACGATTGGCGTCGACCGGGCGGAGCTCGCCCTCGAGCACCTGGCACAACTGGGCGTCGTACGCTACGGCCATGAGGAGCTGCTGCCGCAGATCTGGGCGCTGCGGGAGGTTCTCACGGCCTACGATGCGGCGTACGTCGCTCTGGCCGAAGCGTTGGACGCCCCGCTGCTGACTCTGGACGCACGGCTCGCCGGTGCACACGGGCATCGGGCACGCATACAGCTTCCAGAATAGAAGAAGGCGCGGGCAAGACTCACGTACCAGCGACTGAAGCTCCCCATCAACTTAGCAGCCTGCCGATCTGCTGCGCCCGGTACTCGAAGATCCTGCGGAGATCCGGGGCCACGAGCAGAGCGTGAATGATGTCGCCACCCAGCACGCCGTAGCGGACCCGGTCGGTCATCTCCGTCGCGGCACCGCGGGCTGCGAATGTGTGCTCGTGGATCCACCAGCGGTAAGGGCCCCGGGCCTGAATGTCGACGAAGCGGTGTGGCGGCTCCCAGGCCGTGATCTCGGTTCGCCAGCGGACGGGTATCCCGCGGAGTCGCAGGCGATAGTCGATGATCGCTCCTTCTCGCAGGATGATGGGGTCCGGGGTCAGGATCTCGAAGCGCAAGAAGGGCGGCGTCAGCAACTCCAGGTTGTGAGCGTTGCCAAAGAAGTCGAAGACCTGGTCAGGGGGCCATGACACCCGCGTCCGAGCCTCGAGCAGATAGCCTCTCTCCAACTTTTTGATCGCCAAGTCCACAGGTAACTCCACCCGCGTTGACGCTTCGTTGATCGCCGGTCCGCAGCTTCGAGTCGGACCGGATTCGCTCGCCGCCTATCCGGTAGGGAGGTATAATGTGGATACCATGGCGTCGACGCGAATCACCTGGCAGGAAGCCCAGCTCATGCCCGAGGATGGCAAGCGCTACGAGGCCATCGACGGTGAGCTGTACGTGACCCCTCCTGCCCCGGTCCTCCGGCACCAGTGGATCAGCGGAAACCTGCAGGCGGCTCTCCGACGACTGCTGATGGAGCCGGGCCATGGTTGGGTCTTCGGAGCTCCCATTGGCGTCGAGTTCCCGGAGACCGAGGAGGGTGTACAACCCGACATCATCTTCGTCTCGACTGCCCGGTCCGAGCGCCTGGTGAAAGAAAGGATTCGCGGCGCCCCCGACCTGGTCGTCGAGATCCTCTCACCCGGCACGGCCGAACGGGACCGCACGATCAAGCTGAAGCTGTACCGACGGCAGGGCATCAACCAGTACTGGATCGTCGATCCCGATGCGAACAGCGTGGACGTTTGGGATCTGGCCGGCGGCGCTACCGAATCCGAGACCTTCAGCGATCGTCTTCCTGTCCGCCTCGGCGACCAAACGTTCGGAGAGGTCGACCTGGCAGAGATCTCCCCTCCCGAACTGGAGAATCTGTAGCCGCTGCGAGAGTTCAGAGTCACTCTTGCGGGGGCGCTACCTCAACTCCAGCTTGATATCCGTTGAACCACCACTCGCCTGGCAGCGGCCCATCGCCAGCGTGACGCCCTTCCAGTTGGACGCCTACCGACGACAGGACCGCAGTCAAGCACTCCGTGAAACGTAGGAGGGCCCTATGCTTTCCCACCGACATCTCACGGGTTGGCCCGGCGCGGCACCGCTCGCCGCCTGCGGCATTACGTGCGCCGTCGCCGTACTCGCGTGTGGCGACTCGTCCATCTCGGCGGCCGCCTGGGATGGGGCCGTGCGTGACAGCGCCGGCATCCAGGTCGTCGAGAACTTCGGGGCGCCGCTCTGGCGCGAGGGTGAGCGCTGGGAGTTCACGGAGGTCCTGCGGATCGGCGCCGTGGAAGGCGAGCCCGAGTACGAGTTCGGCCGGATCACCGGAATGGCCGTGCTATCGGATCGTCGCGTCGTCATCGCGGACGCCATGTCGCACAACCTGCGCTTCTTCTCGGCGGAGGGCATCTACGAGCAGACGGTGGGAACGCAGGGTCAGGGCCCCGGCGAGTTCGGCGATGGGTTCCTGGGAATACTCCAGGGGCCTGGTGACACGATGGTGGTGCGGGATCCTACAAACGGCCAGATGCACACGATCGCGCCGGACGGGACCTGGCTGGGCAGCTTCCCAGCGCGGCCGGCCTTGGCGCGCGACGTGCACGGCGCTGTCCTCGATACCGTGGCTCGAGTTCCCACGTCGCAGAGCTATGCCCAACAGGGCGACGCGACCCTGCGCTACTACTACCGCGGCTCCCCAGACTACGACCTGTGCGGCGACGGTCTCGTGACCGGTCGCAGCGACGAGTACCGCCTGCTCTGGTACGGCCCCGACGGAACGGTCGACCGCGTCTTCAGCCTACCGTGGGAGCAGCAGTCGATGACCGATGAGGATCAGTCGATCATCACGCGGCGCTGGGACGAGGTGCTGCAGCGATATCAGGTTCCGCTCGAGCGGGTGGCGGAGATCAAAGCCACGCTCCGCTTCGAGAGCACCTACCCGGCCTACCGCCGCTTCATCTGCGGCCCGTCGGCCACCGTCCTCGTGCAGCACGTGCGGCCCATCCGCGACCTGACGGCGGACGAGCGGAAGGAGTTACCCGTCGGGCCTGGGGGCCTCCCGGGCACCCTGGAATGGGACGTGTTCGACAGCGCGGGGCGCTACGTGGGTACGGCAGCGTTCCCAGGAACGGACTGGGTGGCGGGCTGGCGCAACGCGCGTTTCGTCCAGGACCGGACCACCGGCACGTGGTACATGTATTCGGTCTGGTCCGATGAGGAGGACGTGGAGCACCTGCTCGCCTGGCGTATCGAAGGAGACATGCCGGACTGAGGAGAGCGCGAGGCGGATCGGGGCGATCACTCGACGCCCCGATCCGCTCCGACTGTCTAGGCGCCGTCCTCTTGCTGCGTTCCCCTACCCTTCTCCGCCTGCGCCAGGCGCCCCGCGAGCAGCCAAACGTAGCCCACTAGAATCACCGCGGTGATGGCGTAAGCCCTGATGATGTAGCCTGCGTCCCTCATGCCGGGTACGACGACGAACACCAGAACCATGGCCGCCAGTCCGAAGAGGACGGCGATAATGCCAGTCTTACTCACCTGCCACCTCCAATCTCACGGCCTGCATTTCCTCTTCGCCGCGGACGCGAGCGAGCGTGTAGCGGCTGGTCAGTAAGAACAGGTAGAGCAGCACGAAGGCCACCATCATGACGCGCAGCGACCAGACCATGGGCGCGTCGATGGTGTCGGGGCTCGACTGCACCTGGTGGAGCGTGCGCCACCAGCGGACCGAGAAGTAGACGATCGGCACGTTGACGAAGCCGACGATCGCCACCAGCGAGGCGACCCGGGCGCGCGCCTCGGGATCCTCTATGAAGGCGCGCAGCACCAGATAGCCGGCGAAGGTGATGGCCATGATCGCGGTCGTGGTGAGCCGCGGGTCCCATGTCCAGTAGACGCCCCAGGTCGGCCTACCCCAGAGCGCGCCGGTGATCAGGCCAATGACGTTGAAGAGGAGCCCGATCTCGGCAGCGGCCACCGCCACGTGGTCGTAGCCGGGGTTCCGCGTTCGCAGATAGACGACGCTGGCGACGAACGCCATCAGATAGCCAGCCGAGGTACCGACCCAACTGGGGAAGTGGATGTACATGATCCGGTAGGAGTCGCCCATGATCTCCGCCGTGGGCGCCCAGACGAGGCCCAGGTAGAGACCGACGGCGAGCAACACCGCACATGCGATTCCGAGGATCGTTCCCGTCCGCTTCGCCGCGCTCTCGGCCATCCTGACGAGCCGCAGGCCGTAGAGCAGAACGAAGACGACGATCGCGGCCACAACCGCGAACAGAATGATGTTTCCTAGCATAGATATCCCCGCTGTCTAGCGATGGGGCATGAGGTGTCAGCGTGGCACCCGGTCATACTCAGTCTTCTATCGCGAACTCGAACGTGAGCGTACAGACGGTCAGCAGGACCAGGTCGATCAAGCCGATGATGCGGAGCCAGGTCCAGAGCTCGCCCATCGGGTCGCCGCGCACGACCAGCGTGGTCGCCTTCACCGCCGCCACCACCACCGGCACCACGATGGGGAAGAGTAATACGGGCAGCATGACGTCGCGGGCCCGCAGGTTCGCTGTGAGCGCGGCGTAGAACGTACCGACCGCGGCGAAACCCAGCGTACCGAGCACGACTACGCCCATCAACGCCGGCAGCTTCGACCACAAGTCTATGTTATAGAGGATGGCGGACACCGGGATCAGGATGAGCTCCATGGCGCCCAGGACGATCAGGTTGGCGATGAGCTTGCCGGCATAGATCGCCTTCTTGTCGCCGGGGTAGAGCCGCAGCGCTTCCATGCCGCCGCTCTCCATCTCTACCTGGAACGAGCGACTCAAGGCGAGGATGCCGGTGAAGAAGATCGCCACCCATAGGAGGCCCGGCCACAAGTACTGGAGCAACGTCTGGCCGGCGCCGGCGGACATGCTCGGCGCGTCGGGTCCCAGCGCGAAGCTGAAGATGAACAGCACCATGGCGGCGAAGAAGGCCATGGCGTTGAACGCCGCCTTGCTCCGCCGCTCGGTGAGCAGGTCCTTCCTGACCAGCGCGAAGGCGCGTCGCACGTCACCCATCAGTTCTTCGCCTCCAGGCCGACGGCCTCGGTGGCGCCCGCTATCGCTCCCTCGTACTCGGAGGTCGGGCCATCGAAGACCACTCGTCCGCCGCGCAACGCGACGGCGCGATCGCAGAGGGCGAGCGCCCTGCCGATCTCGTGCGTCGCGATGACCAGCGTCTTGTTCGCCTCGCGCAGCTCGCCGATGAAGCGGTCGACCCAGCCAATGCCCTCGACGTCGAGCGCTCCGTAAGGCTCGTCCAGGAAGACGAGCTCCGGGTCGTGCAGCGTCGCCCGGGCCAGGGCGAGCCGCTTGCGCATGCCGCTGGAGTAGGTGCGTACCTGTGACTCGGCGGCCTTGGCCAGCCCGACGTGGGCCAGCGCCTCATGGCAGTCATCTTTCGAGCAGCGGACGCCGTACATGGTGGAGGCGAAGCCCAGGTTCTCCAGCCCCGTCAGCTCGCCGTAGAGGTAGCTCTGATGCGGCAGGACGCCCAGGCGCTCGCGCACGTTCTCGCCGTTCCGCGGCGGTGCGCCGAATACCTTCACCTCCCCGTAGGTCGGCCGGGTAACGGCGGTCAGGATGCGCAGCAGCGTGCTCTTGCCGGAGCCGTTGGGCCCCAGCAGCGAGACCAGCTGGCCGGTTTCTACCTCGAGATCTACGGCCTTCAGCGCCCAGGTGCGCGCGTAGCGTTTGCTGACTTGCCGTGCCTCCAGGACCAGGGCTCCGGACCTGGACGGGCCCGCGGCTGCGCCGGCGGTCTTGGCGTTTTCGGACATCCGCTCCCCTTCGATCGCCATATAATGGAGCACAAGTAGTATTCCGCGGAGGGTGCCCGGTCAAGGTAGCCGGTGTTTTCCCTTGCCCGGCCGGGGTGCCGGCCGCAGTATACGCCGACCGTCCGATGTCCCCAGACCGACCGGGAGAAGCGAACCGCCGTGCCTACACGCATCCTGCTCAGCCTCGGCCTGACTCTCCTGCTGGCGGCACCGCCCGCCGCCGGCCAGATCCGCGAGCCCGAAGTCCAGAACTATAGTTTCGTCTCGGGCGTCGGGCTGGGCAGCGGCATCTGGGTGAACCCGGGCGCCGCCGGCTTCAACCGGACGGCCAACCTGGTGGGCCACATCACCTTCGACCGGCCCGAGGACGAGAGCTGGTCGACCGGTCAGTACATGGCCGGGTTCCAAACGCCGATGTTCGGCTTCGGGTACCGGCACGACGAGTTCGAGGACCCGGACGGCTACGCGCAGGGCGATGCCTACACCGTTGCGCTGGGAATGGCCAGCGGCCGCAACGGCATGGGTGTGTCGCGCACCTTTCGCACGGTGGGACGGACCCAGGGCAGCTGGGAGATCGGCTGGGTGAACCACGCCCCGTCGGGCGTCTCGGCCGGTCTCGTCTGGCGCGACATCGGCTCGCCCGTGGTCCGCGACACGATCCGCTTCTCCCGGCTGATCGGCGGCCTCACCTACCGGGCCTCCCGCACACCCGCCACGCTGTCGGCTCAAGCCGACTATCGTATGGACGGCGGGCAATTCCGCGCCTTCCGGATCGGTGGTTCGCTGACCCTGCTGGACGTCCTCGACCTGCATGCGCTGGCCCAGTGGACCGGCGACGGCGACTTCGATGGGTTCCGACTCGGCCTCATGCTGCGCAAGCGCTCGACGATCGTGACCGGCGGTGCAGGGCTCAACTCGACTGGCGACGTCAGGACGGCGAGCGCCGGGCTCGGGTTCATCGGGAGGAGGAGATAGGGAGGGAGCGCTAGTTGAGTGAGGGAGTAGTGGAGCAAGGGAGACTGCGAGGTACGAGTTGAACCGCCACCTGGTCAACTCAAAACTCGAAGTCTCCCTTGCTGAGTTACTCCCTCACTCTTTTAGGGCTCCCTACCTCCCATCAAAGGTCCAGCTCGTACTGGATCCCCAGGAACGTTCGCCGGTGATGGGGCGTGATCCCCAGCTTCTCGAGCCCGTCGCGGTGGTCGCGGGTACCGTAGCCGGCATTGCGCTCCCAGCCGTAGCCGGGGTAGTGGTCGGCCAGGCGGTACATCAAGCGGTCGCGTACGACCTTGGCGACGATCGCCGCGCAGGCGATGGACTGGCACTTCGTGTCGCCCTTGATGATGGCCAGGTGATCGCCGAGGCAGGGTTGAGGGTGCCCATCGATCAAAACGGTGTCGGGGATCACCGGGAGTTGCCTGAGAGCGCGCTCCATGGCCAGGCCGGAGGCGCGCCGGATGTTGAGCCGCTCGATCTCGCGGGTCGAGGCGGCCCCGACACCGATGGCCAGGGCCCGCTCGCGGATCATCCCGGCGATCTCCTCGCGCTTCGCCGCCGATAGGAGCTTGGAGTCGACGGCGCCTTTGACGCCGCCTTCGACCGGTAGGATGACAGCAGCTGCGACAACGGGGCCGGCCAAAGAGCCGCACCCCGCTTCGTCGACACCTGCGATATGCTGGAAACCCGCGCGCCAGTACCGGCGCTCTGTGGTCAGGGCAATCGCCCGTCGGCCCATCGCCGGGCCTCGGCTACGAGCGGTCTTCCTTGATTCGCGCCCGCTTGCCGCGGCGGCCGCGCAAGTAGTACAGCTTGGCCCGCCTGACCTTGCCCCGGCGCAGCACCTTCAGCTCGGCAACGGAAGGGGAATGCAACGGGAAGATCCGCTCGACGCCCACTCCGCCAGAAATCTTGCGTACGGTCAGCGTTTCGCGGAGGCCGCCACCTTTGCGGGCGATGCAAACGCCCTCGAACGGCTGCAGCCGCTCCTTCTCGCCCTCCTTGACGCGGACCATCACGCGCACCGTATCGCCGGGGCCGACTTCGGGAAGGTCGCTCCGCAGCTGCTGCTTCTCGATATCCTGTAATACGTCCATTTCCCCTCGACTCCGGCGCTCGATTTCAATATTCCGAAAGCCTTAGAAGATAATCAGCGCCCCGCGTTCCTCCAAGGGGGCTCGGTATGCGGTGTGAGGTGTGCGGTATGCGGTGCCGAGCCGGCGGGTCAGCCCGTCCCCCGATACCGCATACTGCATACTGCACACTGCACACCGCATACTGACTACTGGCCCCCCAGTTCCGGTCTCAACTCCCGCGTCAGGCGCTCCGCCGCACGGCGCCGCCATTCCTCGATCGCGGCGTGGTCTCCGGAGCGCAGCACCTCCGGGGCCTCCATCCCGCGGTACTCGGCCGGCCGCGTATAGGCTGGCGGCGCCAGGGCCGTCTCGTCGTAGAACGAGTCGTTGGCCGCCGAATCGTGGTCTCCCAGGGCGCCGGGTAGCAATCGCACCACGGCGTCCACCAGGCAGAGCGCCGCCGCCTCGCCGCCGGAGAGAACGAAGTCGCCCAGCGAGTAGACGTCGGTCGCCAGCCCCTCGGCCACGCGCCAGTCCACGTCCTTGTAGTGACCGCAGAGCAGTGTCAGTTCGGGTTCCAGCGACAGGCGCACCGCGTCCTGGTGGCGGAATAGCTTTCCCCGGGCGTCGAGCAGGATGATGGGGCCCTTCGGCTCGATGGCGTCGACCGCCTCGAAGAACGGCTCGGGCTTCATGACCATCCCCGCGCCGCCGCCATAGGGCTCGTCGTCCACCGTGCGGTGCCGGTCATGGGTGAAATCGCGAAGATCGACGGCGTTGAAGCTGGCGAGCCCGGCCTGCAACGCCCGACCGGGAATCCCTAGCGAAAGCGCTTCGTGGAAGAAACCGGGAAATATCGTCAGGATGTTGATCTGCATACGGCTTCCGGGGTCGTCTCAAATCTCCAGCAGCCCGGGGACCGATTCGATAACGATCCGCCCGGCGGCCGGATCCAATTCCTTCACGAAATGGCTGGAGAACGGGATCAGATGCTCTCGCTCACCGCCCTCCACCCCCAAAGTGTAGCCCTGGCCCCCCTCGTACACCTCCACCACACGACCGATGACTTCCCCGCTCGCCGTTCGGACCTCCAGCCCGACGAGATCGTGGAGGAAATACTCGCCGGCTTCGAGGGGCCGCGCCTCCTGCTGGCGGATCAATAGAGTCCGCCCGCGCAGAATCTCGGCGGCGTTCCGGTCGACGACGTCCTCGAAGCGAACAATAAGGCCGCCCTTGAATTCTCGGGCGGCCTTTATCGTAAGAGTGACCTCTGGCTCCTGAGGGCGGCCATCCGGGTCGCCCAGCAGCAGCGAGCGTCCCTCGGCGAAGACGCCCTCGACGTCGTCCGTCTGTAGGCTAACGAAGCACTCGCCTTTGATCCCGTGCGCCTTCCTGATCTCTCCCACGATCAGGTAATCGGCACGGGTCGTCGCCGGATCTGGAGTTACGATTCCTCGCCTTGCTTCTCTTCTTCAGCCTCAGGCTCAGGGGCCGCGGCCTCTGGCTCGGGCGCAGCAGCCCCCGGCTCAGCGGCCTCGGCAGTCTCAGCCTCGGGCGCAGCGGCCTCCGCCTCAACGGCCTCAGGCTCGGGCGCGGCAGTCTCCGGCTCAGCGGCCTCGGCAGTCTCAACCTCGGGCGCTGCAGCTTCGGGCGCGGCGGCCTCCGCCTTGTCCTCGTCCTTCTTCTTGCCCTTCTTCGCCGACGGGTCGGGTGGGTGGACGGTCTTACCCTGTGGATCGCCGATGACGGCCAAGCCTTCGCCGTCGCTGCCCTCGGCGAACTTCTTCATTATGCCGACCTTCCGGAAGAGCGGCTCGACGCCTTCGCTCAACGAGGCGCCCTGCCTCATCCAGTAAAGCGCACGTACTTCGTCGACCTCTATGAATGAGGGCCGGGTCCGCGGGTTGTATTTCCCGATCGTCTCCGAGATCCGCCCGCCACGGGCGTGCATGCCCCCGGCCACCACTATTCGGAACGACGCCTGCTTCTTGCGCCCGATCTTTCAAGGGCCGGTGGTCGGTGGCCGGTGGTCGGTGGCCGGTTGGACATTCCCCGTTCACCGGCTACCGACTACCGACTACCGGCTACCGGTCACCGGCCACCGGCTACCAAACCTCAATGATCTGCCGCCTCCGTGTCCCGACAGACACATAGCGGATCGGTACCGCCGTGAGCTCGGCGATCCGGTCCAGGTAGGCCCGGGCCCCGGCGGGGAGATCCTCCAGGCGCCGGGCGTCGGCGGTGGACGTCTGCCAGCCCGGCATCGTCTCGTAGATCGGCTCGATCTCGGAGAGCGCCGACGGGTCGGCCGGAAACTCGTCCAGTCGTTCGCCGTGCCGCTGGTACGCGACGCCCAACTTCACTTCGGGCAACTGGTCCAGCACGTCCAGCTTGCTCACCGCCAGCGCTGTCAGCCCGTTGAGGCGAGCCGTGTAGCGCACCACCGCCGCGTCGAACCAGCCGGTGCGGCGCGGGCGGCCGGTGGTGGCCCCGTACTCGGCGCCCAGTTCCCGCAGGTGCTGCGCCTCGTCAGGCGGCAGTTCGGTGGGCAGCGGCCCGGCGCCGACCCTAGTCGTATAAGCCTTCACGACGCCGAGCACCGCATCGATGGCCGTAGGGCCAACGCCAACCCCAGTGGCCGCGGCACCGGCCGTCGTGTTCGACGATGTGACGAACGGATAGGTCCCGTGGTCCACATCGAGCATCGCGCCCTGGGCGCCCTCGAGCAGGATCTTCTCGCCGCGGTCCAGCGCCTGCTTCAGCGCACGACCCACGTCGCAGGCCATAGGCGTCAGGCGCGGGGCGAGGGCGGACAGCTCATCCAGAAGCTCGGCCGCATCGACGGTCTCGTCGGAGCCTAGCACTCGCAGCTTGCGCTGGGCCCGCGCCACGCCCGCTTCCACCAGCTCGCTCAGGCGGTCCGGCGCCGCCAGGTCGCCGACGCGGATCCCGACCCGAGCCACCTTGTCCTCGTAGGCACAGCCGATGCCGCGGCCCGTAGTGCCTATCGCATCGCTACCGCGGCACTCTTCCTGCACGCGATCGAGCAGCTTGTGATAGGAAACGACCAGCTGCGTCCGCGAGCTCACGAGGATGCGGTCCTCGACCTCGTAGCCCCGCTCGATCAGGTCGTCCAGCTCGGTGAAGAACGTGACCGGGTCGAGCACCATGCCGTTCCCCAGCGCGCAGCTCTTGCCCGGGTAAAGCACGCCGGACGGGATCTGGTGCAGGATGAACTCGTCTTCACCGACGCGGACGGTGTGACCGGCGTTGGCACCGCCCTGGTAGCGCTTGGCCAGGACGTCGACGATCTTCCCTTTTCCCTCATCGCCCCACTGCGAGCCAACCACAACGAGGCAACGGACATCGCCTTGCAGCATGTCGACCTCAATGAAAAAGCCCCCACTCGGGGGGCCACGATTTCGGCTATCCTTTGGCGGAAGCTAGATCGGCGGATGCTGAACGTCAAGAAGCCCCACGGGGAGTTAGGGAGCGCTGGTTGAGTGAGGGAGTAATTCAGCAAGGGAGACTTCGAGGTTTGAGTTGTCTCGCAACTCGAAGTCTCCCACACTCCACTGCTCCCTCACTCAATTAGGGCTCCCTAACTCCCAACAACCTGTTTATAACCACGCGGCGTACAGCCCGATCACCGCGATCCCCAGCCCGATGGCGATCTTCACCGACGCGCCTGCCGCCCGACCGAGTATGGCGCCCCAACCGGCTCCCAGCGTCGAGCGGATGTCGGTGTCCGGCCGATACTCGAGGAC
>JBDHHZ010000120.1:0-10232 GCA_039589115.1 Gemmatimonadota bacterium | reverse complement strand
CAGTACTGGAAGGACACGTCGTACCGCGGGCAGGGCGCCTATGCCGGTGAGAACCCTGCCGTCGGCGCGATCATCAGCTACTACCTGGCCGAATCGATAGAGGATGCGAGTATCTTCATCATGGACGAGCGGGGAAGGGTCATCCGCCGTCTCGAGGTTCCGGGATCCGCCGGCGTGGTCCACCGCGTCGTTTGGGACCTTCGGCACGAGCCGCCACCTCTACAGTCCAACAGCGATCAGACCGAGACCGCGCCTGCGCTGCCGCATCCGGTGACGCCGCGCGGACCGTTCGTAGCGCCCGGCACCTATACCGCGACGTTGCGGGTCGGCGGCGCCCCTCGCTCTTCGCAGAACGTAGAGGTGAGGGGCGATCCCCTCCTGTCGATTACACAGGCGGAATGGCGTGACCGGGAGATCTTCCTGCTGGCGTTGCTCGACCTGCAGCGCCGGGCCTGGGATGCCGACCAGCGGGGGCAGGAGCTACAGCGGAGCGTTGTTGCGGAGCGCGACTCGCTGGCCGAGGGCGGAGTCGATTCTGAGCAGGCGAATCTCCGCGCCGACTCGGTCTCGGCACTGGCGCGCCGCTTGGCCGACGTCCGACAGAGTGCCTACCGGTTGGCCGGCGCGTTGAACGGCGCCGGAGTGCGGCAGGGGAGCCTCTACCCGCCGACCCGCACCCAGAGACTGCGGATGTTGCAGCTGGAAGAATCGTTGAGGCGCGAATTGGCGACGCTCGAGGATGAGGAGGGAGCGACGCGCTGAGCCGGCTCCCCCGGAAACGGGCGGTCTGGCGCTCGCGCTAGCCTACCGCCGGCGGATCGGCCGGCCGGGCGCGACTCCATCCAGCAGCGCGTTGCGCTTGGCTTACGGCAACCGCATCTTGAGGCGCTGTGGGATAACCTCCAAAAGCAAGAACACTTACACCGCTGGAACCGGGGCTGAGAGGCCCACGGTCTGCTGCCGGCATGTCCGATCTCTTTGACCAGTTCAAGGCCGCACTGGCCGACCGCTACGTGATCGAAGGAGAGATCGGCCGTGGCGGGATGGCGACGGTCTACCTGGCGCAGGACATAAGACACGATCGGCAGGTCGCGGTGAAGCTCCTTCTGCCCGAGCTGTCGACTTCCCTCGGCTCGCAGCGATTCCTGCGTGAGGTCAAGATCGCGGCCGGACTCCAGCATCCTCATATCTTGCCGATCTACGATTCCGGGGAAGCGGCCGGCCTGCTTTACTACGTGATGCCCTACGTGGAAGGCCAGACGCTCCGCGATCGGCTGGAGCGTGAGACGCAGCTACCGCTGGACGATGCGATTCAGATCGTCCGCGATGTGGCCAACGCGCTCGGCTACGCGCACAAGCGCGGAATCGTGCATCGAGACATCAAGCCCGAGAACATACTGATCTCGGAAGGCTACGCGGTCGTAGCAGACTTCGGGATCGCGCGGGCGCTCACCGAGGCGGGCGGCGACAAGCTGACGCAGACGGGGGCCGCCATCGGGACGCCCGCCTACATGAGCCCCGAGCAGTTGAAAGAGGGTGTGAATCTCGATGGCAGAAGCGACCTCTATAGCCTCGGGTGTGTGCTCTACGAGATGTTGGCCGGAGAGCCGCCGTTCACCGGCGCCACTCCCCAGGTGATCATGGCGCGGCATGCCCTCGACCCCGTCCCACCGGTCCGCACCGCACGGTCTACCGTGCCAGAGTCGGTGGACTGGGCTGTCGCCAAGTCTCTGGCGAAGGTCCCCGCCGATCGCTTCTCCTCTGGCGAAGAGCTGATACAGGCGCTGATCTCGCAGCCGGGGATCGAACGTCCGGATCTGTTCACTCAGACGGTCGACCCTGTCGAACCGTCGTTCTTCAGCGAGTTGAAGCGGCGCCGCGTCTACCAGGCGGCGATCTTGTACGTCGCCCTAGGCTTCGGCCTGGTGGAAGCGGCCGACCTCACCTTCCCGGTCCTGGGGCTCCCACCCTGGGTGTTCGATCTGATCGTCTTTTGCGCGCTCTTGGGCTTTCCGGTCACGCTGGTCATGGCATGGATGTACGATCTGACGGCCAGCGGCTTTAGACGCACGACACCGTGGCGGCTGAAGGTCACGCCGCCTGGCGGACGGGCGACCGCCGCGGCCCCCGGCGCGCCGGCGACGGCCGATGCTGCTGCGGTCGGGACTACGGCTCGAGTCACTCCGGACTTCGGGAAGGTTGCAGATACGCCCACAGCGCCCACCTACGGAGCCGCCCCTCCGGCGCCGGCTCCTGTGGCAGAGCCGCCGGCGCTGCTTACCAGCAGGATGGGTCTGACGTCGCTGCTGGCGTTGGCCTTCTTCGTCAACTGGGCGGAGACCACGATCGAGACCTGGCTAGGCGCCAACTCGACGCTGGTGTCCGAGGCGCGACATCAGGCGGCTTACGCGGTTCATTGGTTCGAGGGTCAGTTCAGCTTCGAGTTCCACGATGTCACCAACAGTTTCGCCGCCATCGGCTACTCGAGCTCGTATTTCTTCCTGTTTCCCTTGCTTCTCATCATCGTGGGCCTGGCCCTGGTGCGACGCCCCGCCATCGGGCCGTATCGGGTATTCTCGCTGGCCGTTCTGATCGACTATGCCGTCAGCTTGCCCTTCTTCCTGTTGTTCATGGTGCCCGAGCGTTGGGCCTACTCGGAATCGGGCGCGATGCTGCTGTCCGACAAGTGGTCGTCGCAGTTGATCGAGGCTGTCCGCCCGATAAGCGGGCTCGACAACTGCTTCCCGAGCTTCCATGTGTCTCTCACCGTGATCGTCATACTGGTGAGCTTTCTGTACTTGTTGCGTTTCCGCTGGAGCGTGCTCGCCCTTGGGCTGACCGTCATCCTGTCGACTTTCGTGCTCGGGATCCATTGGATGGCCGACATAGTCGCCGGGCTGGCCACCGGCACGCTGAGCGTTTTGGTGGCCGTTCGCATAGATCGGACTATTCCCGAGGTGGAGTGGCAACATCTCGACTTTGCCCTGGATGATTGATATGAAGAGCATCGGTTCCAAGCTGGGCAGGCTGATCCTCCCGGGGCTCGTGGTACTGGCCGCCGCTTCTGAAGCGACCGCGCAGGAGCCGGTCACATTCATCGAGGTTGCGATGGATGAAGAGACCCGGCGCGCCGACGAGAAACTCCGTCGTTTTCTCGGCCGGGAGGCCGACCTGGCCTTCGTCTCAGAGCGTCCGCTGGAGTATGGCGCGGTGATCAACCGGCTGGCGAACTGGAACCTTGATAAGGGGCACTTCTTGGCCCGGACGACGCCGTATGCATTTGTGGCGGCCGAGATGCTGGGCGCGAATCTCGAGATCCTGGCCACTTACGTGAGCTCGGCGACGGGGAATACGACGTATCACTCCTACTTCGTGGTCAACAGGGAGCGGTTCCCTTACGCGCCCGAGCTTGCGAGCGTGGCCGAGTATTTGAGAAGCTTGGACAGGCCCGCGACGTTCATCTACCACAACAAGTTCAGCACATCCAGCTACTTCCTCCCGTCGCTCTACTTCCGCGACCACGGCATCTTCAACATGTCGGAGCCCACCGAGTTCCACACAGCCGTCCACAGCAAGAAGTACAGCGACAGCAGCTCCGACCTGATACGGGCGGTCGCGGAAGGCCGGTTCGATCTGGCTGCCGTTTGGGACGGCACTAAAGCCAAGTTCGAGACGACGGACAGCCTGTTCGAGCGGTACGGCAGCAAGGTCTATTTCATCCAGCTGCCCACCAGCTTGCCGAATGACTTGCTTGTCGGCTCCGCCGCGATGGATTCGGCCAGTCGCGCGAGGCTCCGGCAGGCGGTCGGTGCGATGGATGAGGACGAAATCGGCGAGGGCGATTTCATGACCTGGCGCGACATCAACGATGCGCCGGACGCGCGCCAGGCGCTGGCCGATCTGCGCTGGCTGGCGCGGGAGCGTCCGGCACCCGTGACGGTCGACGTCCGCAGTGCGAATGGGGACGGGGCGCGCGCTCTAGATGAATATCTCGAGGCTGGCAGGCAGGCGGTGCGCCTGTCGGGTACGGAGTTCGTCAACTATGACGACGACTTCCACGCCCACCGCGATTACGTCTGGACTCTAGAACTGATACACGATGGAGCGATCTTGCTCACCAGCCGGATCATCGGCTCCGATATCGATGACCAGAAGTTCCAGATCAGCTTCAAGGACACAGAGGATCTGACGCGGCGAATCGGCGCGCTAATACACTCGCGAATGCACCGCATTCGCTACGTCTGGCCATACAGAACAGAGCACCCGACGGTGATCCGCGATGTCGGTTTCAGCATCCCGCTCGACGCTGCGGTGAAGGTGCGGAGAATCAGCTGGCTGGATGCTCAGAGGAACTACTTCCTCGAGGACGCCGAGTTCGATGCCCAGATCGGACACTCGGATTTCTTCAAGTTCGAGCTCTACCCGACCTTCATCCCGACAGACGACGGCACCTTCGGGTTCGACCCGATGAGCAACATCTCATATCGCGTCATCCTCGTCCGCCCGGCGATGGAGAGGCCCGTATTCCGGGTTCTGACGGTCGTTTTCGTCGCGTTGCTCATCTTCGCCGCCGTGGCAGCGCTGGCCGGCCTGAGAAAGAAACACGTCGAGTCCGCTTATTCCGGCGCCGGCTGGACGCCGCCGCCGACCCTCGACTAAGGCTGAGGCACACCCACCAGCCGTCGCCCGTCCAAGCCGTCGGGGTGGTAAAGTCCGGCCAGCCCGGCCAGCGTGGGAGCCATGTCTACCGTGCGGACCCCCTCATCCGAAACGCCCGCAGGGACGCCGGGCCCCATGAGGATCAGCGGCACGTTTCTGTCGTACCAGTACGCCGAGCCGTGGGTGGTCGCGTCGCCTGAAGCGATGGCGCCTTCCACCCAGCGGACCATGAGTCCATGCCTGGCCAGGGTGCCCGCCACCCGGTCGGGGTAGTACGAACGCTGGTAGAGTGCGACGAACGAGTCACGTGGCTCGGCGGCTGCCAGTTCCTCCAACGTGACTACGTCGGCCACGAAATCGAAGGCCTTCACCGCTCGGGCGATGGCGGCCCGCGCCTCGGCCGGCGAGCTGGAGGCCATGGCGACCTCCTGAGCGCGGTCACGCACGGCGCGCCGCTCCTCAGAACTGATGTACCTTCCCGGCAAGCCGATCTGCGAGCGGTAGGTCGGGATTTCCAGCACACCGTGGTCCGACGAGAGTCCGACGACGTAACGACCCGCTCCCACTTTGCGATCGAGGTAGGTCAGGAACTCGCCCAGATCGCGGTCGAGCCGCAGCAGGGCATCCAGCTGTTCCAAGCTGAGCGGGCCGAAACGGTGCCCCACCCGGTCGAGCTGGGATAGGCTGAGGCCCATGTAATCGATGCTGGCTCTCTGGCCGAGGGCGAGGGCATCGACCGCTTCTTTCGCCAAGGCGAGCGTGGCCCGGTCCAGTTCGGGTGTATGATCCCACCAGTCGTAAAACTCCTGCGGGTCGCTCGCCTCGTGCTCGTCCACTTCGCCCAGGAAGCTGTGTGGGAAGGCCGTATGGCTCCCATCGAATTCGTACTCCACCGCGTCGGCGCGGGCGAGCGGTCGAGCCGCCGCCGGTACGACGAGCTCCCAGACCGAGTCGGCGTAGAACCGCCTCAACCCCCTGTCGTTGAACCGGGTCACCCAGTCGGGATAGGAGTCCCGGTAGTAGCTGGAAGTGACGAAGCGGCCCACATCGTCTTCGTACCAATAGATGTGTCCACGGGCGCCACCGCCCATCAGCACGGCGGCGTACGGCTTGCCAGACAGAGTCACGACCCGCGCGTCCCGGTCGTTGATCATCGCCCAGTCGGGCAGGGCGGTCGCCTTCAGGTTCCTCGGGCTCCTGCCGGTGCGGTGCCCCACGCCAAGTACCTGCTCGCTCGTATCGTGAACGCTCCGCACAAACACCGACTCACCGCCCACCAGCTCCCACCATTCGTTGGCCACGATCCCGTGCCTGGCCGGCACCAGACCCGTTACTAGCGTCGAGTGGCCGGCAGAGGTGACGGTGATGGCGTGATCGTGGAGAGCCTGCCTGTAATACAGACCCTCGTCCAGCAGGCGCCGCAGGCCACCCGTGTACAGGGTGTCGTACCGCTCCAGCAGATATGACGGGAACTGGTCCACCGAGATCAGTACGATGAGCCCCACCGGTGGGATCTCAGCATCCTGCGAGTCCGGATAGGCGCAGGAGGCAGCCAGTAGCGCAGCAAGGGCGGCTCGAAGCCAGCTTTGTAGGGCAGTGGGCATGTGGGTAGTGATCAGTAGGTCAGTAGTCAGTAAGTCAGTAGTCAGTGATCAGTAATCAGAAGATGGTGATCGGCTACGGGCCACCGGTCACCGATTTTGTCGTCGCAACTTGGGATGTAGCTCCGGGTTTCGCCAGGCCGAGGGCCTCGCATTTTTGCAGCAGCGATGTAGATTCGGCGCGTGCGCGCCTGTCGACGGCCCGTTTTCCCGTAATTCACCGGTGGCCCCAACCCCCACGGAGGCGTAACTGTATGCGGATGAATGAGTTCCTCGCGCAGGTCGAGCGGTTCCGCGAGCAGATGGGTGACTATGTCCATGAGATGGAATGCTACGGCGGGCTCGACCTCTCAAGCCCCGACGATGTATTGAAGTACTGTTCCGAGCACGGTGTCACCTCTATCCGTCTTTGGTTCACCGACATTCTCGGATATCTCAAGTCGTTCGCCGTCACCCTCCCGGAGATCGAAGGTGCCTTCGAGGAGGGGATGGGGTTCGACGGCTCCTCGATCGAGGGGTACAAGCGGATCCAGGAGAGCGACATGGTGGCGTTCCCGATCGCCTCCACCGCCCAGGTCGTGCCCTTCAAAGTAGGTGGGTCCCGATCGATCCGTATGTTCGCCGAAATCCGCAACCCGGACGGTACCTCCTATGCCAGCGACCCGCGCCAGGTGCTCAAGCGGACCTTGGGACGTCTGGAGGATCACGGGTACTCCCATATGAACATCGGGCCCGAGGCCGAGTTCTACTATTTCCAGGACGAGCATGGAGCCGAGATCATCGACCGGGCCGGCTATTTCGACATCGTCCCGGTGGACATGGGGGACGATCTGCGCGAGGCGACGGTGTTCGGCCTCGAGGCGATGGGCATCCCGGTCGAGTACATGCACCACGAGGTCGGGCCCAGCCAGCACGAGATCGACTTGAAGTACCAGGAAGCGCTGCGCATGGCTGACGGCCTTCAGACCTACAAGTTCTTGGTCAAGGAGATCGCTCGGCGGAACGGTGTCCATGCTACCTTCATGCCCAAACCGCTCTACGGTGTTAACGGCAGCGGTATGCAGAAGGACGAGAGCTACCACTTGTCGACCACGGCCAAGCAGTTCCTGGCCGGCGTCCTCGAGCATGCTCGCGACATGGCTCTCATCACCAACCAGTGGTACAACTCGTACAAGCGATTGGTCGTGGGCTTCGAGGCGCCGGTCTATATCGCCTGGGCGGAGCGCAACCGCTCCGCTCTGGTGCGCGTGCCCATGTACAAGCCCGGAAAGGAAGTTGCCACTCGCATCGAGCTCCGCTTCCCCGACGCCGCCTGCAACCCGTACCTGGCGTTCTCCATCATGCTGGCCGCCGGCCTCGAGGGGCTCGACCGCAAGCTGTCGCTGCCCGACCCGATGACTCGCGACCTATACGAGATGAGCCCCGTGGAGCGCGAGAAGTTCGGGGTCCAGTCGCTACCCCACGACCTCTACGAGGCGATTCGGGTGGCGGAGAGCAGCGAGTTGCTGGTGCAGTGTCTCGGTGAGGACATCGTCGACAAGCTGGTGGAGACGAAGCTCGCCGATAACGAGAAGTTCCGGCTCTATGTTTCGCCGCTCGATATCGAGCACCATATGGAACTCTAGGCCGGTGGCCGGTAGCCGGTAGCCGGTGGTCGGTGGCCGGTAGCCGGTAGCCGGTAGCCGGTAGCCGGTGGCAGGTAGCCGGTAGCCGGTAGCCGGTAAGTCTCATAGTTGGATCGCTGATCGTTCGAAGCTACCGACCACCGTCTACTGACCAGAAAACCGGAAACGCGTACTAGCTTGCGTCTCCTAACCGATTTCCTCGAATCCTCCAAACGGTGGGCTACCGCCGGCCGTTCCTGGCACTGGCGGGTGCTCATCCTGGCCTACCTGGTCTATGCTGCCTTTCGCTCCATCAAGGACCAGGACTATGGCAGCCTCTTCACCGGGATCACGCTCGCATTTCATGAGATGGGCCACGTCCTGTTCGCGCCGTTCGGTGAGTTCCTGATGTTCGCCGGTGGGAGTATCACCCAGTTGGCCATCCCCATACTCGCCGCAGTCCTGCTGCTCTGGCGACAGAAAGACTACTTCGGGTTCGCTGTGGGTGGTGCATGGCTGGGCTTCAGTGCTATGAACCTGGCCCGCTACATTGGCGACGCTCGGGCGCTGGAGCTGCCCCTGGTGAGCCTGGGACCCGAGGCGGAGCACGATTGGTGGTACCTGTTGAGCCGGATGGGCTGGCTGCGACATGATACGCAGATCGCGGGGCTCGTCAGAGGTGTGGGCGTGATCATCCTCTTCCTGTCCATCGCCTTCGCGGCCTGGCTGCTGTTGACGATGGCGACGGGATCGCCGCCGCAGGACGGGGAGGACCCCGAGACACAGAAGTTCCAGCAGTGGCTCGGCACGCGGGGTTCCTAGGCCTTCTCACAGCTGCGATAGAAGACTCTGGAAACGGGGGTGACCGCGGAGCGACTCTAGGTCGGGGTCGTTTTCCATCCAGCCTTTGTTGCCGAACCCGACATCCACGGCGTCTTCCAGACAAGAGATCGCCCTTTCCGTCTCGCCTTCCAGTGCGTAGAGGCACGCCACGTTGTAGCGGACTCCCCCATCTGACGGATCGATGGCCGTGGCCTTCTCGGCCCAGCGCATTCCCTCTTCCTTGTCGCCCAGCCGGAACAGAGAGACCGCGCGCATCGTGGCCGCACGTGCGTCGTCGGGGTTCAGCTCCATATGCTTCGCGGCTACGTCAAGAGCGCGACGGTAGCCCGCTCCGGCCTCGTCGCTATGGCCGAGCGCTTCGTGAGACTGTGCCGCGAAGAACGCCGCCTCGTAGTCGTCGCGCAGTTGGTGAGCTTCCTCGAAGAGCCGTGCCGCGTCTTCTAGTCGCCCCTGCTGGAAACAGGCCCGCGCGTAGAAGTAGCGAGCTTCAAAGAGTTTCGGATCGAGCCGCGTCGCGGCGCGGAACTCGTGCTCGGCTTCTTCCAGTCGCTTCATCAGGAAGAGTGCGAACCCGCGAGCGGCGTGCGCCTCCGCCAGATCGGGGTCCAGTTCCAGCGCTCTCATGCTTGCCTTGTCGGCCTCGAGCAGGTCGGCCTCGCTCGTGGGATAGTACATGTGGATGAGGGCGCTGGCGTTGGCCACGCCGGCATGGGCCAGGCTGTAGTCGGGATCGATCTCGATAGCTCGGGCGAACAACTCGCGAGCGAACTCGAGGCTCTTCCTGCGTGAATCATGGAAGAACTGACGGCCGCGCAAATAGAATTCGTAAGCCTTGACATTGCTCGTCGGCAACTTGGCGAACGCGCGCTGACCGCCGTCTCGCATCATCAGCTTGAGCGCCCTCATCACGTTCTCCGCGATCTCGTCCTCGATGGCGAAGACGTCCTCCATCTGCCGGTCGAATCGTTCCGACCAGAGGTGGAAGCCGCCGGCCACATCAACGAGCTGCGTCGTGATCCGGAGCCTGTCGCCGGACTTCTGTATGCTTCCCTCCAGCACCGTGGCCACATTCAGTTGCCGCCCGATCGTGCGAACGTCATCGCTCTTTCCTTTGAGGGCGAATACAGAAGTGCGTGATACGACGTGTAGCCCATCGATCTTGGCCAGAACGTTGATGATTTCCTCGGTTATTCCGTCGCTCAGATACTCGGTGTCCGGGCTGTCGCTCAGGTTCAGGAAGGGAAGCACCGCGATCGATTTGCCGGCAATGCTTCGACGTTTGGGCTCCCGGGTCAGGACGCCCGGCGCCCCGTACTTCCAGGCGACAAGGATGATCAGTGGGAGGCACACAAGCCACGCCGTCACGACTACGTCGGTCAGCCGAAACGACAATTCAAAGTTGGAGACTGCCCAGTCCGAGAACTCGAGTAGTCCCCAGCCGGCCGCGAGGTAGATGCCGACGAACTGAGGCATGCGGCGATGAACGAGTTCGCCGATCAGGCTACGGGACATCTGCTCCTCGCTC
>JBDHHZ010000119.1:0-16674 GCA_039589115.1 Gemmatimonadota bacterium | reverse complement strand
GTCGACTTGATGGCGGAAGCGGCGATACAGGCGTTCGAGGAACAGGTGCGGTTCGTCCGGGCTCAGCAGTTCTGCGCCGAGTACGTGGGAAGCCAGCAGCCGGAGAACGCCATCCGCAACTGCAACGAAGCCCTCTCGATCAACCCCAACAGCGTGCATGTCCGCTTCAACAAGGGCATGGCGTTTCGCCTCATGTTCGAGGTAGAAGAGGCCGGCACGAACGGCTGGGCGGACTCCTCTATTTACTACTTCGAGCAGGTGCTCGATCGGCAGCCGAGCCACCGCGCCGCGCTGTCCAACCTGGCCTACATGTACTCGCAGATCGGCGATGCGGAGAAGGCGAGCGAGCTGTACAAAGCGTACCTCGAGTTCGATCCGGCCAACGTGCCCGTCCGCCTGAAGGTCGCCAATGACCTCGCGCAGGTCGGCTTGATGGCCGAGGCCATCGAGATCATCCAGACCGGGCTCGAGCATACCGAGGACGACGTGGATCTCCTGCAGTTCCTGGGCGACTACGCGCTCCGTCACTCCTCCGAGGACTCCGCCTACGTCGATATCGCCTTGGTGGCCTACGAGAGGGTGCTGGAGATCAGGGGCGAGGAAACGGGCCTTTCCATCGTCGAGAACACCCTCGCCGCCTATACCCGCGCCAACCGCACGGAGGAGGCCATAGCCTTCGCCGAACGAGCGCTCCAGACCCACTCGGAGAGCTCCAGGCTCTGGTCGCTCTACGCGGACGCACTCGGTCGTTCGGGTCGCTACAGCGAGGCGAGCGCCGCTATGGACAGGGTTCTGGAAATCGAACCTGCCTACGCCAACGGCTACCTGAAGCGCGGGCAGTTCAAACTCCAGGGTGGGGACGAGGCCGGCGGTATGGCCGACATCTCCCGGGCTATAGAGGCCGGAACGTCGTCTTCGAGCGAGGTATTCAGTCTGTTCTGGGGCGAGGGCCACGGGGCCCGCAACAGCGGGAACCTGTCAGTCGCCGTCGGACACTTCGAGCGCGCCAACCAGTACGCTCCGCCGGACCAGAAACAGGAGCTCGAATTCTGGTGGGGCTACACTTACTACCAGCTCGCCGAGCGCCAGGCCCAGCCCGAGGATGCCAGCATCAATCAGCTCCAACGTGCCCAGGCCAACTTCCAGGCCGCTATGCAGCACTTCCAGCGGGCGGGGAGTGTCAGGCGTGAGGTTCCGCAGCTCAGGGATGCCACCGAGCGTTGGCTCCTCAACGTCGATGCCAGGATCAGGCGGATCCAGCGGGGCTGACGCAACAACGCTAGGCCTCTCGATGATAGAAAGCCCGGGCCTTCGGCCCGGGCTTTCTGTTGGTGAAAAGCCCAACATTCTACAGCCGACAATCGACAGCCGACACTCGAATACTTCTCGACTCGACGACGTTCGAAGTTCGACGCTCGACGGTTCAGCGAACCTTGTGCGATGTTAGACCGGCCGCCGAACGTCGACCGTTGAGTAGGACTCGAAGGTCGGCTGTTGGCTGTGGCCTGTAGAATGTCGAGTTTTCTCTTCCCGAAGAAATCCCGACAAGCAAAATCCTTGACGAAAGTGGGGTAATAGCCTAGCTTGGTGGCGTGGAGTGGGGAAGAGTGGGGTCAGGTGTACTGGACGCCCACTCACCAACGCCCGGGGTCCCCGCCACCGGGCCCGAGTATCCCGCCGGGGGAGGGCACTTGACCGGCTTTTTGGGGAGTCACCTTCATCAGCTGGACGAGAAGGGTCGTCTTGCGCTGCCTGCGTCTTTTCGCCGGGCGGCGGGTGGCGACGGCTTCGTCCTGATTCACGCCTACGAGCCAGCCCTGTTTCTGTATCCGGCGGCGGCATGGGCGGGAGTGGAGGAGCGGTTGAGTGAACTGCTGCGACGGCAGCCGGATGCGCGGCGAAAGGTCTTAGGTCTGACGGCGAATGCAGTGGAGGTGAATCCGGATAAGCAGGGACGGATCTTGATACCGGAGCGGCTGCAGCGAGCGGCACAGCTCGAAGCGGAGGCTCTGGTCGTTGGGGTTCTGGACAAGATCGAGATCTGGAATCCTGAATTGTTTGAGAGCACTACGAAGGAAGCGGAGCCAGGATTCGAGCAGTACGTGCGCCAGATCCTGGTGTGAGGAATCTGGGCTCGGCGGTGGCGGTCGAGGTGATGTGCTGGGCGGTCGTGAACGACCGTCAACCGCCGACCCCCGAAGATTGGGACGGTGGACAGGTGGCAGGGGGAGGGTTGTGTGGACCTAGGGGTAGGGCAAGGCCGTCTGTTCACCGTCCTTTTTTTGGTGTCAGTGGGGCGAAGAGAGGTCATTCGGGCATCCCGGATCGCGAACCGCACGCATGGCAGGTCAGCCTTGAGCGCCAGAGTCTTCCACGAGCCGGTGATGACAGAAGAAGTGGTCCGGTATCTGGCGCCGGAGCGGGGCGGCCTCTTCCTGGACGGAACTGTGGGGGGTGGCGGTCACGCGGAGGCGATCCTTGGGGCAGGGAGTGGGGTTCGCCTTCTGGCGGTCGACCGGGATGCGGAGGCGCTTGACCGAGCGTGCACCCGGCTGGAGAAGTTTGAAGGACGCGTCAAGTTCGCGCTGGGCGACTACGCAGATGCAAAGGAGTCATACGATCTGGGGGAGGGCGCATTGGCTGGAGTATTGTTGGACCTGGGGGTGTCCTCCCACCAGATCGATTCATTGGAGCGGGGCTTCTCGTTCCGGCCTGGCGCTCCTCTCGACATGCGCATGTCGAGAGAGGGAAGCGAGCGAACGGCGGCGGAGCTTCTGGCTGACCTCTCCGCAGACGATCTAGCGGAGATCTTTCGGACTTACGGTGAGGAGCGGCGTGCGCGTCGCCTGGCGGCCGAGGTCGTCAGGGTCCGCGAGCTGGCACCGATTGAAACGAGCGATGATCTGATGAGACTCATCGAGACTGTATGGCGCCGGCCAGTCGCCGCATCAGATGCCGCACGGCTCTTCCAAGCGCTACGGATCGCGGTGAACCACGAGCTCGAGTCGCTGCTGCGGGCACTGGAGTCGCTGCGAGACCTTCTCGGCACCGCTGGGCGTATGGTCATCATATCGTATCACTCGCTCGAGGATCGGCTGGTCAAGCGCGCGTTCCGCGAGTGGAGCCGCGAATGCGTCTGCCCGCCGGAGCTGCCCGTCTGTCAGTGCCGCGGACGCCCCTTGGGGCGACAGCTGACACGCGGTGTTCTCCGGCCGGCGGCCGCTGAAGTGGCGAGGAACCCGCGCTCGCGGAGCGCGCGTTTGCGGGCTTGGGAGCGTGGCGAATGAGGCTCAGAGGTATCCTCACCGCCTTGGCTGCCATGCTGCTTCTTGCCGGCATGTTCGTCGCCGTGCACCGAGGCGCCAGCGGGCGCGGGATTGCCGAGCGGATCAGCGAGGTCAATCACGGTCAGGAGGCGGCCAGTCTTCGGAGGAGCGAGTTGGCTCAGCGGGTCGAGTACCTGCGTAGCAGGCCCCGGATAATCGAGGCGGCCGAAGGGCTCGGGCTGCATCAGCCGAGCGAGGAGGAGTTGGTGATTCTCGACCTGAGTGGGATGTCGTCCAGTGCCGCGGGAGGTTCGTCGTGAGGTCAGGTGCACGGCAAGCTCGTCGGCTGCATCTGCGGCACGGCCTGCTCCAGCTCTCGCTCTTGCTGGCGGTTGGCATCGTCCTCGCCCGTGCCTTTCAGCTCCAGATCGTGCAGGGTGAAGAGTGGCAGGCGGCATCGATCAGGCAGCATGAGCAGCGTGATCCTCTGCCGGCGCCGCGTGGCACCATCTATGATCGCGAGGGCCGCGAGCTCGCGGTCAGCCGGACCCGCTACGAGCTCTACGTGGCGCCTCAGGAGCTCCGGGATCGCCAGGCCGCGGCCGTGGCCCTGGCTGGCATGCTCGATCTCAAGCCGGAGAAGGTGCAGCAGATCGCCGCTGGCGAACGGCGCTACATAAAGCTGCCGAACACGTATTCAGTAATCGAGAAGGAAGAGTTCGAGGAGCGAATCGGAGTAGGTCTCTATTCCGAGTCGGTGATCAGCCGCTTCTACCCGCGCGGTGACCTGGCCGTGGAGATCCTCGGCCGGGTCGATTCGCGGGGCGGGGGCCTCAGCGGGTTGGAGCTCAGCTTCGATTCGGTGCTCGCCGGCCAGCCTGGGGTGGGTTTGTCGCGCAAGGATGCGACCGGTGCCTCGGCGGCCTGGCTCACGACGCAACCGACGCCGGGCAACGACATCTATCTGACCATCGATGCGGAGATGCAGGCGATCGCCAAGTCGGTCTTGGAGGATGCGATCCAGGAGTCCGGCGCAAAGGGTGGGGACCTGCTGATACTGGACCCACGAACCGGTGAGCTGCGGGCGGCTGCGAGCTGGAGAGAGTGGCTGCGCGGGCGGGAGCCCTATCTCACGGCGGCGACGGAACCCTACGAGGCTGGTTCTACCTTGAAACCTTTCACGGTTTCTGCGTTGCTGAATGAAGACCTGGCCGAGCTCTCCGACATCGTCAACACCGGGGTCGGTCTCTATCGAAAGGCAGGCCGAACGATCCGCGACGAGACGCCTCACGGATGGTTGAGCCTCGCTCAGACGCTCATGGTCTCGAGCAACGTGGGGATGGCTCTATTCTCCGAGCGGCTTCCCAAGGGCGTTCAGTACAGCTACCTGCGCGGTTTCGGCTTTGGAACTCCCACCGGGCTGACCTATCCGTCGGAGTCGGCCGGACTGCTGCGTCGGCCCTCGGAGTGGTCGCGACAGAGTAGCGCGTCTCTGGCAATTGGGTACGAGGTTGCCGTTACGCCGCTGCAATTGGTGATGGCCTACGGTGCCCTTGCCAACGGGGGGCTCCTGATGCGACCGCGCCTGGTGCGTGAGGCGCGGGGCGCCGAGGGCACGAGCCGCTGGCTGACGGAGACCGAGGTCATTCGGCGAGTGGTGCCCGAGGAGATCGCGGCGACGCTACGTGAGGTGCTGGCCGGCGCCGTTGCCCATGGCACCGGGCGCAGTGCGGGAGTCCACGGTCTCAGCGTGGCCGGGAAGACTGGCACAGCGTGGCGGTTCGACCGCGAGATGGGCTACACCCACAACACGTACACGTCATCGTTCGTCGGCGTCATTCCGTCGGACGATCCACAACTTGTCATTCTGGTCAAACTCGATGAACCGAGTGGTACGTACTACGGAGGTGCGACCGCAGCGCCGGTCATGCGTTCCGCCGTACGCGCCGCTCTTGCGGGAAGCTACTGGTCGGCGCCGCCGCTAATGGGGGAGCCGGAAATTCCGGACAATCAGGCGGGAGTACCAGCGGGTCAGGCGTCGACCGGTGGCCCTTACGTGTTCGCTCTCGATGCGCCGTTGCTCAGGGCCCACGACGAAGATGAACGTGGCCGACTGGGCGGGGCGCGAGAGGTGCCGGATGTAAGGGGCCTGTCTCTTCGTGCCGCCGTTCAGAGGCTGCACCGGGCAGGTTGGAGAGTTGTTGTGCGGGGAGGTGGACGTGTGGAGTCGATGGAACCATCGGTGGGAACGGTGCTGCGCAAGGGGGAGTCGGTGGTCCTCACAGGGGTCGAGCGCAGTCCGCCGGACGGATCCTCAAGCAGGTCTGGAGTGGGGTGATACCGATCGCCGATGTTCTCGCGCGTCTCGATTCGGCCGGGCTCCTGGTGGCGCCCGGTTCTGCGGTTAATCTCGCCGTATCCGGGATCACTACCGATTCGCGCGAGACCCAAGTCGGAGATCTCTTCTGTGCGATCCGTGGCTATGTGGCAGACGGGCATGGCTTCCTCGAGCAGGCCGCGGAAGCCGGAGCGGTAGCGGCGCTCGTTGAAGACCCTCAATCCGGGCTCGACCTGGTGCAGATCCAGGTCAGCGATACCCGGCGCGCCGCGGCGATCGCGGCGCAACTCATTTTTGGAGAGCCCGCCACAGACTTGACGCTGGTGGGAGTCACCGGAACGAACGGCAAGACGACCACAATACATCTTGCCCGGCATGTTCTCTCCGGTCACTGCTCCAGCGGCTCGATCGGTACGCTCGGAGTCCTCTCCGTGTCGGGCGCCTGGGCAGCGACGCGACTGACGACACCGGGTCCCGTGGAGTTTGCGCGGCGGCTCGCCGATTTGAAGGCGGATGGCGTCGAGTGCGTGGTAGCCGAGGTTTCCTCACACGCGCTGTCGCAGGGTCGCGTGGATGGTGTGACTTTCAATGCTGCCGTCTTCACGAACCTCAGTCGCGACCATCTCGACTACCATTCCGATTTCGAGGAATACCGCGCGGCGAAATGGAGACTCGTCGACCTCGTAGACGACGACGGCACCCTGGTTGTCAACGCCGATGAGCCGGCCTGGTCCGATCTACCGCGGCGGCAACGGACGCTACGGTTCGGGCTCCACGGCGCCGCCGAGTATTCGGCGCGCGACGTTCAGCTGGGGCGTACCGGCTCGCGTTGGACTCTGGTTACGCCTGATGTCGAAGCAAGAGTCGAGCTTCCGCTGCTGGGCGAGTTCAACATCTCGAACGCGCTGGCGGCCGCCGCTGTAGCGGGTGCACTCGGAGTCGATCCGAACGAAGTGGCCAAGAGGCTGGCGACGGTGCCACAGGTGCCTGGTCGACTCGAGGTTCTAGCTGATAGCCCGTTCGTGCTTCGCGATTACGCGCATACGCCTGACGCGCTACAGCGATCGCTGACCGCGCTACGCCCGCTGGTCCGTGGACGGCTGATCGTCGTGTTCGGTTGCGGTGGTGACCGCGACCCTGGAAAGCGGCCGATGATGGGCCGGGCGGCGGCTGAAGGTGCTGACTGCGCGATAGTGACGTCGGACAACCCGAGGAGCGAAGTGCCGGAGGCAATCATCGCTGACATCCTGCCGGGTCTCGGGGAAGCTCCGCACGAGGTGGACGCCGATCGTCGGGCGGCCATCGCGCGTGCGCTCGAGATCGCCGGCCCCGACGACGCGGTCCTGCTCGCCGGCAAGGGTCATGAGGTCGTGCAAGTCATCGGCGATGAGCGCAGACCGTTCGATGAAGTGCAGATCGTCGCCGACCTTCTCGAACGTGGTCGGAGATAGCACATGACACAGCGATTCTCCTGGACCAGCGATCGTATACGCGAGACGCTCGAGGTCTCCTCGACGGGGAAGAGCGCGCGTGTCTATTCGGGTATCTCGACCGACACCCGAACCCTGAACAGGGGAGAGCTTTTCGTCGCGCTGCGCGGCGAGCGATTCGATGGTACCGAGTTCGTGGCGGCGGCGGTGGAAGCGGGTGCTGCGGGAGCGATCGTTGAACGACGCCCGGGAAGCGTACCCGCCGAACTGGAACTATTCGTCGTCGACGACGCCCTTTGGGCTCTCGGCCAACTCGCCGCGGCGCGTAGAAAGGCGTTGGATCCGACGGTAGTCGCGATAACAGGGACGAGCGGCAAGACGACGACGCGGGCTCTGTTGACGGCACTGCTGGGCGGCGCGGCCTACGGTAGTCCTGGAAACTACAACAACTTGGTCGGAGTGCCGCTCTCCATCCTGGCGGCGCCAGAGCGAGCGAAGATCTGGATCCTCGAGCTCGCCTCGAACCAGCCCGGCGAAATCGAGCGGCTCGGTCGGATCGCGGAGCCCGATTATGCTGTGATCACCTCGGCGAGCGAGGGTCATCTGGAGGGGCTGGGAAATCTCCAGGGCGTGCTGGACGAGAAGCTGTCGTTGTTGTCCACCGTTCGCCCGGGAGGCCGAGCACTGGTAGCCGACGAGCCAACCGAGCTGGTATTGCAAGCGCGAGACCGGTATCCGGACGTTCTGACCGTCGGTCTGGGGCGCGATGCGGACGAGCGACCCGATGCCTGGTCGGCGACGGCTGAGGGTGTGGCCTGGACGTGGAGCGGGATCGACTTCGAGCTGCCTGGCTTCGGTGCCCACATGGTTCGCAACGCTCTTCTCGCGATCGTGGCCGCACGACTGCTGGGCGTCGACCCGCAACTGGCGACCCAGAGGTTGAGCATCGCCGAAATCCCGCCGATGCGTGGAGAGGTGCGCAGGCTAGGCGATCTGACTCTGCTGATCGATTGCTACAACGCCAATCCTGCCTCCTTCCGGGCGGCTATCGAGTCTTTGGCTGCTCTGGCGGAAGGAAGGCGTCGCGCGGTACTGGCGGGCACCATGCTCGAGCTGGGCGCGCAGTCGAACCTGCTGCACGAACGAGTGGCGGACGGGTTGGTGGATGCCGGGATCGAGCTGATCGCCGCGGTCGGTGAGTTCGCCACTGCGTTCCGGCGATCGACGCACAGCCGGCGAGGAGACCTGATTCTGGAGGATGAACTCGAGGACGCCTATCGCGAGCTCGTCACGAGACTGCGCGGTGACGAGGTCGTTCTGCTCAAAGCGTCGCGGGGGATGAAGTTCGAGCGGGCCATACCGCTCTTCGAGCGTGATTTCGGTGGTCGGGAACGCGCGAATGTCTCAGGAACCGAAGGTTAGCGAGGTCCAGGGTGCTGTACGAATTCCTGTTTCCGTTAGCCGATAAGCACATCGTCTTCAACCTGTTCCAGTACATCACGTTCAGGGCGGGCGGAGCTATGGTCACAGCGTTGATCATCGCCTTTGTGACAGGACCGCCGATCCTGAGGTGGCTGCGAAATAGAGGAATCGGTCAGGTGATCCGGCTCGATGGGCCGCACGCTCATCTTGGGAAGGCCGGAACGCCGACGATGGGTGGACTGATCATTCTTGGTTCGGTGCTCATACCAACGGTGCTGTGGGCGCGTCTGGATGATGCCTACATCCTCCTAGCTCTGGGCCTGACGGCCGGCATGGGCGTGCTTGGGTTCGTGGACGACTACTTGAAGGTCGTCCAACGGGAGTCGCGGGGTCTCGTGGCACGCTACAAGTTCGTCGGTCAAATAGCCCTGGGTCTGCTGCTGGGTTTCCTTCTCTGGAAGTATCCTCTCAGCGAGTATCCCGCGAACCACACGACTCTGCCTTTTTTCAAGGACCTGAGGCTCGTGGTATGGGCACCGTTCTTTGTTCCGTTCGTCGCTCTCGTGATCAGTGGAAGCGCGAACGCCGTGAACCTCACCGATGGACTCGATGGGCTCGCAGCAGGACTTGCGGCGATCGCCGGGTGCACGTTCGGCTTGTTCGCCTACCTGATCGGCCGTGTCGATGCGTCACTTTATCTCGGGCTCTGGTGTCGGGGAACTGGCGATCTTCTGCGCCGCGGTCGCGGGCGGCGCGCTCGGATTCCTCTGGTTCAACAGTCACCCGGCGGAGGTGTTCATGGGTGACACCGGCTCGCTGGCTTTGGGTGGCGCGTTGGGTGCAGTGGCCGTCTTGATCAAAGGTGAGTTCCTGTTGTTGATCGTCGGTGCGGTGTTCGTCGCGGAAGCGATGTCCGTCATCCTGCAGACGAGTTGGTTCAAGTACACGCGAAGACGCTACGGGCAAGGGCGGCGCATCTTCCGGATGGCGCCGCTTCACCATCACTTCGAGCAACTCGGCTGGTCCGAGTCGAAGGTCGTCGTCCGCTTCTGGATCGCCGGGGTGCTCGCAGCTTTGATCGCCATGAGCACGTTGAAGGTGCGGTGATGATTCCCGGACCCTGGCCGGAGCTCCGGGTCGGAGTGCTGGGCCTGGGCCGCAGCGGCCGCGCGGCGACGCGGCTGTTGGCACAGGCTGGTGCTTCCGTTTACGCCAGCGATCTGGCTGACAGCGAAGAGTTGCACGCCCAGATACGCGGAATCGCCGGACGCTCGGTGCGTGTGGAGCTGGGTCGTCATGACGTCGAGGCGCTGGAGAGATGTGACTTGTTGGTCGTCAGCCCGGGGATCCCACCCAGAGCGGAGATTCTCAGGAATCCGCGGGTCCGCTCGCTGCCGGTTATCTCCGAGCTGGAGCTGGCGTTCAGCTTCCTCGACGCGCCTGTCATCGCGGTGACCGGAACGAACGGGAAGACGACGACGTCCACCTGGATCGGTGCGATGCTCGAGCGCGCGGGGGTGCGGGTGGGAGTCGGGGGCAACATAGGTCGTGCTTTGTCGGAGCTCGCTGCCGAGGTGGAAGCGGAATACGAGTGGATCGTGGCGGAAGTCAGCTCGTTCCAGTTGGCTAATATCGCTCGCTTCAAGCCGGCGATCGGCGTGTTCCTGAATCTGTGCCCGGATCATCTCGATTGGCATGTCGACGTCGAAGATTACTACTCGGCCAAGGCGCGCTTGTTCGATAACGCTGACGGCGAGAGTCGTTGGGTCCTGAATGGCGAAGACGACGGCGTGCTCCAGTTGGCGGAAGATCGCCCAGGCGCCGTTCGCTACTTCCGGGTCGCCTCGTCGCTCCCGGAGCATGAGGAAGGAGCCTACCTGGGGTCGAACGGTACCCTCCTCGCCCGCTACGACGACGAGGAAGTCGAGCTGGTCGATCGGAGCGAGCTCAAGCTGCTCGGGCTTCACAACGTGGCCAACGCCCTCGCGATGGCTGTGGCTGTGGGCTACGCGAGCGTGCCGGTGCCGGTGGTGCGGGAGAGCCTCCGTGACTTCGAGCCGCTTCCGCATCGCCTTCAGCCCGTCGCCGAAGAGGGGGGAGTGCTGTGGGTCAACGACTCGAAGGCGACGAATGTGGCCTCCACGCGTGTCGCTCTGCAGTCGATGGAGCGGCCTGTGGTGCTCCTGCTCGGAGGGCGGCCGAAGGGAGAATCCTTCGCAGGCCTGCTTCCGGACTTGTTGGGTCGCGTGAAGGCCGTGATCGCCTACGGTGAGGCCGCCGCCCAGATCGAGTCAGAGCTGGGAGCTGAAGTCAACGTCGTAAGAGAGGAGGGTTCGTTCGAGGATGTGGTGCGGCGGGCGCGTAGCCTGGCACAACCGGGTGATTCCGCTCTTCTCGCGCCCGCCTGCGCCAGTTTCGACATGTTCCGCGACTACGAGGAACGCGGACAGCGCTTCATGGATCTAGCCAGCCAGGAGACCCGGTGAGAGATCTCGTCTCTGCCGTCACGGTCGATGCCTACGTGCCTGCGGCGGGTAGCGCGCGCCGCGACGCCGGCGCGCTGCTGGCCATCACCGTGTTCCTTCTGCTCATCGGCTTGATGACCGTGTACAGCGCCAGCTCGTTTCTGGCTCAGCAGGGTGGGTTACCCGACCACTACTACCTGCGCCAGCAAGCGAGCAAGGCGCTCGTCGGACTGCTGGCGCTCTATCTGCTGGCCCGTGTCGATTATCGCATCTACACCCAACTCGCCTGGCCGCTGCTGGGCGCCACGCTCCTGGCGCTCCTGCTGCTGGTACTGCCTGGCACGGAGGCCATCGCGCCAGTGCGTAATGGTGCTCGTCGCTGGCTGGAGTTCGGCGTCCGCTTTCAGCCGTCCGAGGTGGCGAAGCTGGTGATGGTGATCTGGGCGGCGGCTCTTGCTGCAAAGAAGGGAGAGCGGATTCGCAGCCTCCGCTGGGGACTGGCGGCCTTCGGGGTAGTGTTCCTCGCCGTCGGCTTTCTCATCATGCTCGAGCCCGATCTCTCCTCGGTCGCTCTGATCGGCTTGCTGTGTGCCATCGTGCTCTTCGCCGCGGGGGCGCGGATCGGTCACTTCATACTGCTCAGCGTGCTGGCGATTCCGATTCTCTGGGAGTTCATACAGGCTGCCAGCTACCGCGTGGCGCGGCTCGTGACGTTTCTGCATGCCGGCATCGACCCGACCGGTACGGGCTATCAGTTGCGGCAGTCGCTCATCGCCGTCGGGTCGGGCGGCCTCTTCGGTGTGGGCTACGGAGAGAGCGTGCAGAAGTACTACTTCTTGCCGGAACCTCACAACGACTTCGCCTTCGCGGTCATCGCCGAAGAGTGGGGTCTGGTCGGCACGGCCGCTGTCGCGCTGGCCGTGGGCCTGGTTGGCTTCCTCGGGCTCCGCATCGCCCGGCGTGCGCCGGACGCGTTCGGTTTCCTGCTGGCCGTTGGCTTGACAGCGCTGATCGTCGTCAGTGCTCTGATCCATATGTGTGTGAGTTTGGGCTTGTTGCCGACAACTGGGGTGACCTTCCCGTTCATCAGCTACGGCGGTTCGAGTCTCGTGGTCTCGCTCGCGGCTGTGGGGATCCTCCTCAACATCGGCAGCTGGCGAGCGTGATGTCGTGGTCTACCGAGCGATCTTCGCGGGCGGCGGAACGGGCGGGCATTTGTACCCGGCTCTCAATCTGGCTGACGCCCTGCGAAGGAGAGCCGGAGATGAGATCGAGATACTACTTGTTGGTGCTAAGAGAGGTGTCGAATCGCGGGTCCTCCCTGAGATGGGGGTTCCTCATCGACTGCTACCTCTCGAGCCGATTCGTCGGAGCCGGCCGTGGCGGAACTGGCGGCTCTTACCAGCGGCTCTCTTGGCGAGCCGCGAGATCCAACGCCTGTTCGCGACCTTCCCGCCGCACCTCGTTGTCGGGACGGGCGGATACGCAGCAGGGCCGGTGGTGGGCTGGGCCGTCGCTAAGGGCTTGCCCACGGCGATTCAGGAGCAGAACAGCTACCCAGGCCTCACGACGCGCTGGCTGGCGCCTTATGTCGACCAGCTTCACTTGGGTTACGAGGGGGCGATGAAGAACCTGTGGCCGGGTCCGGACACGCTGGTGCGGGTCCATGGGAACCCAATACGCTGGCCTGAACAGAGGCCTCATCCCGATTCGGTGCGACGTGAGTTTGGGTTGGCACCGGGTCGCGTGGTTCTGGTTGTTGGCGGCAGCCAGGGAGCGGCTCCGCTGAACGCAGCGCTGATCGAGGCGCTGAGGGCCGTTGACAGCGACGAGCTGCCGCCGCTGCCGCCGGACGCCCAGCTCCTCTGGTCGACCGGGCCGTCGCATCACACCGAAATCGCGAACTGCCTGGCGAAGTTGGGCAGTCGGGTCGCCGTGCGCACCGTTCCTTACATCGCCGAGATGGAGAAGGCACTGGCACTGACGACGCTGGCGATCTCACGAGCGGGAGCGCTGACGCTAGCGGAGTTCTGCGCCTGGGGCGTTCCGGCCGTGCTCGTTCCGCTTCCTCACGCGGCGGCCGGCCATCAGTTGCAGAACGCCATCGCTATGGAAGAGGGCGGTGCCGCGATCGTCCTGGAAGAGCGGGAAGTGAGAGGCGCGCCGGCGAATCTCTGGAATGCCATCGTTGAGCTGTTGAATTGGCCGCAGCGCCTGGAGGAGATGAGGCAGGCGGCTGAAGGGCGCGGCAACCCACGCGCGGCCGACGAGATAGCCTCCGACCTCTGGCGCCTGATGGAGGACAGGTGAGAGACGCAGTCGCACTGCCCGAGTTGGCGGAGCAGGGCGCCGCGATCCACTTGGTCGGGATCGGCGGTGCAGGGATGGCCGGCCTCGCGCTGCTGCTTCAAGCGCGCGGTGCGCAGGTCAGCGGTTGCGACCAGGACTCGAACGAGACGACACACGATTTGGAACGTCGCGGGATGAACATTTTCCGGGGACACGACCCCGAGCACGCGCAGGCGGCGAAGGCCGTCGTGCACACGGCAGCGGTTCCTGGCGATCACCCAGAGCTGGAAGCGGCTCGCATGCTCGGACTCCCGGTCCTCAAGCGGAGCCAGGCGCTGGCCGACCTGGTGAACACGGGCATGCTGATCGCCGTGGGCGGTACGCATGGCAAGACGACGACGACCGCGTTGACCGCGCTGGCGCTGGAATCGGCCGGCCTCGACCCCACTGCGTTGGTCGGCGGGCGCGTACCGAGCTGGGGCGGCAATGCGCGCATCGGAGCAGCGCGGACTTATGTCGTTGAAGCGGACGAGTACGACCGTTCGTTCCTGGCGTTACGGCCCCAGCATGCGGTGATTACTTCGGTCGAGGCGGAACACCTCGACACCTACGGTAGCTTCGAAGAGATGGAGGCCGCTTTCGACACGTTCGTCGACCGCGTTCCCGAGGACGGCCGTGTGATCGCCTGCGCCGATGACGACGGGGTACGCCGCCGGCTCGATGTAGCGGGCGATCGAGCCCTGGCCTATGGCCTCGGTCGAGAAGCCGCGCTCAGGGCCGAGTCGATCGCTCATGAGCCTGATCGCACGACTTTCTCCGCTCGCTGGCGCGAGCAGTCGCTGGGCGATTTCGAGCTTGCTCTCAGAGGGCAGCACAACGTGCGCAACGCGCTGGCCGTCCTGGGCGTCATGCTGGCGCTCGGCCTGGAGCCGCACATGGCTCGCCCGGCCCTCGCGGCTTTCACGGGCGTGGAGCGACGCTTCCAGGTGCTTGGAGACGCGGGCGGTGTCACGGTGGTGGACGACTACGCGCACCACCCCACCGAGGTGCTGGCAACGTTGGACAGCGCGCGCCAGGCCTTCGGTAGCCGACGATTGGTGATTGCGTTTCAGCCGCATCTCTATAGCAGGACGCGCGCCTTCGCTCGTGAGTTTGGAGTGGCTCTGGTAGGGGCCGATGTCGTCTTCGTCACCGGGATCTATCCCGCCCGCGAGGCGCCGATCCCTGGTGTCTCCGCGACGCTCGTCGTTGATGCGGCTCGACAGGCCGGCGACCCGAAACGAGTGCGCCATGTAGAGGATTTGAAGGACCTGCTCGACGCGCTGCGCGGCGAGCTGCGAGACGGTGATGTCTTCATGACTCTCGGTGCCGGTGACATCGATGGCGTTGCACACGCGCTGCTGAGTGAACTCGGACGGAGCCATGTGGATGCGTGACGAACCTCTGGCGAACTACACGCGCTGGAAGATCGGCGGTCCCGCACCTGCCTATGCACGTGCAAGCTCCGAGGACGAGCTGCGCGCTCTGCTGGCCGATCTCGGCGGCGCCCGGGTCCTGGTACTGGGTCGCGGCGCCAACGTGCTGGTAGCGGACGAGGGGCCCGGTGTGCCAGTGCTGCAGCTGGAAGGCGAGTTCGCGGAGTATGCTCTGCGCGGTGAGACGATCACCTTCGGAGCCGGCGCGTCCATCTCCAGCGTTGTGCAGGCGGCACGTCGCGCCAGCCGGACCGGACTATGGATACTCGAAGCCGTTCCAGGAACGATGGGTGGTGCGTTGCGCATGAATGCGGGGACGGCTGAGGAGGGAATTTGGGACCGAACGCTATGGGCGGAGGCGATGTGGCCGGACGGTACGACGAAGCGCCTGAGTCGCGATGACGTGCAGCCCAGGTACCGCGGCATCGGTCTCGATGCAGTGGCCATCTTCACACGAGGCGAGATTGAAGCGCCGCTAGGTGATTCGGGACTGGTGGAGGATGAGCACGAGCGTCGCCGCGAGGCCAAGCTGGAGGCCCAGGTCTACGACCAGCCGTCGTGCGGTTCCACCTGGAAGAACCCCGAGCCGCCGGCACCGTCCGCTTGGCAGCTGGTCGATCGCGTGGGGATGCGGGGAGAGCGTCGTGGGGACGCTCAGATATCGATGAAGCACGCGAACTTCATCGTCAACCTGGGCTCCGCTCGAGCCAGCGACGTGATCGATCTGATGACCGAAACGCGTCGGCGCGTGATGGCCGAGACCGGGATCTCCCTCGAGCCGGAAATCCAGTTCTGGGGGTTCCCGGCTGAGATCCTGCGTGAACTGGGGGCCGTGTCATGAAGGGGCGAAGCGCTCTGCCGCGAGCCGCTTTCCTGCTGGGACTCCTCGTGGTCGTCGGCGGGATCGCCGGCTCGATGTGGGGACTGAAGCTGCTAGCCGGCATCGACTACTTCAACGTTCGCCGCGTGGAGGTCGTAGGAACTCGTTGGCTTGCACCCGACTCGTTGCTTCGCATGGCGGCGATCGGCAGTGATCGCTCGGTCTGGGAGGATTACGCGCACGTCGAGCATTGGCTCGTAACGCACCCGCTGATCGAAGAGGCCCAGGTACGGCGTTCCGGGCTGCACGCGCTTCGCATCGTCGTTCGAGAGGTCGAGCCGGTCGCGCTTGTCGGCGTGCCCGAGCTGCGTGCGGTTCGCGATAATGGTACGCTGCTTCCGATCGATCTGGCGGGTACGTCACTCGACCTGCCGTTGCTGACGATGCCGGTAGAGGTGGCCGCCGACTCGACGACCCTACGCGAGAGCGCGGCGCTCAGCGCTCTGGAGATCTTCGTGACGCTTCGGCGCATGGACCCTGGCTTGGCGGCAATCGTATCCGATTTCCGACAGCTGGAAGACGACGGACTGATCTTGAATTTGGCAGTCTCACAACCGGCGAAACGTCTTGCCCTACCGGCCGAGATCGATGAAGCGCTGGCCAGACGCGTGCGTGCCACGCTGGCTGACTTGCGCCATCGCGACATCGACGCGGCCTTTGTGGAGGCACGCTACGCCGGACAAATCGTTGTGCGGAGAGGGAAGCTATGATTGCGACACCTTATCTCATCGGTGCGCTCGACATCGGGTCGACCAAGACGTGCGCCGTACTCGGCGAGCTGGTTCTGGATGGAGATCGTGCGGGCCAGGTCAAGGTCCTTGGCGTCGGGCAGGTGAAGCCCAACGGTGTTCGTCGCGATGCGGTGAGCAACATCGAGGAGACGACCGAGGAGATCCGCCTGGCGCTCAAGCAAGCCGAGTTGATGGCTGGCGTGCAGCCTCGCGGCCTCTATGTCGGTATCTCCGCCGAATACGTGCAGACGAGCACTTCGAACGGGATAGTGGCGATCGGGGACGACGAGATCGATGAAGGCGATATCAATCGCGTGCACGAGGTGGCCCGCGCCGTGGTCGTTCCTCCCGATCGGGAGCTGCTGCACGTGATTCCAC
>JBDHHZ010000118.1:0-7566 GCA_039589115.1 Gemmatimonadota bacterium | reverse complement strand
TTCGAAGTTGAAGCCGAACATGTCGTAGGCTTCGCGTTCCAACCAGTCGGCGGAGCGCCAGAGCTCGTAGACGCTTTTGACTTTGGGGTTATCGGGAGAGATCTGAGCCTTGACGCGCAGCGACCTGCAGTCCTCCGTGGACCATAGCTGATAAACGAGCTCCAGAGGGGTACCGCCCCCCAGATCCAGGCCCGTGACGTCGTTCAGCAGGTCGTAGCCTCGGGATTTGCGCAAATATCGCATGATCTCGAGGTTCTGCGCTGGGTCCATATAGACGACCGGCTCGCCCGCCGCGTCGAACTGCGCCGATCGGATCGCGCCCCCGAACTTGGAGCGCAGTTCTCTGACGTCGGGCACATCCGCGGCCGCGTCAGATCTACTCCTTACATAGACTCCCGAGCTTGTACTCGGTGACATCTCATCGGACCTGTCGTTCACGTGTACGCCTGGCCGGCACAAGCAGTCGTCGGCGGGCTGCGCGGCGTTCCGCCACGGGCCTCGTGGCCCGGACGGACCTCGTCAATCTTTGCGGTCGCCTGGGCGAAGGATGGGAGACGAGCTCTCGAGACCGCTGACCCGGTTCTGGAACGTCGAGTTCCCGAACGGCTGAGCGATGAGCTCTATTTCGTCAGGCGATAGCTGAGCCTTCCCGACGCGCTCCGGGTCTTCCTCGCGCGGGCGATTATCTTTGACCGACTCGCCTTTGATCTTTTCCTGGATCATCAAGAGCGCGTAGAGGAGCCCCTCGGGACGCGGCGGACACCCGGGCACGTACACGTCAACGGGGACGACCGTGTCGATTCCCTGGGTCAGCGTGTAGGTGTCGAACACGCCACCGGTTGACGCGCAGGCCCCCATGCTGATGCACCACTTCGGCTGGGGCATCTGGTCCCAGATCCGGCGCATCACCGGGGCCATCTTGTAGGATACACGACCCGCCACTATCAGGACGTCGGCCTGCCGAGGCGTGTACCCCATGCGCTCCATCCCGTACCGCGCCATATCGTACTTGGATGCCCCCGTCGCCATCATCTCGATCGCGCAGCAGGCCGTGCCGAACGGCATGGGCCAGATGCTACCGCGACGCGCCCAATTGACGACCAGATCATCCAAGCGCGCAATGATCCAGCCGCGCGGGATCTCCGTCTCTACCTGGCGATGCTCGCTACCGTCCGTGCTCTTGTCTCCTCTTGCCATTCTCTAGCTCTTCCACCCAAAGGCGGCATTCCCCCGCCGCTGGCCCAGGGTGGGCCCTAATCCCACTCCAGAGCGCCCTTCCGCCACTCGTACAGCAGGCCGGCGATCAGCAGAACCAGGAAGATCATGATCGACACGTACCCGAACAGCCCCAGCCGCCTGAACACCGCGCCCCAGGTAAACAAGAAGACGACTTCAACGTCGAACAACAGGAACAGCATCGCCACGACGAAGTACTTCACGGCGAAGCGATCCCTCGTGTCCCCAATGGGCGGTATCCCGGACTCGTATGGCTCGGACTTGACGGGTGTTCGGCGATAGGTGCTGAATATGGCGGATCCGATGACCATGACCGCGGCGGCGCCGAGGCTCATGGCGAAGATCATCAGGACGGGCACATACTCCCGCATCATCGTGAGTCACCCTCCAGCATCGTGAACTGGCTCCGAAATCGCGGCCATAATAACACCGCCTAACGGCCTGTCAATAGAAAAAACACCTTGATATAGGGCACTCCGCCGCTATATTCGTGCCACCCACCCTGCGGCTTCCAATCCCATAACTGGAGTGTGCATGAGCATTAAGAGCGATCACTGGATCCGCAAGATGGCCCAGGAACACAGGATGATCGACCCGTTCGAGGAGAAGCAGGTCCGCGACGGGGTGATCTCCTATGGGCTCAGCTCGTATGGCTACGACATGCGAGTGGCTCGCGCGTTCCGGATCTTCACAAACGTCAACAGCGTCATGGTGGACCCCAAGCAATTCGACGACCGATCGTTCGTCGAGTTCGAGGGTGACGTTTGCATCATCCCGCCGAATTCCTTCGCCTTGGCCACTTCGGTGGAGTACTTCCGTATCCCGCGCAAAGTCATGACCATCTGCGTGGGCAAATCGACCTACGCCCGCTGCGGGATCATCACCAACGTCACGCCCTTCGAGCCGGAATGGGAGGGACATGTGACGCTGGAGATCTCCAACACCACCCCGCTACCGGCGAAGATCTACGCCGGCGAAGGGATATCTCAGGTCCTGTTCTTCGAGTCTGACGAGGTGTGCGAGACCAGCTACGGGGATCGCAAGGGCAAGTACCAGAAGCAGATAGGCGTCACACTTCCCAAAATCTAGAGGCGCCGGCCTACGGGCCGTCACCCCCAGAGAACTCCGACCCGGCCTTCCAGGTGGGCCTGCTCGCGGCGTTCGCCACACTAAGCCCCATCCTGAAGGCGACGCGGCACTGCTGGACCGCACCACCCAAATCGAAGTCGGGCCGGTACTCATCGCTCGGCTGGTGGTAGTGCCGTTCGTTGTATTCGCGGTGCATCCGAAGCCCCCACTCCGGTAACCGCCCGATGTAAGCGAGCCCGTGGTCGACGTAGGCGGCGGGCACACCGGCGTTCATGAAGACCAGATGATCGGAGCGGTACACATATCCCTGCTCCGGTGCGCGATCCCCGGTAAGGCTCAACCCCTCCGCTTCCGCCGCTTCCTCGGCCGTCGCCTCCAGACTCGAGCCCTGCACGCCGAGGACCACCGCGTCCTCGGTCCGGCCCCACAGGTTGGCCCCGTCCATATTGATGTTCGCAACAGTTCGCGCCAGTGGGATCAAAGGGTGCTGGGTGTAATATCTCGATCCCAGTAGGCCCGACTCCTCGGCGGTCACCGCGAGGAAGAGGATGGAGCGCGAGGGTCGCCGCGGCAGCCTGGCGAAGGCCTCCGCCAGGCTGATGAGCAGCGCGGTGCCCGACGCATTGTCGTAGGCACCGTTGTAGATGGAATCCGAGTCCACCGGAGTGCCCACCCCGTGACCGTCGTAGTGCGCCGTGAAGACCACGACTTCATCGCCCAGTTGCGGATCGCTTCCCCGTAGCAGCCCGGCGACGTTCGCATCGGCAAAGCGCTCGATTCGGCCCCTATCCGACGCCGTCACCGTCACACCCGTGGGGATCGGCCGGAAGTTCTCCGAGCGGGCCGACTCCATCAGCGTCGCAAAGTCGAGACCGGCCATCGAGATGACCTGCTCCGCCATCTCCCGGCTCACCCAGCCCTCGAAGCCCAGGCCCTGGATCCCAGGAACCGGCTCTAAGACGATACGCTCGCCCGCCGCAGAGCTCTGGATCACGTTCCATCCGTATCCTGCCGACTCGCGCGTGTGTATGAGGAGCGCGCCAGCAGCGCCTCGGCGCGCGGCCTCTTCCAGCTTGTATGTCCAGCGACCGTAGTAAGTCAGCGTATCTCCGCTGAAGCGGCCCGGCGCCCCCTGCCCGGGATCGTTGACAAGAAACAGCAACACCCGACCACTGACGTCCTGGTCCTTATAGTCATCCCAGCCCCTCTCCGGCGCCGAGATACCATAGCCGACGAATACCAGCTCGCCGACCACGTCAGCCGACTCCACCGGGGTTCCCGACCAGCCCACGTATTCCGTCCCATAGGCCGGCTCCAACGACGCACCGCCCGGAGCGCGGAGCGAAAGCCGCGGACGCGGCAGCGCCCTGATCAACTCGACCGGCTGGAAGAAGCTCGAGTCTCCTACTGCCGGTTCCAACCCCGCTAGCTCGAACTGCGCCGATATGTAGCGGGCAGCCAGTTCCGAGCCTCGTGTTCCCGGCCCACGCCCCTCCAGTTGATCGCTGGCGAGAAACCGAAGATGTGCGTCCAGCGTTTCCGCCGTGATCGCCTCTAGCCCCCGCGCAGCCTCATCCGTCCCACAACCCGCAACGAAAAGAAGAGCGATCATCGACGCCGAACACAGCGATCGCACATTCGCTCCCCCGGGATCAGCCGTCCTGCGGCTCATGTGCTTCCGTCGCAGCATCGTCTCCGCCCACCAGTTCCACGTAATATCGCCCGTCCTCATCATCGTACTCGCCCAGCACCACCAGCGCACCGTAGTAAATCTCGGCTTCCCGAGTCTTGCACAGTACCATATGCAGCGTCTCATCTTCACTCATCACCTGTGCACGACCCGCACGATAGTCGGGACTCACCTGCCGGCTCACGATGCGGCCTTCCTTGCCGCTCAGACCGGCGTCCCCCCAGGCGATCGCTTTGAATTGCGGAAAGTGATGCTCGAAGATCCGCCCTATCGAACGGGCCACCAGCCCGGCCAGCGTGACCGTGATCACCAGACCCGGTACGAAACCTCGTTCCTGCACCGCCGGCCAGTAGTCGTGCAGCGCTCCGTTGATCGTCAGACCAACGAGCGCCAGTGAGACCGCGAAAACCCGCAGAACGCTGCGGCCGGATACCTTCGCGAGGCCGAGGATGTCGCGTAATCTGGAGCCCAGGCGATCCCAGTACACCGGGCGTACCAGAGAGGCGCCGGCCAGGACAATCCCAGCCAGATAGGGCCAATTATACCATTGGAGCAAGAAGGTTAGGTAGTTCACACCTTCAAACCCACAGGCGCGGGGCTCATCATCCCGATGTCACGTAAGATCGATTGGTCTAACGTACATGGTGGCGGCAACTTACGGATCCGTCCGCAACCTGCACTTGAACTAGCGGCCGCCGATTATCGCCGCCCGCTTCACCTCCGCGATGGCCTTGGTAACCTGGATGTCTCGCGGACAGGCCATCGTGCAGTTGAAGACGGTCCGGCAGCCCCAGACGCCGCTGCGGGCCGTGAGCCGCGCCAGCCGCTCGCCGGCGCCTTGATCGCGGCTGTCGAAGATGAACCGGTGGGCCTGAACGATGGCGGCGGGCCCGACGAACGCCTCGTCGCCCCACGCGGAGGGGCAGGCCGTGGTGCAGGCGGCGCATAGGATGCACTTGGTGGTATCGTCGAAGCGTTCTCGATCTTCAGTGCTCTGCAGCCGTTCGCGTGCCGGCGCCGGGTCCTCGTTGATCAGGAACGGTAGGACGCTGCGGTAGTTGCGGAAGAAGCGCCGCTGGTCGACGGCCAGGTCTCTGACGACGGGAAAGCCAAGGATGGGCTCGACCCTGACACGATCGCCGACTTCGCGGATCAGTGTCTTGCACGCCAGGCGATTCCGGCCGTTGATGCGCATGGCATCGGATCCGCAGATGCCGTGCTCGCACGAGCGCCGGAAGGTGAGGGTCCCGTCTTGGCGCCAGCGGATCTCGTTCAAGCCGTCCAGTACGCGGTCGGTCTCTTCCAGCTCGACTTCGTAGGTCTGGAAGCGGGGCGCTTCGTCGACCTCCGGGTCGTATCGCTTGATCTCGAAGCGAACTCGCATGTCGTCCTCTAGTAGACTCGTTCCTTGGGTTCGAAGCGTGTAATCGTGACCGGCTTGTAGGAAAACTCGACGTCATTTCCACGCAGATGCTGGAATGTGTGTTTCAACCACTCCCCATCATCGCGCTTCGGGCAGTCCTCTCTATAGTGCGCCCCACGGCTCTCCGTTCGGTTCCGAGCCGCCGTCGCGGTCGAGTAGGCGCAATCCAGCAAACAGCCCAGCTCGAAAGCCTCGAGCACATCGAGGTTGAAGCGCTCGCTCTTGTCATCGACCTTGACGGTGAGGAAACGCTCGCGAAGCTCCTTTATCTTCTCTACCGCCTTCTCGAGACCGGGCTCCTCACGGAATACCGATACGTGGTCGGTCATCACGGCCCGCATCTCATCGCGAATGACCGCCGCCCGCTCGCCTTTACCCTCGCGGATACGTTCGAGCTGCTCGATCGCTCGATCCGCCGCATCGGCAGGTATTTCCCCGAAATCGGCGCCACGCGCGTAGGCGCCCATGTGCAACCCGGCGCGCCGACCGAAGACGATCAGATCGAGCAGCGAGTTCGTACCCAACCGGTTGGCGCCGTGCACCGACACGCAGGCGCATTCGCCCGACGCATATAGCCCGTCTACGATCGTACCGTCCGCATCGGCGAGATGGCGTCCGTCAGCGTCTGTGGGAAGGCCGCCCATCGCGTAGTGAGCCGTCGGCTGAACCGGCATCGGGTCTACGGCAGGATCTACTCCGATGTAGGTGCGGCAGAAATCGGCGATATCGGGCAGTTTCTCCTCGATCACATCGCGGCCCAGGTGCGTGGCATCCAGGTTCACGCAGGCCCTGCCGTCCACGCCCCTTCCCTCTTTGACCTCGAGGTATATCGCCCGGGAAACCACGTCGCGAGACGCCAGATCCTTCATCGTCGGAGCGTACCGCTCCATGAAACGCTCGCCCTCGCTGTTCCTCAGGACACCGCCTTCGCCGCGCACGCCTTCTGTGATCAGGATTCCGAGCTTGTATATGCCGGTCGGGTGGATCTGGAAGAACTCCATGTCTTCCAGCGGCAACCCACAACGCCAGATCAAGGCGGGCGCATCGCCGGTCAGCGTCACAGCGTTCGACGTGATCTCGAACATGCGGCCCCAGCCGCCGGTGGCGAACAGGACCGCTTTGGCATGAAAGACGTGGAGCGTCCCTGTCTCGATCTCGATCGCGACTACCCCATTGCAGCGATTGCCCTCCACCAACAAATCGACGACCTGGTACTCGTCGTAGAACTCGACGTTATGCTTGACGCACTGCTGGTACAGAGTCTGGAGGATCATGTGACCGGTGCGGTCGGCCGCGTAGCAGGCCCGCCGCGACGGTTTCTCGCCGAAGTTGACGGCGTGCCCTCCGAAGCGGCGCTGAGCGATACGGCCGTCCGGCGTTCGGCTGAACGGCAAGCCCATATGCTCGAGCTCGTAGACGACGTCGATCGCCTCCTTGCACAAGATCTCTACGGCGTCCTGGTCAGCCAGGTAGTCGCTGCCCTTGACCGTGTCGAACATGTGCCACTCCCACGAGTCACCTTCCGGGTCGCAGTTGCCCAGTGCCGCTCCAACACCACCCTGAGCGGTACCCGTATGGGAGCGGGTTGGATACAGTTTGCTGATCACACCGGCTCGGATACCCGGTTGCCGCGCCAGATAAACGGCGGCGGCCAATCCCGACCCGCCACCACCCACCACAACGGCATCTAGCTGATGATATTCCACGCGTGTCGACATGTCGTCTCGGACACTATCCAAAGGTCACAATTACCCAAGCCCCCATCACCACCAACGTGAAGTAAAGGAGACTCAAGACGATCTTGAGAAACAACCGCCAGCCGCTGGCACGCATATACTCGTCCATCAGGATGCGTGCGCCGTTCGTCCCATGCGTCAGCGCGAAGGCGAGCAGGAAGAAATCGTAGAGCTTCCACCACGGGTTCTGCCAGCGCTCTGCCACCACGTTGTAGTTCAGGTGTTCCACGCCGATGCCGTAGTGCATGAGCATCAAATGAAACACGGCCATCAGCAGAAGAACGATCCCCGATACTCGCATGAACAGCCACGAGTACGTCTCGAAGCGGCCCCCGGATTGGGCTGCTGCAGGATAGCTGGCCATGATCAGAGCTCCCCTCTAAAGACGGGAA